>NZ_JBITIB010000003.1:0-369829 GCF_044458565.1 Streptomyces sp. NPDC050433 | reverse complement strand
TGCCCGGTTGTCGGGCTGGGGTGGTGTGGCGCCCGCCTGGTGCGGGCGCGCCTCGCCGGGATCTGCTTTGTGACCTGCTGAATTGTCTTTGGGGGGGGGGCCCGCCCCCGGGGCCCCCCCCAACGACCTTTTCCGTATTCCGGCTTGAGCGAATTTTGACCGGGTCGGGCAGGTCACATACACGGGTCAAGAATGTTCAGCTGTGGCTGACGGGGTCTGCCGGTACGCGTTCGAGGACGCCGCCCGCGAAGACGTCGTACAGCGGCAGTGTTTCCAGATGGACGTAACCGATGTGGCATTCGCAGGTGGTCAGTGGGCACGCGCGGGGCCGGAGAGCCCGGCGGTACGAGCCGTCGTAGAGGTTGCCCAGTTCCGCCGGGACGAAGTGGCAGCGGCGGACCGTGCCTTCGCCGTCGACCGAGATCACCGATTCGCCCGTCCGGCAGGGGAGGCCGGCCGAGCGGTGGGGGTGGCGGCTGTACGGGAACAGGGGGTCGATCGAGGTCCAGGCGGTGGCCTCCGGGTCCGAATAGCTGCGGCCCTCCGCCGCGTTGACCCAGAGGTAGACGTGGTCGGGGAGGTCGGCGCGGAGCCGGCGGGCCTGGCCGAGGTGGTCGGGGAAGCCGACGATGCCGACGCTGAAGCGGATGCCCTCGGTGGCCAGCTCACGGCACTTGGCGAGGAAGCGGTCGTACGGCGTCTGGCCGGGGTGGTACGTGCACCACAGGGCCAGCTTCGCCGGGTCGGCGGCCCGCAGCCAGTCCGTACGGCAGCTGAGGTTTGTCTGGATGGCGACCCGTGCGACATGGGGGAGTTGGGAGAGGTCGGTGAGCGCCCGCCGGTACCAGGAGCGGGTGAGACCTTCGCCCCACGGCGTGAAGAGGACCGACAACCGGTCGCCCGTCTGCCCGGCGGCCCACGCCGTGAAGCGCGTCAGCGCGGCCCGGTCCGCCCGCAACTGGGCGGTGCTGTCGCGGCGCTTGGCGAACGGGCAGTAGGGGCAGTCGTAGTCGCAGGAGGCGAGCGGGCCCCGGTAGAGGATCGTCAGGTCCACGGCTGCTGCCTCACTTCGGTTCGTACGAGGCCATCGCGGCCCGGACGGCGGGGGAGAACAGCGCCGGGCCCAGCGCGTCCGAGTGCGCGAGACCTTCGGGCGAGAGCCGCAGCACGCCGGGCTCGGAGCCCGTGTTGAGCCACCCGAGGCCGGCGAAGCGGTCGAGTTCGGCGCGGAAGTCGTCGCCGGGGCGGCTGCCGAACCGCTCGCGGTAGTCCTCCACCGCCATGCCCTTGGCCTGGAGCAGCGACTGGAGGAGGTGCCGGCGGCGCGCCTCGTCCGGGTCCACCGCCCGGCCGACCTCGGCGCGGGAGAAGTCCTCGGTGGTCGTATAGGCGTCGATGATGTTCCGGATCTCGCGCATCCCGACCGCGTAGTCGAAGGAGTAGTGCAACCGCGAGGTGTACGACCGCGCACCGCAGCCGAGGCCGATCATGCCGTCGGTCTGGCACGCGTAGTCGTCCGCCCCTTCGCGTGGCGCGCCGGGGAGGCGGAACATGCGCATCGACACCTGCTCGTAGCCGTGCGCCAGGAGATGGTCCCGGCCCCGCCGGTACAGATCGAGCCGCTGGGCGTCCCAGTCGGCCTCACTGGGATGGGCCCGCCGTCCGAGCGGGGTCAACGGCCGGGCGTACAGCGGATAGAGATACAGCTCCTCGGGCCGCCAGGCGAGCGCCGCGTCGAGCGAGAGCCGCCAGGACTCCGGAGTCTGGCCGTCGATGCCGTAGATGAGGTCGATGTTGAGGACCGGGATCCGCGCGTCCCGGATCCGGCCGAGCGCCGCCTCGACGTCGGAGCGGCGCTGCGGGCGCACCGCCGCCTTCGCCTCCTCCTCGACGAAGCTCTGCACGCCGATGCTCAGCCGCGTGGCTCCGCGATCGGCCAGCACTGACAGCCGGTCGGCCGTGGCCGTCGACGGCGATGTCTCCACCGAGAGCGGAACAGCCCGCAGATCGGCGCCCATCCGCTTCTCGGCGATGTCGCACAGCCGCTCCAGCTCGCCCGCTGTCAGGAAGGTGGGCGTGCCTCCGCCGAAGGCCGCCGCCGCGAAGCGCACCCCCGTCGTGCTGTCCGGTGCGCCGTCCGCGTGGAGCGCGTCGGCGACGGCGGTCGCCTGCCGGTCCAGCGCGTCCAGATAACGCGTCGTCAGTTCGTCGGGCGCACCGATGCGTGTGAAGAGGTTGCAGAAGCCGCAGCGGACCTCACAGAACGGTATGTGCAGATAGAGCGAGAGCGCGTCCTTGCGCTCACCGGCCCACAGATCGCTCAGCGCCGGCCGGTCGGCCAATGGGCGGTACGCGGTCTTGTGCGGATAGGCGTAGACGTAACTCTCGTACGGCCGGGTCGTGTTGGTCGTCACAGTGCCCCCTGCTCCAGGAAGAAATGGGCGTAGGGCACGGTCCACACGGACTCGTGGCCGAGACGGTGGCCGCTCCAGCCGTCGTCCCCGTAGGCCGTGCCGTGGTCGGAACAGATGATCGTGAAGCAGCGGCGCCGGCTGCTCACGGCGGCGAACAGCCGGCCGATGTGCCGGTCGACGTATTCGAGCGCGGCGGCGTGCGTCTCGCGCGAGTCACCCGCCTCACGGGTGGCGCCGGGCAGATGGAACCAGTTCGGCTGGTGCAGCGACGGCACGTTGACGAAGAGGAACAGCCGCTGATCTGCGGACAGTCCGGCCACGACCCGCTCCGCGCGGGCCACCTGCGCCTCGAACGCTGTCGGCGACGCCACGCCGAACTCCGGCTCCCAGTGGCTCTCCTGGAACATCCCCGGCAGTACGGAACCGAGCGCGCCCCGCTTGTTGAAGAAGCCGACACCCCCGATGCACACCGTCCGGTACCCGGCGTCCGCGAGACCCGACACCAGGTCGGGTGTGTTGAAGACGTACGTCCTGTCGGCCGTGGACTCGCTGCCCTCGAACCGCGCCGCGAACAGCCGTGGATGCGGCCCCGCCGCGGCGGGCGTCGGCAGGAAACCGGCGAACATCGCCTGGTGCGAGGCGTAGGTGAAGCTGCCGGGGGCGTGCCGCATCTCCCAGCGCCCGCCCGGCAGATGGCGGGCGAGATTCGGCAGCCGGCCGGCCGCGGCCAGCTCGGTGGCGACATCGAAACGCAGCGTGTCGAGCGTGACCAGCAGCAGATCGTCGTACCCGACGACGCGGCTCATGTCGGGCATCCGCGCGTCCTCGTCCGCTCGCGCGGCGCGCGCGACCGTCGTGGGCGTGAGCACCGCGGGCGCGCCGACGACGACGGCGCCGGCCCCTGCGTCCGTCGCACCCCTCATCTCGAAACCTCTCGTCTCAGAGCCGCACCCCGTGCTTCCGCCCCGCCCGCACGCAGTGCCGCGAGCTGCGCCCCATACGTGTCCAGGCCCTCCGCGCCGCTGCCCGGCAGTCCCGTGAGGCCGGGCAGCAGATCGCCGAACGCGTTGACCTCGCCGACCGCGAAGCGGCGCCAGCCGGTCGACGGCAGCAGGTCCACCCCCACGCAGTGCGTGCCGGGAAAGCAGGCGGCGGCGCGTTCGCAGATGTCCAGCGCCGCGGCCCAACTCCCGCCGCCGCCCGCCGCTTCGGCCGCCGCGCGCACCGCTTCCAGATCGCCGCGCGCGCCGCCGAGATGCAGATTGGTCATGGGCGACGAGCTGGTCCGTACGACGGCGTGCGTCGCGCGGCCCGCGACGACCACCACCCGCAGATCGGCCGCCTTGCCGTTCTGCGTGGCCTTCGGCAGCCACCGCTCGACATGCAGCCCGTCCGGGGCCAGCGCGTCGACGATCGCCGCCACCTCGTGCTCGGTGGTCAGGCGCCGTACCCGCAGCGAGTTGAACAGCCGCCCGGCCGCGTCCCGTTCGACCGATGTCGTCGCGCGCACCCGACCGGGACCCGCGGTCTCGACGGCCAGCACCCCGGAGGCCGAGGAGCCGTGCGCGATCTTGACGAACGCCCGGCGCATACCGGGACCGCCCATCAGCGCGCGTACGTCGTCCCAGCCGTACACGGGCGGCGCGCCCGGTCCCGAGGTCGGCGACGGCGGCACCGGTACGGAGGCCAGGTCCAGCACCTCGTGGCACAGCCGCTTGTCGAACAGCACCGCCAACTCGTCCGGGTCGTCGAGGAGATCGGCCCCCGCCGCGCTTGCCGCCCGGCCCAACTCCCGTACGGCGGAGGTGAACCGCGCGTACCACAGCGCCGTGCCCTCGACCCGTGTCGGATCGTCGGCGCCGCGCAACAGCCGCTCCACCGCCGCGTCCTCGCCCGGCGACTCGATCCGTACGACCTCACCGGGCCGGAACTCCGCACGCCCGCCCAGCACATCGAGCCACGCCACTTCACGGGCCGGCGACAGCCCGGCGGCTTCGACCGCGTCCTGGAACAACCGGACCCGGCGGTTGGCGGGATTGCCGACGACCGCCAGGTCCTGTCCGGGGCGCGGCCCGTCGCTACTCGGAGACGGCGACATAACGCCACTCGTCGTCATCGTCGATGTTGTCGGACGGATCCATCTCCACCAGCACACCGTGCGGCACCAGAGCTTCCAGGATCCGCCCGGTCCACTCCGGCGGCAGATAGTGATGGCGAAGGTCCAGCTCCTTCAGATGGGTGAGCGGCTGGCCTGCGAGGAGCGCCTCGGCTCCCGTCTCGCTGAGCGTGCCCATGGACAGCGCCAGTGATTCGAGCCCCGCGACGACCGGCGCCGCAGCCACGGCGCCGGCGATCTCGTCCTGGATCTCGCTGTTCTGGAGCCCCAGATGGCGCAGGCGCGGGAATCGGCCGCCGTCGAGGAGCGGGGCCAGATCGGCGACGGTGGCGTTGCCGCCGTACTCGGTGACGCCCAGCCACAGCTCCAGATGCTCCAGCGCGGGCAGTTCGCTCGCGCCGACAGCGCGGACAACGGCCCCCGGCAGCCCGCCAGACTCGAAACGCAGGACCCGCAGATGGTCGTGCTTCACCGGCCGCAGCCGCAGGTCACCGTCCCGGTAGGTGTCGCCGCAGCCCCGCACACCGAACTCCTCCAGCAGCGGGAACGCCTCGATCGCGGGGGTGATGTCGTTGATCCGTAGCCAGGAGACCTCGCACTCCTCGCTCACGACGTCCGCCAGGAACAGCGCCCGCAGGGCGGGGAAGCGCGCCGCGTCGGCGACGATCAGATCCAGGGTCGGCCCCAGCTCCGAGTACTCGCCGATCCACCACGGCCCGATGACCAGCGCGCGCACGCGCGCGATGTCCACGACTTCCGTGAACTGCCGCCACACCCTGGAGAACGGCCACTCCTCGTCCCAGCCGCAGTCGAGCCGCCAGGCGACGGCGTCCGGGTCCGGCAGCTCCCCCGGCTCCGGGGACGCGTCGTGGGGGAGGGTGAAGACTTCAAGCCCGTGGAACCCGTCGAAGTGGTCGATCCCGTCCGCGCTGTTCATTCGGCCACCGCCGTGTAACGCGAGTCGTCGCGCCCCGAGGTCTCGCCCTCGGAGAGATCCACGACCACACCGGCGGGCTCCAGCGTCGCGCGGATCCGCTTCTGCATCGGCTCGCTCAGATAGTGGTGGTGGAGATCGAGCTTCTTGAGGTGGGTGAGCGGCTGACCGGCGAGGAGCGCTTCGGCTCCCTCGTCGCCGAGCGTGCCCATCGACAGGTCGAGACTCTCCAGCCGCGCCACGACCGGCGCGCCCGCCAGCGCCGCCGCGATGTCGTCCTGGATCTCGCTGTTGCGCAGCGCCAGTGACTTCAGGGCGGGAAGACGCGCTCCGGTGAGGAACGGATCGAGGTCCGCCACGATCGTGTTCGCGCCGTACCAGGACACCCCCAGCCAGATGTCCAGGTGCTCCAGTGCGGGGAGCTCGGCCGCGCCGATGTTCCGTACGACGTCCGCGTCCAGACCGCCCGTCTCGACGGTCAGCGAACGCAGCCGCTCGTGCTTGATTCCGGTCATGCCCAGACCCTGGCCGCCGCGCACCCCGAACGAGTGCAACCGGGGAAGGCCGTTGATCAGGGGCGCAATCTCCATTTGGTTGATCCAGGAGATCTCGCACTCCTCGTAGGTGATGTCACCGACGAACAGCGCACGGAGAGAGGGGAGTCGGTCGCTCGCGGCGAGGATGGCGGCTATCACCTCCTCCGGCTCGGAGTCGTAGGCCTCGCTCCAGGAGCCGACGATCAGCGCGCGCACCTCGGTGGTGTCGACGGCCTTGAGGAAACGGGCGAACGCCGACTCCCACTCCTCCTCGCTGTCGTACGCGTCGACGCTGACGCGCCAGGCCACCGACCCCGCGTCGGGGAGCTTCGCCTCCGGTTCGGCTTCGGCGTCGGGGAAGTCGAACGCGGGCAGGCCGTCCAGCTCCTGCTTGTGGGTCGAAACGGTCATGGCGAGTGCTCCAGACACCGGGCTTCGGCGTTGATCGGCTTGATGCTGAGAGAAGTTGTAACAGGCCCCACTGACAGCCCGGTTCGAGGGGCGGAGCCGATTGTCAGACCCACCGTCTAGCGTCGTTCACAGGTCGGCGCACTCGGCGCCGCCGGTCGAGGGGAGAGCCATGTACCGGCAGGGAGACGTGCTCATCGTGCCCGTCGCGGACGACA
Source organism: Streptomyces sp. NPDC050433 (assembly GCF_044458565.1). Classification (NCBI taxonomy): domain Bacteria; kingdom Bacillati; phylum Actinomycetota; class Actinomycetes; order Kitasatosporales; family Streptomycetaceae; genus Streptomyces; species Streptomyces sp. NPDC050433. Next base: position 363,203 of record NZ_JBITIB010000003.1, on the reverse strand, counting down.
GCGTGCCGTCCGGGATCACCGAGGCGCCGAGCGAGCCGAGGGACGCGCGGGGACGCCTCGTGCTCGCGCTCGGTGAGGTCACGGGACACGCTCACGCGGTGACCGGCCCCGGCCTGCTCGTCCGCGAGACGGGCGGCGAGTTCGGGCCGATGCTGCTCCATCTGCCGGAGGGCGGCCGGGTGGTGCACGAGGAGCACGCGGCGATCCCGCTGCCCAAGGGGTGGTTCCGCGTGGTGCGTCAGCGCGAGTACCTGCCGGGTGCGGTTCGCGTCGTCGCCGACTGAGAAGCGGCGACCCACACGTGGTAAGTGCCCGTGGCGGCACGGCAGTACACAGAACAGTTCGCGACAGGGGACGGGGCTTCAGACATGCAGCATGTGGACAAGTGGCGGGGCGTCGCGGCGGCGACAGGGGCGGCCGACCGGCCGGCGGCCGAGGCGGGCATACGGCTCGCCTACCGAACGGCCGGGCTGACCGAGCCGGAGCGGATCGTGTGGGCGGACTCCCCGCTCGCCGGACTCGCCGCCGTGCGGTCCCTCACGGATCAGGGCAGTTCGGTCCGCGAGGAGGTCCGCACCAAACCATGGGCGGATGAACGACGGCGTATCCACGACGAGTTGGGCCCGGCGGGCTGGGCCGAGTGGTGGGGAGCCACCGGCGCCCGGCTGTGGGACACCACCCGCGCGCTCGCCGACCGGATCCGCTCCGGCATCACCGAAACTCTCGGCACGGAGGCCGACGACCTCGCCCGGACACGTCAGTTGCTGCTCGACGCGGTCCTCGGCCAGCACGACGCCGCCTGGCTCGCGGCCTTCGACGGGCGTGGCGACCGGCTCACGGGACTCGCCGAGGTCGCGGCGCACGCCGGCTGGTGGTGGCCGTACGAGAACGTGGCGGTGGTCTGCGAACGTCCCGTGGAGCTGCACCGCGACGAGGCGGGACGCCTCGACCGCGGTGACGGTCCGGCCCTCGCCTACCCCGACGGCTTCGCCCTGTACGCGTGGCGCGGTATGCCCGTCCCGGCCGACTTCCTCGCCGAACTCACCTCGCTCGACCCGGCGCGGATCCGCGCCGAGGAGAACGCCGAACTGCGCCGTGTGATGCTGGAGCACTACGGCTACGACCGCTATCTCACCGAGTCCGGAGCCCAGCCGATGGGCAAGGACGAGACCGGCATCCTCTGGCGGATAGCGCTCGACGGCGACGAGGACGTCGTGATGGTCGAGGTCGTCAACTCCACCCCCGAGCCCGACGGCACGAGCCGCACCTACTGGCTGCGGGTGCCGCCGGGGACTCGTACCGCCAATGAGGGTGTCGCCTGGACGTTCGGCCTGGACGCCAAGGAGTACGAACCGGTGAGGCAGACCTGACCGGCCGAGGTCCACCGGGCCGGGGCTCCCCGGACCGCCGGGGTCGTCAGACGCCGGACAGGAGCGCGTCGGCGCCGATCAGCGACGAACTGCCCTCCACGGTGCAGGCGTAGGCACCCGCGATCGCGCCCAGGCGCGCGCAGTCGTCCAGGTCCCGCCCGGCGAGACGCCCGTAGAGAAAACCGGCGACATACGCGTCGCCCGCGCCGTTGGAGTCCACCACCGGTGCGGGCGGGACGGTCGCCGGGATCGGCCGGGGGGTACGGATTCCCCCACGGGCCAGCAGATACGACCCTCCGGCGCCCGCCGTGGCCACCACCGCCTGCGCCCTGCCCTCCCGCAGGATCTCCCGCATCAACGTCGCTATGCGCTCGCTCGCCCCGGCCGCGCTGAGGAAGACCAGATCCGCGCGGTAGGCGAACTCCCGGTGGTAGGCGTCCATCCCGTCCCAGTCGTGTAGGTCGGTCGAGACCGGCACACCCTGTTCGATGATGTCGTCGAAGAGGAACCGGGTGAAGTTCGTGATCGACACATGGACATGGCGGGCCCGCTTCAGGTGCGGCAGATAGAACTCGCGCGGCATCCGCAGGTCTTCCGGATCGCGCGCGTCGTGGAAGGACATCCGGCGGCCTGTCTTCTCGACGAGATTGACCGCACGGCGCGTACCGGCGGGCGAGATCAGCCCTTCGAAGTCCACGCCTCCCTTGGCGAGATGCTCGCGGACCTGGCCGCCCGTCCAGTCGTCACCGATGAAATCGAGGAATTTGACGCTCAGTCCCAGCGCCTGACAGCCCAAGGCCACGTTGCCGCCCGTCTGCCCCGGCCATTCGCGGATCGGCCCGACACCGACCGAGTCGGCGAGCGGGACGGGAAGCGAGTCGACACGGACCACGGTGTCCACCCCGCTGCCGCCGACGACCAGCACATCATGGTTCGGCTCGGCTCCCGGCTCGATGCCGGGCTCGACCTCCGGCTCACGTTCGGTCTGCTGCGCCACTGTCTCCACCTTCGTTCCGGATTCCGGATGTCCGCCACAGTATGGCCGTGACGGCGGGGCCGGTCATCGGATGCCGGCGGTGAACGTCGCTCTGTTCATGCCCAGTTCGCGCGCCAGCGCCTCGTCCGACCACTCCAGCAGGGTGTCGCGGGTGAGTGCTCCCGCGTACGACGTCATCTGCACCGCGAGACCGTCCAGGAGCGCGGTCAGCCGCCAGGCCGTCGCGACCGGGTCGGCGCAGCGGAACTCGCCGGCGTCGACACCCTCGGTGATGACGGCGGCCAGCGCGGCCTTCCACTGCTGGTCGAGTTCGCTGGCCACCTCGTGGAGCACCGGCTCGCGCGGTGCCGCGGCCCATCCCTCGATCCACAGCCGCCAGCCCTTGGCCTCACCGGTCGGCGCGTACCAGCGGGTCGCGGCATGCAGCCTGCGCAGCGCACTGGTCCGGCGGCCCAGCAACTCCCGCAATTCCGCCAGGTCCTCGTCGGCGGCGTGCCGGAAGGCGGCGGCGAGAAGCTTCTCCTTCGTGGAGAAGTGGTACAGCACCAGGGCGTTGCTCACCCCGAGGGCGGCGGCGACGTCGGCGATACGCACGGCGGCCACCCCCCGTGTCTGGATCTGATCGACCGCGGCGCGCAGGAGGTCCTCGCGCCGCTCCTCCACACTCAGCCGTACTCTCGCCACACTCCGAACCCTAACTCGCGCCGTTTGACATAAACCCCCCGGCCGTAAACCAGCCGGTCACCGGCGGTCCCGCCCGGCCCCGAGCGGGACCGCCCGGCCCCGAGCGGGACCGCCCGGTGTCAGCGGCAGTGACCGAACCTCTCGGCGATCAGGGGCAGTCGGCCGGCGGCGATCGCGTGCGCGGCGGCTCTCGGAGTCGTACGCCCGGTCTCCGCGCGTTCCAGCATCAGCTCCGTCAGCGCGCGCATGGAGCGCCGCGTGTGGGCGAAGGCCTCGTCGGGGTCCGGGCCGATGTCGCCGAAGAGGGTCCACCACCACCAGGCGTTCGTCCCGGAGTTGACGACGACGTCCGGAAGTACGGTGATCCCGCGCGCGGCCAGCAGTTCCTCGGCGTCCGCCAGGACCGGCATGTTCGCCGCCTCGACGATCCAACGGGCCGTGATCCGTGCCTGGTTGGCGGTGTCGATCGCGTACGAGACGGCCGCGGGCACCAGGATCTCGGCGTCCGCCGACAGCCAGGCGTCGCCCGGCAGTTCCCGGTCGCCGGGCCGCAGCGCCGCGCGGTCCACCGTCCCGAACGCGTCACGCGCGGCGAGAAGTGCCTCGACGTCCAGGCCCTCCGGACAGGCGATGGTCCCCTTGATGTCCGCCACGGCCACGATCTTGAGCCCGGCGCGCACCAGGAACCGCGCCGTCGCCCCGCCCATGGTGCCCAACCCCTGTACGGCGACCCGAGTCCCGTCGTACGGCACCCCCGCGCGGTCGAGCGCGGTGAGCGCGGCCTCGGCCACACCGCAGCCGCCGGCCAGTTCGTCCAGGCCGATGCCGTCGACATCAACGGCGAACGCGTCCGCGAGCCGTTGCCGCGCCGCCGTCTCGTCGTCGAGGAGCGGATGGATCGCCTGGACGGTCGAGACGAGCCCCGCCTCGGCGGCGGCCCGCTCGACCAGGTCCTGGGTCAGCCCCAGGTCCTCGCCCATGGTCCAGACGGTCTCGATGTACGGCCGCACGGCGCGCAGATAGCGGACGAGGATGCCGTACGCCGCAGGGTCACGGGGGTCGCAGTCGATACCGCCCTTGGCGCCGCCGAGCGGGATGTAGCGCGCCGACGGGTCGTCGTTGTAGTGCAGCGCTTCTTTCATGGTCATGCCACGGGCGAGACCGGTGACCTCGTCCAGCGAGCAGCCGTCGCGCATCCGCAGCCCACCGCTGGAGACTCCGCGCACCAGCCGGTCGATGACGAGATACCCCTCGCGACCGGTCACATGGTCGATCCAGGTCAGCGATATCAGGGGGGACATGGGTGCCTCCAGGCACGACGGCAGACCGTGGGGGAGCGCTGCAACTGAATGGAAAGTCAGTATCGGGAGCGGGGTGTGCGGCTGTCAAAGAGATCGCCGGAGGGGGTGCCGGGTGGCTGTCGGGCCGTGGCCGCGTGGCCGGATTTCGTCTGTCGGTGGCCGTGCGCGGGAATCCGGGAGATCGTCCGCACGTTGCTGATACGTGCCACGGACGGCGCACCGACGTGGCACCCCGGTCATGAAAACCGCCCATAATGAGATGAACCCGAACCTTCAGGAGATGCAGTGAACGGCGCCGGCTCCCCACCCTCACTCCGCTCCCGGCTGCGCGCGATGCGGGCCGAGGCATTCGGGGCCGACTCGGCCGGCGAGCGTCTGGAGCGGATCCACAACTCACCGAACTTCGCCGACGGCGTGTTCCAGAATCCCGAGGGCACCGCGAGAACCAGACCGTCCGGCTCCATGCTGGAGATGTCGAAGGTCTACTTCCGCAAGGAGGCGCGCGCCCGGCGCGCGCCCGCCACCCCCATCCCGGTCCACCAGGACACCCTCGCGGACCTCGCCGTACCGCCCGTCTCCGGGCTGCGGCTGACCTGGATGGGCCACTCCAGCGTCCTCGCCGAGATCGACGGTCGGCGCGTGCTCTTCGACCCGGTCTGGGGCGAGCGCTGCTCCCCCTTCTCCTTCGTCGGGCCGAAGCGACTGCACCCGGTGCCCGTCTCGCTCGCCGCACTCGGACCGGTCGACGTCGTCGTCATCTCGCACGACCACTACGACCACCTCGACCTGCCGACGATCAAGGGCCTCGCCTCCACGAACACGATCTTCGCCGTGCCGCTGGGCGTCGGCGCCCACCTGGAGCACTGGGGAGTGCCCGCCTCCCGTCTGCGCGAGCTGGACTGGAACGAGACGGCGGAGGTCGGGGGCATCTCGTTCACCGCGACACCCGCGCGGCACTTCTGCGGCCGTGGCCTGCGCAACCAGCAGCACACCCTCTGGGCGTCCTGGGCCGTCGCGGGACCCGAGCACCGGATCTACCACAGCGGCGACACCGGTTACTTCACCGGCTTCCGCGACATCGGCGCCGCGCACGGCCCCTTCGACGCCACGATGATCCAGATCGGCGCCTACAGCGAATACTGGCCGGACATCCACATGACCCCGGCCGAGGGCCTGCGCGCCCACCTCGACCTCCAGCAGGGCAGCCCGTCCGGCGTGCTGCTGCCGATCCACTGGGGCACGTTCAACCTGGCCCCGCACCCGTGGGCCGAGCCCGGCGAGGGCACGGTCACGGCGGCGGCGGAGGCGGGCGTACGGATCGCGCTGCCGCGTCCGGGTGAGTCCTACGAGCCGACCCTGAGCGACACCATCCCCGGCACCCCGTGGTGGCGCTCGGTTGCCGTCCCGCCCGCCGACGGCTGGCCGGAGGCGGTACCGGCCGCCGGGGACACGGCGTCCGTCTCGGCAGCGACACCGGCCGCGGCTTCGGCAGCGTCAGCGTCCACGGCGGGTTCGGCCTCCGGCGCGGAGTCGGCTACGAAGGACCAGGTGAAGGGCGCCGGCGGTACGACCGGCCCCGGCGGGGATCCGTCCGAGGCGGCGCCCTCCGCGCGGAGCGCGCCGTAACGACGCCCGTCCCCGCCTGTCCTCGCGCCGTCAGGGCCCGTCAGACCTGGACAACGCTCACGCCCCGCTCCTCGAACGGCGCCGCCTGCTCGGGGGCGCCCGCGTCCGTGATCAGCGTGTCGATGGCCTCCGTCCGGCAGATCCGGGCGAAGGCCGGCGCGCCCAGCTTCGAGCTGTCCGCCACCACCACGAGCCTGCACGCCCGTGCGGCGAGCAGCGCGTTGATGCTCGCCTCGTGCTCGTTGCGCGCACCGGCCTCCGCCTCCACGTCGACGGCGTCGGCGCCGACGAAGGCGATGTCCAGGCTCACCTCGCCCAGGATGTGCCTGGCCAGCGGCCCCACCAGCTCGTACGACTGCGGCATGGCCACCCCGCCCGTAGTCACGATCTTGATGTGCGGGCGCACGGCCGGCTCATGGGCGATGTTCACCGACTTGTAGCGGGGCGGCAGACCGTACGAGACGGAGTGCGCGAACGCCCCGCCGCGAGTTCGGGTGAGCAGCTGTTGCTCGGCGAGATGGTCGAGGTCGCGGCGTACGGTCGCCGCCGACACGGACAGCTCTGCGGCGACGTCGTCGACGTCCAACCGCCCCCGCTCGGCGAGCAGTTCGAGCAGGGTGTTGTGCCGTTCGTACCGGTTCACCGCATCTCCTTCATCACGCCATTCGATCATTCAAGCACCTCCAGGCCCAGATAGATCTGCTTGAATATGCTTGAAAGGCTGCCCTAACATGCAGAAACAAGCATTCTGCCGCGATGATCGAGAGTGGAGAGCCGACGTGACGTTTGTCCAGACGGAACTGGCCAGCCAGCCCACGAGCTGGAGCCGGGCTGCGGAGCTGGCCGACGGCCTGCGCGGCTCGGGCCGACTGCCCGAGGCAGGTGAGCGCACGGCCGTCGTCGGCTGTGGGACCTCCTACTACATGGCCCAGGCGTACGCGGCGCTCAGGGAGGGTGCGGGGCAGGGCGAGACCGACGCCTTCGCCGCCTCCGAGTTCCCGGCGGGCCGCCGCTACGACCGCATCGTGGCGCTGACCCGGTCGGGCACCACCACCGAGGTCCTGCGGCTGCTGGCCGCCGCACGCGGCTCGGCCCGTACGACCGCGATCACCGCCGACCCCGAGACGCCGATCCGTTCGGCCGCCGACGACCTGGTCGTTCTGGACTTCGCCGACGAACGATCCGTCGTGCAGACCCGGTTCGCCACCACCGCTCTCACCCTGCTCCGCGCCCACCTCGCTCTGCACACCGCGTCGGTGGTCGCCGACGGGGAGCGGGCCCTGGCGGAGCCGCTGCCCGAAGGGGTCACCGACTGCTCGCAGTTCACCTTCCTCGGACAGGGCTGGACCGTTGGGCTGGCCAACGAGGGCGCCCTGAAGATGCGGGAGGCGGCGCTCGCCTGGACGGAGTCGTACCCCGCCATGGAGTACCGGCACGGCCCCATCAGCATCACCACCGAGGGCACGGCGACCTGGCTGCTCGGCCCCGCGCCCGACGGTCTCGCCGAACAGGTGGGCGCGACCGGCGGGCTGTGGGTCGCCGGTGAACTCGACCCGCTGGCCGAGCTGGTACGGATCCAGCGTCTCGCCCTCGCGCTCGCCGACGCGCGGGGCGTCGACCCGGACAGCCCGCGCCACCTCACCCGTTCGGTGATCCTCGCGGGCGACTAGCCGGGGTCCCCGTCGCACGGGGTGCGAGAGCGGGGGCGCGCGGCGGACGAGGGTCGGAGACGTGGGCAACTGCTCCGGCCCTCAAGGCGGTTGCAGTGATTGCACTGTTTCGGACTGTTGTGCGACAGCTCATACCAGAGCGGGATGCTCTGTGGGCAAGTTCGTCAACTGCCCGCCGCGACTGACTATTGGCCAACTACCGTGAGTGCTCGGTGATCAACGCTGGGCAGCTTTCACATGTCTGCCTGCCGCCACGCACCGACGACCGCGCATCACACCGCCGCAGAACACCGAATGCCTGGGGCCCCACGTACCGAGGACAATGATGTCTCAACTTCGCGCACCCACCGCGCGACCCGACCGCCGAGAAGGCGGACGGCACGGCCGGCCGGGCACCCGCACGCCCTCGGCCAAGACGTCGCCGGCCAAGGGACCGGCCGCACCGGGCCGGCCCGACGCGCCGGCGCCGCCCGAAGCCCGTATACGCCCCCAACTCCTGCGCGCCGCCGTGCTGCCGACCGTCATAACCACGCTCACCGGTCTGCTCGCCCTGCTCGTCACCGTCCGCTCCGGCGAGGTGCGGCCGACCGCCGAGATCTGGGCCGCCGTCGTCAGTACGGTGCTCATCGGCGTCGTCGCGGCCACGGCCGCCGCCGTCGGCGCCGACCGCGTGTCCAAGTCCGTGATCGACCGGAGCAACGCGCTGCGCCGGTCGAGCGCCCGCGCCCAGGCCGACCTGCGCGGCGTCGTGGAACAGCTCCGCCGAGGCGAGGGCCCGCCGCCGCGCCGCACGCCCGCGGTGAAGGCTCCCGTCGGCGACGAACTCGACCTGCTCGCCGAGCAACTGGGGCGGTCCCAGGAGGCCGCGGTCGCCGCCGTCGTCCAGGCGTCCCGGCTGTCGAGCAGCGTCGGCAACGAACAGAAGGTCGAGGTCTTCGTCAACCTCGCCCGCCGGCTCCAGTCACTGGTGCACCGGGAGATCCAGCTCCTGGACGAGCTGGAGAACCAGGTCGAGGATCCGGACCTGCTGAAAGGTCTCTTCCACGTCGACCATCTCGCCACCCGCATCCGCAGGCACGCCGAGAATCTCGCCGTACTCGGCGGAGCCATCTCGCGCCGCCAGTGGAGCCGGCCGGTCACCCTGACGGAGGTGCTGCGCTCGGCCATCGCCGAGGTGGAGCAGTACCCGCGCGTCAGACTCGTGCCGCCCATCAGCGGCGCGCTGCGCGGCCACGCCGTCGCCGATGTCGTCCACCTGCTGGCCGAACTGGTCGAGAACGCCACGCTGTTCTCCGCGCCGCACACCCAAGTCCTGCTCCGGGCCCAGCAGGTCACCTCCGGACTCGCCATCGAGGTCGAGGACCGCGGGCTCGGCATGCCCGCCGACGAGCAGAAGCGGATGAACGCGCTGCTCGCCGACCCCGACCAGGTCAATGTCGCCCATCTCCTCCAGGACGGACGGATCGGGCTGTTCGTGGTGTCCGCCCTCGCCCGCCGGCACGGCATCGCCGTCCGGCTGCACGCCAACATCTACGGCGGTATCCAGGCCGTACTGGTGCTGCCGCGCGCGCTGTTGGGCGCCGACCCCAACGGCGACGGGCCGCAGCAGGCCGGGACCGCCGCGCCCGAGGCTGTGCACGTACCGGAGACGGCGGTTCCGGCACCGCCGCCCCCGCCCGTACCCGTTCAGGTGTACGAGGCGGAGCCCGGCCCGGTGGCGGAGGCCCGGCAGCCGTATCCGCAGCAGCCCCGAGCACAGCGCTCGCACCGGCGGACCTCGGGACGCCGGCCGCTGCCCGTACGCGGCGAACGTGGTGAGCGCGGCGAACGCGCCGCCCGCACTCGCCCGATCGCGCGGCCCCGGCAGCCCGAGGCGGGTCAGGACCCACAGCCGGGTCGGCATCCGGGGCCGGAGCCCGCGCCACCCGAGTTTCTGCCGGTGTCCGACCTCTCGTCGGACCCGTCCGCGGAGTCCCTGCCCGGCGTCGTGCGCGGCACCATGGACCGGCCCCAACTGCCCAGGCGCCGCAGCCAGGAACATCTCGTCCCCCAGTTGAGGGACGCGCCCGCCCCGCCCGGTGACGACGAACCGGTGCTCCACGATCCCGGCCTGATGGCCGCCTTCCAGCGCGGCATCGGCCTCGCGGAGGTCCAGCCCGCCCGAGGCGAACCGGGCGAATCGGGCCCCGCCCCAACTCCCCCGCCCGTGAGGGAACTGGCGGATCCGCGACGCCAAGACCGAGACAACCCCCAATAGGAGCAGATCACCATGGCGAGCGAAGCGCCGACAGTCCACGTCTCCGATCTCGACTGGCTGCTCAGCGGCCTGGTCCAACGGGTGCCGTACACCCGCAGCGCGGTACTCCTCTCCTCCGACGGACTCGTCCGATCCGTCCACGGCCTCGACCCCGACAGCGCCGACCACATGGCCGCTCTCGCGTCCGGCCTCTACTCACTCGGCCGCAGCGCCGGCGCGCGCTTCGGCGACACCGGCGAAGTGCGCCAGGTCGTGGTCGAGTTGGACTCCACCCTGCTCTTCGTCTCGACGGCGGGTTCCGGCACCTGCCTGGCCGTGCTGGCCGGCCGTGAGGCGGACGCAGCCGTGCTCGGCTACGAGATGGCGATGCTGGTCAAGAGCGTCAGGCCCTATCTGGCGACGCCCGTCAGGCAGGCGGTGGGCACCACATCGAGCGTCACGGGGCAGTGAGCGTGACGGTCCCGACGGACGGGCCGTGGCTGGACGACGCGGCGGGCCGGCTCATCCGCCCGTACACGGTCAGCGGCGGCCGGACCCGCCCGACTGCGGAGCTGGACCTGATGTCGCTGGTCATGGCCACGGGCGCGGCGAGCCAGATGTACTTCGGCCCCGAGCACAGCGAGGCGCTCGGACTCTGCCAGGGGCCGATGTCGGTGGCGGAGATCGCCGGGCATCTGCGGCTGCCCGCCGTCGTCACGAAGATCCTGCTGTCCGACCTGATGGACAGCGGCGCGGTCACCGTCCGGCCACCGCACAACTTCGACAATCCCAGCGACTGTTCCCTTCTGGAGGCAGTACTCGATGGTCTACGACGACAGTTCTGACTCCTTCCCCACCCCTTTCCCCACCGCGCTCAAGGTCCTGGTGGCCGGTGGCTTCGGGGTGGGCAAGACGACATTCGTGGGATCCGTCAGCGAGATCGCGCCGCTGAGCACCGAGGAACTGCTGACACAGGTCGGGGCGGAGACCGACGATCTGACGGGCGTCGAGCTGAAGACCTCGACCACGGTCGCGATGGACTTCGGCCGGATAACTCTCGATGAGCGCCATGTGCTCTATCTCTTCGGCACTCCCGGCCAGGAACGCTTCTGGTTCATGTGGGACGAGCTGTGCCGGGGCGCGCTCGGCGCGATCGTCCTCGCCGACACGCGGCGGCTGGAGAACTCCTTCTCCGCCGTGGACTTCTTCGAGCAGCGCGGCATCGGATTCGTCGTCGCGGTCAACGAGTTCGACGGCAGCTTCCGCTACGACCCCGAGGAGGTACGGGCGGCGATCGATCTCCGGCCGGACGTGCCCGTCGTGATATGCGACGCGCGCATCGCCAGCTCCGGGATCCAGGTGCTGGTCACCCTCGTCCAGCACCTGCTCACCGCGGTTCCTGTCGCGGACCGATCTGACGAGGGGGAGCGGTTGGGCGACGGAGTGCCGTTGGGCGACGAGGTGTCGCTGGACGGCGGGGTGTCCCTGTGAGGTGCGACCCCATCGGCCGGTTGCTCCTCACTCCCGTCGACCGGGACGCGCCCGACCGGGTACGGCGGCTGCGTCTGCTCGGGCTAGGCGAGCGGCCCGAGCCCGCCTTCGACGCCTTCGCGCTGCATCTCGCCCAACTCGCGGGCGCGCCGTACTCGATGGTCAACTTCGTTGACGAGGAACGGCAGTTCTACGCCGGGCTGCACTCCCCGGCCCCCGAGACGGGCCGGTTCAGGGACCGCGACCACGGCTACTGCCCCCATGTGGTCGTACGCCGCAAGGCGCTGGTCCTTGAGGACGTACGCGACTTCTCGCGGTTCGCAGGCAACGCCATCGTGGACGAGACCGGCCTGCGTTCCTATCTGGGCGTGCCGCTCATCGACCGCACCGGCATCGCGCTCGGCACCGTGTGCGTGCTCGACACCCAGCCCCGGCAGTGGGGGCGAGCCGGTCTGGCGACCGTCAAGTCGCTGGCGGCGGAGCTGTCCGAGCAGATACGCCGGAGGGAGGACGGAGGCATCTGACAGCGATACATGACGGGTCATCAAATACCTGGTCAGGCACGGTGTTCCAGTACGTCGACGGCCAGTTCCCTCACCACTGACTCGTCCACCTCCACCCCGAGTCCCGGCCCTTCGGGCACCCACGCGGTCCCGTTCCCGACCCGCACCGTCTCGCCCACGTACGGCGAGCCGATGAACTGGCGGCCGTTGAGGTCGACCGGTGTCGTGATGCCGTACGCCGCGAACAGATGCAGCGAGGCGGCCAGCCCCAGGTCCGACTCGGTGAGTCCCGACCCCATCAGCTCGACCCCGCAGTCCTCGGCGAGCGAGCACAGCCGCCGGGAGAGCGTGAGGCCGCCGCTGCGCTGCACCTTGGCGATCGCGACGTCGACCGCCCCGAGCCGTACGAACGTCGCCAGGTCGCTCGGATGCCGCAGGCTCTCGTCCAGCGCCACCGGCACGGCCGACAGGTCCCGCAGCCGCCGCAGCCCGGCGATGTCGTTGGCGGGCAGGGGCTGTTCGAAGGCGGTGACCCCGAGCGCGTCGAGCCGGCGGGCCATCCGCAGGGCGACGGGCACCGTGTACGCCTGGTTGGCGTCCACCCAGAGCGGAGCGTCCGGAGCGTGTTCGCGTACGGCGGCCACCACGGCCGCGTCGGTGTCCTCGTCGTGCAGACCGATCTTGACCTTGAAGGCGCGGTATCCCTCGGCCCGGCCCTCCGCGACGCTGTCGCCCACCTCGGCGGGCGACTGGCCCGAGACGATCCACCCCAACTCGATGCTCTCGGAGCGGCGTTGGCCCCACAGCACCCCGAGCGGCAGGCCTGCAGCCCGGCCGAGCAGATCGTGCAGAGCGACGTCCACGGCGCTTTTGGCGAGGGGCGCCCCGATGGTGAGGCCCCGGTTGACGGCCCGGTCGAAGGCGGTGTCGACGGCGTCCAGATTCCAGGCCGGTGTGCCGATGATCGCGGGTGCGAGATAGCGGTCGATCGTGGTCACGATGGACTCGGCGGTCTCGTACGTCCACGCGGGGATGGGTGTTGCCTCGCCCCATCCGTACACCCCGTCGGCGCCCACCCGGACCAGGATCCGGACGGACGGGGTCCCGGCGACGGCCACGGAGCCGCCCGCGACGCCGAAGGAGCGGTGGGTGGGCAGTTCGACGGCGAACGTCTCGACGCGGTCGATCGTCATGGTGCCCCGTTCTTCCCTCATGTCCCCTCTCCCTGCGTCGACAGGCCGGCCGCGTCATCGACGGGTGGCGGCCCCGTGCTCGCGCGCAGCACCACCTCGCCGCCCACCCGGAGCACACGCGACCGCTGCCCGTGCGGCTCACGCAGTGCCAGCGAGATGGCCTGCTGACCCATGGCGGTCAGCGGCAGGGCGACGGTGGTGAGCGGGGGAGTCAACTCCCGTACGAGCGGGATGTCGTCGAAGCCCGCGAGCGAGATGTCGGCGGGCACGTCGACGCCCGCCTCCCTGAACGCGGCGAGCGCGCCCACCGCCATCACGTCGGTCACTCCGAAGACGCAGGTGGGGCGGGTCGGGCGGGTGAGGAGTTCGCGAGCGGCCTCATAGCCGCCGTCGCGGGTGAACGCGCCCTCCACGACGCAGTCGCGATCCAGCGTGACCCCCGCCTCGGCGAGGCCTTCGCGGAAACCGGCCAACCGGTCGGCGACCGTGGTGAGTTCGGGTGGTCCGCTCAGCACGGCGAACCGCCGGTGGCCCTGCGCCAGCAGTGCGCGGGCGAGGGCCGCCGCGCCCGCGCGATTCTCCGGCAGGACGGCGTCGGCGCGCACACTACGGTGCCGGCTGACGACGGCGACCCGGCCGCCCGCGCGGATGTACGGGTCCAACTCGGCGCTCAGCGCCCGTTCCCAGGTGCGGTCCTGGAAGCCGGAGCCGATCAGCAGGATCGCGCGGGCGCGCTGGGCGCGGAGGATGGAGACGTACTCGATCTCCCTCCCCGGTTCGCGGAACGTGCTCGCCAGCATGACCAGGACGTCCTGCTCGGCGGCTGCCCGCATCACGCCGTCGGCGATCGCGGCGAAGTACGGGTCGCCCACGTCGTGGCAGATCAGGCCGACCGTGTTGCTCGACGAACTGGCGAGCGCCTGGGCGTGCGCGTTGGGGATGTAACCGAGCAAATCCGCCGCCGCCCGTACCCGGTCCCGCAGTTCGTCCCGTACGCGCGTGGTGCCGTTCAGGGCTCTGGACGCGGTCGCCAGGGAGACCCCCGCGTGGCGGGCCACAACGTCCAGCGTCACATGGGTCCGTGATTCCCGATCAGTCAAGTCGGCCCCCGAGTCGCGGTGGCGGCAGGGCCCTTGGCGGGGCCCGGAAACTTCCGGACGACCTATTGACCGTTCGGACAAGCAGTCATTAGCGTGGCGATCACCTTACCAGAAAGCGCTTTCTGAAAGCGCTTCTTCCGGTACGGCAGTACGGCAACCGGTACAGCAGAGGATCGGACAGCGCCTAGTAACCGCTCCTGATTTCCGAGGAGTTCACTGTGAGTCAGAGCGTCATGCCGGGACCGGCCAAAGAGATCGCGGGAGTCGCCACACGCAACAGGCCAGGAGCGGGGGAGCGGTTCAGTAAGGCCGTCGAGACGAGTTGGCGGCCCGTCGCGCTGCTGCTCGCCTGCTTCGTCGCGTGGTGGGCGATCGCCGCCGCCGAACTGGTCGAGCCGTATCTCGTGCCCTCGCCGGGGGCCACCCTGGACGTGCTGACGGGCAAGACGAGTTACATCTGGGAACACACGTGGGTGACCACGTACGAGACCCTGCTCGGCTTCCTCATCGCGGTCGTCGTCGGGGTCCTCGCGGCGGTGGTGATGGTCTACTCCTCGACCGTCGAGAAGACCCTCTACCCGATCCTGCTCTTCGCCCAGGTCGTACCGAAGATCGCCATCGCCCCGCTGTTCGTCGTCTGGCTCGGCTTCGGCATCACCCCGAAGGTCCTCATCGCGGTGCTCATCGCCTTCTTCCCGGTCGTGATCTCCATGGTCACCGGCCTCAAGGCGGTCGACCCCGAGATGCTCCAGCTCTCCGCGACGATGGGGGCGAAGCCGTGGCAGACCTTCGCCAAGATCCGCTTCCCGGCCTCGCTGCCGCATCTGTTCTCGGGCCTCAAGGTCGCGGTGACGCTCGCGGTCACCGGCGCGGTCGTGGGCGAGTTCGTCGGCGCCAACGAGGGCCTGGGCTATGTGATCCTCCAGGCCAACGGCAATCTCGACACCCCCATGCTCTTCGCGGGCCTGCTCGTCATGTCACTGATCGGCGTCGTCCTGTTCGTCCTGGTCGAGATCGCCGAGAAGCTCCTCCTGCCCTGGCACGCCAGCCGCCGGGACAACAACGTCACGACCTCGTTCTGATGAGACCGACCGACCCCGACCTCTCCTTCGAGAAGGGCCAGCCATGCACTCCCGCAGACTCCTGATCGGCCTCGTGCCGCTTCTCCTGGTCGCCACCGCCTGCGGCGAGGACGGCGACTCCACGACCACCAGCGACTCGGGCAAGAAGCTCGACAAGGTGACGCTGACGCTCAACTGGTACCCGTACGGTGAACACGCGCCGTTCTACTACGGCGTCAAGGAGAAGATCTTCGAGAAGCACGGCATCGACCTGGAGATCAGGGCGGGCCAGGGCTCACAGAAGACCGTCCAGGCGACCGCCGCCGGCCAGACCGACTTCGGCTGGGCGGACACCCCCGCCGTGATCAGCGGCGTCGACCAGGGCGTCAACGTCAAGAGCCTCGGTGTGATGCTCCAGACGACGCCGTCGTCCGTGCAGTTCTTCGCCGACCAGAACATCAAGACGCCCGCCGACATCAAGGGCAAGACGATCGCGGGAACGGCCGGTGACGCGCTCAGCAAGACGTTCCCGATCTTCCTGGAGAAGAACAACCTCAAGCTGTCGGACGTCAACATCCAGAACACCGACCCGGCGGGCAAGATCGCCGCGGTGATCTCCGGGAAGACGGACGCGCTGCTCGGTTACGCGAGCGACCAGGGCCCGACCATGGCGGACAAGGCCAAGAAGGACGTCGAGTATCTGCGCTTCTCGGAGCACGGGCTCAACTTCTACTCCAACGGTCTGATCGCCGGCCAGAAGATCCTCAAGCAGGACGCCGACCTCACCAAGCGCATGGCCGCCGCGGTGAGCGAGGCGTGGGCCGCGGCCGAGAAGGCGCCGGAGCCCGCGGTCGCCGCGATGGAGGGCGCGTCCGAGCAGCTGCCGCCGGAGGCCGTACTCACCGAGCAGTTCGCGACGACGATGACGCTGCTGCACACCGAGTCGACCCAGGGCAAGGCCCCCGGACTCAACACCGAGGCCGACTGGCAGGAGACCATCGATGTCTTCGCCGAGGCCGGTCTCGTGAAGAACCCGAAGGCCCCGTCGGATTACTGGGACAGCTCGGCACTGAAGGGATGACGATGCCCAGGGAAGCGACTCTCCGGGAGCATGGCGTGAGCGAGACCGCCAAGACGAGCCTGACCAAGGACGGCGTGACGACGGACGGCACGGCGGCCGTCTCCCTGAGCGACGTCGCCGTCCGGTTCCGTACGAAGGACCGCGACGTCACCGCCCTGCGGGATGTGTCGCTCGACGTGCCGATGGGCGAGTTCGTGGCGATCGTCGGCCCCTCGGGGTGCGGCAAGTCGACCCTGCTCAAGCTGGTGGCCGGGCTGCTGAAGGCGTCCGCCGGTGACGTACGGCTGCACGGCGAGCAGGTCGACGGGCCGAGGCCGGACATCGGTTACGTCTTCCAGCGGGCCGCCCTGCTGGAGTGGCGCAGCGCCCGGCGCAACATCCTGCTCCAGGCCGAGATGCGCCGGATGCCGAACGCCGTGGCGCGTGAACGCGCCGACGAACTCATCAAGATGACCGGCCTCGGAGGCTTCGAGGACGCCTATCCGCACGAGTTGTCCGGCGGGATGCAGCAACGGGTGGCGCTCTGCCGGGCGTTGCTGCACCAGCCGCCGGTGCTGCTGATGGACGAGCCGTTCGGCGCGCTGGACGCGCTGACGCGCGAGCAGATGAACATGGAGCTGAACCGCATCTGGCGCGAGACCGGCACGACCGTGCTGCTCGTCACGCACTCCATCTCGGAGGCGGTCTATCTGGCGAACCGGGTCGTGGTGATGAGTCCGCGGCCCGGCACGATCACGGAGATCATCGACGTGGGGCTGCCGCCCGAGCGGGACTACGTGGAGACGCTGGCCCGGCCGGAGTTCCGCGAGGCGACGACGCACATCAGGGAACTGCTGGGGGCGGCGTCGGCGGAGGACTGAACGGGGGGACAGGCCCCTAGGGGGTGGGGCGGCACCACCTGTCGAGGTGCCGCCCCCCGGGGCCGTGGTCGTGCCGGGTGTCGATCAGCGGGCGCGGGCTGGACCCGTCAGGGAGTTGAGGGGCCGGGCCAGATGGCCGAGGCGTCGTCGCGGTCCGGGTCGGACAGCCGGATCGGGCGGACGGGGATGGTGCCTTCGCGTCCTTCTGCGGCGGCCGTCCACGGGGCGGGATGCCCGGAGTAGCACAAGGTGGCCAGCGCGAACAGGCCGTCGGCGTAGACCTCGACGTACTCACCGACGGTGAGGATGCGCAGGGTGGAGACGGGGCCCGTCAGGACGGTCTCGCGAAGGCGGGTCCCGTCGGGGCCGGCGACCCAGAGGTTCTTGCCGTCGCAGCCAACGACGAGGGCGGGACGGTCGGTGTCCGGTGTGTCGGTGCGCAGGGTGATCTCGACCGGCCCGGTTATGCCGATGTCGCCGACCGCGTGCGGGGTGGGGCGCTCGGTCTCCTCGCCGAGCCAGGTGTTCAGGCCTGGCCACCATTCCAGGCGGGGAGCCGAATCGCCCTCCACCACAAGCGACTTCGGCTGGGCCAGCATGCCGCGGCAGTGGTCGCCGGTGTCGCTGAGACCGACGCGGCGGGGCGTGGTGTGCAGCACGACGCGGGAGCCGTCGGGTGCGGTGATGACGCGCGGGGCGTAGGCGCCGGTCGGCCCGAGGGGGCCGTGCCTCGTCCACGGGCCGCGCAGGCTCGGGGCGGTCCACGATTCGAAGCCGCGGGTGGCGCCGATGGAGCCGAGCAGCAACCAGCGGCCGTCGTCGAGGCGTTCCAGGACCGGGCACTCCAACTCGTCGACGTCGCCGGGCGAGATGAGCGGCGGGTGGACGGTCCAGTGCTCCAGGTCGTCGGAGGTTGCCCAGGCGACGCAGCCGCTGACCTCCACCGGGAGGGACGCGTCGCTGGCGCAGAGGACCATGACCCAGCCGTCCGACTCGTCATCGCGTACCACGAACGGGTCGCGCCAGCCCATGTGTTCGCCGGTGCGGTACCAGCGCGGGTCCGCCTCGGCGACCGGTCCGGTGCCGTGGCGGCGCCAGCCTGTGCCGTCGGTGCGGTCGGAGTACGCCAGTCCGACGCTCTGCAGCGGCCAGCCGCCCGGGGTCAGGCCGCTCACGCCGGTGTAGAGCATCGCCATTCCCGCGCCGTGCCGGACGGGGTGCATCGTCCACACGGCCTGCTGGTCGAAGCGGCCGGGCAGGCCGACCCCGAAAGCGGTGCCCTGCGGCTGCCAGCCGACCAGGTCGGTGGAGGTGGCCCGGCCGTAGGAGGTCTCCATCCGCAGATGGTCGAACTCCGGTGTCCAGGGCCCCTGGAGGTGCAGCACCACGTATGTGCCGTCCTCGTCGCGCAGGAGGGCGAAGTCGTTCACGCAGAGGCCGGGCGGGGCGTATCGCATGCACAGTTCCTGTCGCTCTACAGCGCCCAAACGTGTGCGCTGACGCCTGACAACAAAAGGGTCTCCCGAGGATCGGCCCAAGTAAATCTGAACGCAAACGCTTGCGCAACAAGATGGTCGGGTTTACGGTCACGTCACCCACAGCTCACACCGACGTGAAATCAACGGGAGGAACCCGCCGTGACGGCCAGCATCACCGATGTCGCCCGTGCCGCCGGAGTCTCGGCGTCCACCGTGTCCCGCGCGCTGCGCGGCCGGCCGGGGGTGTCGGAGGAGGTGCGCGAGCAGATCGCGGCCCTCGCCGCCCAGCTCGGCTACACCGCGTCCCGTTCGGCTTCCAGCCTGGCAAGTGGCCGCACCTACACGATCGGTGTGCTGGTGCCGTACGTGGGCCGCTGGTTCTTCGGCACGGTGGTGGACGCCGCCGAGCACGTCTTCAGCGCCGCGGGGTACGACGTCCTCCTGTACAACCTGGGCTCGCCGGAGACCCGCAAGCGCTTCTTCACCAGGCTGCCGGTGCGCAAGCGGGTGGACGCGGTGCTGACGCTCCTCATTCCCGACGACGACGAGTCGGCCGCGCTGCGCTCACTGGGGGTGCCGCTGGCCACCACGGTCGGCGGCGCCCGGCCGGGCTTCACCGTCGTCGGCATCGACGACCGGGCCGGCACCGAAAGCGCCGTACGGCACCTGGTGAACCTCGGCCACCGCCGGATCGGCATGATCAGCGGGACCAGCGGGCCGCAGCACTGGACCACCCCCATCGAGCGGCGCAACGCCTACCTGCACGTGTTGACCGACGCCGGGATAGAGCCCGATGCCGCCCTGGAGGCGGACGGTGACTACACCGTCGAGGGAGGCGAGCGGGCCATGACGGCACTGCTGACCGCCTCCCGCCCGCCGACCGCCGTATTCGCGCAGTCCGACGAGATGGCGATGGGCGCCCTGCGCGCCCTGCGCCGCCATCGGCTGAAGGTGCCGGACGACGTGTCCGTCGTCGGCTTTGACGACCACGAACTCGCCGACGTGGTCGGCCTGACCACCGTCGCCCAGCCGGTCGCCGACCAGGGCGCCGAGGCCGCCGCGCTGCTGCTGCGGCAGTTGGACGAGCCCGACGCCGAACCACCCGCCGGGCAGGTGCGGATGCCCATCCGCCTCGTCCTGCGCGAGACCACCGCTCCTCCGAGCCCGCGTGGCCCGCGATAACTCCCCGAGCCCGGTACCCCCATGCCCGGAAAGCACGTCAGCACCCGAATCCCTCGCCAGAGCACGGAGGCACAGTCATGAGCTCAACCAGCAGAGATTACCGCCGCACCGTCCGTACGGGCCTGGCCCTGGCTCCCCTGGTGGCGCTGGCCGCCTGCGGCTCGGGCGGCGGTACGGACGCCTCCGCCGAGGCCGGGAGCGGCAAGGGCACCATCAGTGTCTGGGCCCACCAGGGTCAGAAGAGCGAGGTCAGCGCTCTGCAGAACGCGGTGAAGTCCTTCAACTCCTCGCAGAACAAGGTCAAGGTCGACCTGAAACTGATACCCGAGGCCGACTACACCAAGACCATCACGGCCACCGACGCCGCCGAGCTGCCGGACGTAATGGAGTTCGACGGTCCGACCATGGCGAACTTCGTCTACAACAAGAAGCTCGCCCCGATCGACACGTACGTCTCCGCCAAGACCATGGGCAACGCCACCGACGCGAGCAAGGCGCAGGGCCAGGTCGACGGCAAGCACTACGGCCTGGGCATGTTCGACTCCGGTCTGGGGATCTACGGGAACAAGAAGCTGCTCGACGCGGCCGGCGTGACGTACCCCAAGGGCCTGTCCGACGGCTGGACGGCGGCTCAGTTCACCGCCGCGCTCAAGGCACTGAAGGCCAAGGACCCCGACGGCAAGACCCTCGACCTCCAGGAGGCCGGCGGCTACGCCAACGAGTGGGGAACCTACGGCTTCGCCCCGATCGTCTGGTCCGCCGGCGGCTCCCTCCTCAAGGACGGCAAGGCGGAAGGCGCCCTCGACACCCCGGCCGTGGTCTCGGCCCTGAAGACGTTCCAGTCCTGGAAGACCTACGTCGACCCCAACACCGACGGCAACGCCTTCGCCAACGGCCGCGTCGCGCTGAGCTGGGTCGGCCACTGGATGTACCCCGCCTACAGCGACGCCCTCGGCGACGACCTCGTCGTGCTGCCGCTGCCCGACTTCGGCAACGGCCCCAAGACCGGCCAGGGCTCCTGGGCCTGGGGCATCGGCGCCGACACCAAGAACGCCAAGGCCGCCGGCACGTTCCTGGACACCCTCCTGGACGACGCCAACGTCACCGCCATGACGACCGCCAACGGGGCCGTGCCCGCCACCAGGACCGCGCTCGCCAAGAGCACCCTCTACCAGCAGGGCGGCCCGCTCCAGCTCTTCGCCGACCAGCTCGCCAAGCCCTGCGGCGACAGCGACATCACCAAGTCCTGCGTCGCCGTCACCCGCCCGGTGACCGCCGGATACCCCGTGATCACGTCGAAGTTCAGCGAGGCCCTGAACTCCATCTACGGCGGCGCCGACCCCAAGAGCGCCCTGGAAAAGGCCGCCCGCGCCATCAACCAGGACTTCTCCGACAACGCCGGCTACCAGATCCCGTAGGACCCATCGGCCGGTTGCGGGCCCGCGCACGGCGCGTCCGCCCCCGCCGGGAACAGGACCCTCCCGTGAAATCCGTGGAACCCGCGCACGCCGCGCCGCCCGGCCCGGAGCAGGCCCCGTCCGTGACATCCGGATCCGTGACATCCGAGAAGCCCGCGCGGTCGACGCGATCAGCGCGAACGGGCCGCGAGAACCGCGACTGGCCGCACGGACTGCTCATGTCCGCCCCCGCCGTCGTCGGACTCGTCGTCTTCGTCGGTGTGCCGTTCGGCTACGCCGTGGTGCTCTCCTTCTACAACGTCCGCCTCGGCTCCCCGCTGGAACCGACCTGGTTCGGGATCGAGCAGTACCGGCGGCTGTTCACAGACCCGGACCTGGCCGGCCCGTTCCTGCGGGCGCTGCGGAACAACCTGACCTTCGCCGTGGTCGTCGTACCCGTGCAGACGGCTCTGGCACTCGGGCTGGCGATCCTGCTCAACCGCAAGCTCAAGGCCATCGGCCTCTTCCGGTCCCTGTTCTTCATGCCGGTCGTCTTCCCGATGGCGCTGGTCGCGGTGATCTGGCGCCTCATCCTCGCCCGCAGCGACCAAGGCATGCTCAACTCCGCGCTGGACGCGGTGAGTTTCGGCAACTGGGGCGCCTTCGACTGGCTCGGCGACGGTGCCACCGCCATGGGCTCGATCATCGTGCTGTCCATCTGGCAGGGCGTCGGCTTCCAGATGGTCATCCTCCTCGCCGGACTCCAGCAGATCCCGGGTGAGCTCTACGAGGCCGCCCGGCTCGACCGCGCCACCCGCTGGCAGCAGTTCCGCCACGTCACCCTGCCCGGCATCCGCGGCACCCTCGTCTTCGTCGCCATGCTCACCTCGGTGCTCTCCTTCCGGGTCTTCGACCAGGTCTACGTCCTCGTCCGCGGTGGCGGCCTCGACGAGGACGCCACCCGCACCGTGATGTACCAGGCCGTCACCACCGCCTTCGACCAGAACAACATCGGCCAGGCGTCCGCGATCACCGTCGTCTTCTTCCTGATCGTCGTCGTCCTGACGCTCATCCAGCGCCGCGCCGTCCGGCCCGGAAACGAGGACTGACCCATGGGCACGATCCGCACGCCCCTGCGCCGCTTCATGGACTACGCCGTACTCGGCGTGCTCGCCTTCATCTTCGTACTGCCCGTGATCTACCTGTTCCTGGGCAGCCTCAAGCCGTCCGACGAGGTCCTCAACGGCCTCTCCGGCTTCCTCCCGACCAACCTGTCCTTCGACAACTACTCCGCCGTCCTCGACAGCCTCAACTCCGACAGCACCGGCTACTTCTGGCGCTTCATGGGCGTCTCACTGCTGCTGGCGTTCGTCGTGGTGACGGGGGGTCTGTTCGTCAACTCGATGGCGGCGTACGGGCTGTCACGGCTGAAGTGGCGCGGCCGGGAAGCAGTCTTCACCCTCATCCTGCTGCTGATGCTGGTCCCGTTCGAGTCGGTGGCCGTGCCGCTCTTCTACATGTTCAACGACCAGCGCAACACCCTCTTCATCCTGGCGCTCCCGTTCATCGCCAACGCCTTCTCGGTCTACCAGTTCCACACGTTCTTCCGTTCGATCCCGCCGAGCATCGAGGAAGCCGCCCGTATCGACGGCGCGGGCCCGTGGCGCACCTTCTTCGCGATCATCGTCCCCATGTCGAAACCGGCCTTCGCCTCCGTGGCGATCCTGACCTTCCTCATCCAGTGGGGCTCGTTCCTGTGGCCGGTGCTGATGGTCTCCGATCCGTCCGTCCGTCCGCTGCCGCTGGAGATGAGTGTCTTCCAGGGCCAACAGCCCCCGGACTGGGGCCAGATCCTCGCCTTCGGCGTCCTCCTGGTCCTGCCCGTCCTGGTGGTCTTCGCCTTCTTCCAACGCTGGTTCGTCCAGGGCGTCGCCGGCTCCGCCGTCAAGGGCTGAACACAAAACCCCCCGACCGGCCGTGAGGCCCGTCGGGGGGTGCGGTGCTGTACGGGTTGCGTCAGTACCGGAGCCGCGACAGATGGCGGTAGCTGTTGAGCGCCGTGGCGATCGGGTCCACCGGCGAGTCGTGCTCGACCAGCCACTGCCGTACGCCGCCACGGTGCGCCGTCTCGAACATCTCCGCGAAGTCCAGGACGCCCGAGCCGACATCGGCGAAGTCGCCGTTCGGGGCCATGTCCTTGACGTGCAGCGCCGGGAAGCGCGGGCCCTCCTCCGCGAACAGGCGGCGCGGATCGGCCCCGCCCTTCGCGGCCCAGTAGAGGTCCAGCTCGAACCCCACGTACTCGGGGTCGGTCTCGTTGAGCAGGATGTCGTACAGGACCTCGCCGTCGACCACCTTGTGGTCCGCGTCGTGGTTGTGGAAGAGCACCGGGCCGAGACCCGACTCGCGCGCCAAGCGGCCCGCCCTGTTCATCGCCGCCGCCGCCTCGCGGTAGCCCGCCGGGGTGTGCATCGCGCCCGGCAGGCTCGGTACGACGACCCACTTGCCGCCCAGCGTGTGGACGTCCGCGATGGCCTGCTGGAGGCCGGTGCCCGCCACCGTGGTGTAAGCGACGTGCTCCAGAACCGCCTTGAGGCCGACGTCGTCCAACACCTCGCGGATCTGGGTGGCGTTGCGGCCGAACCGCCCGCTGACGCCGACCGTCGCGTAACCGATGTCCGCCAGTTGCCCCAGCGTCCCCTCGAAGTCCGTCTGCAGGACGGACCGCATCGTGTAGAGGTGCATGCCGATGCCCCCGCGCGGGATGCGCCGCCGGCTGTGCGGGTCGTGGTGCCGGCCGGACTCCGTCGCACGGGCGGTCGTCGCCGTCGACGCCAGTCCGACCGCGGCCAGCCCTGCCGCCGCCGTACCCAGGAACGCTCTTCGTGTGCCCTTCACGTGACCTCTTCTCTCGGCTCGTTCAACTCGCTTGAATGCGGCTCGCGTTGATCCGGTGCTCCGTGGACTCACTTCGCGTTGATCTCGACGGCGCCGGTCGTCGTGTCGCCCTTGTCGTCGGTGACCGTGAGATGCGCCGTGTAGGCGCCCGGCCGGGCGTAGGTGTGGGTCGCGTTCGCGCCCTGCTCACCCGTGGGCTGCGTGTTGTCGCCGAAGTTCCAGCGGTACGAGGCGACGGTCCGGCCCTCGGCGAGCTTCACCGTGCCGGTCAGCTTCGTGGCCAGCGGCGCCGCGCCCTCCTCCACCGACGTGGCGACGGTGACGCTCGTGCCCGGCTTGCGTTCCACTCCGCGGCCGTTGAAGTGCAGCCAGTCGAGAGACAGCACGTCCTGTCCGTCCGGCTGCCAGTCCGGATTGCTGAAGACCGCGTACATCTTCACCGTGCCGCCGACCGGCCTGAGGTGTGTCGTCGGCGAGATGAAGTTCGTCCAGGCGCCGGTGTTCGGGACGGTGACCGAGCCCATCAGCGGGCCGGTCGGGGAGCCGTTGCGGAACTCGATCGTGCCACCTGTACCGCCCGAGGACGCGCCCACGGTGACCGACTGGACTCCGGTGAGATTCACCGGGTCGTACGCCACCCAGTCACCGTGCTCGACCTCGATGACGCGCTTGCCGCCGGACGCCTCGGCGCGGGCGCCCACCGTGACACCGCCGTTCTCGCCTCCCGTCTCGCTGAAGAACTCGCCCTCGCGGTAGGAGGCCTTGAGATTCGACGTGGCCGTCCCCGTCAGCGCGGGAACAGCCGGGTCGTCGCCGCCGTCGTCCTTGTAGCTGGCCGTGACGCGGAAGAACAGGTCCTGGTTCGCGTGCTCGTCGGTCGCCGGGACGGTGAACTCACCCTCGCAGCCCTTCGTGGACTGCACGGGGTGCAGCGTGGTCCCGTGACCGAGCCGCGCCTCGACGGTGACGCGCTCGCAGTCGATCGGCGCGGTCTCACCGTCCTCGCGGTCGGTGACCTTCACCTTGAAGGGAACGGTGTCGCCGAGGCTGAACATGCCGCCGTCCGGGGACTGTTGGACCGCCAGCACGGGCCGCGTGTTGCCCACGGTGATCTCCCGCGAGGCCTGAGCCGAGAGCTTGTCCGGACCGGTGACCGTCAGCCGCGCGGTGAAGACACCGTTGTCGGTGTAGATATGAGTCGGGTTCGCCTTCGTGGAGTCGACAGTGCCGTCCCCGTCGAAGTCCCAGGCGTACGTCACCGCCCCGCCACCCGACAACCCGGAACCCGCACTGGAGAACTTCACGCTCCGCGGCCCCGGTCCCGTGTCCGACGTCGCGGTGATCTTGGCGGTGGGCAACTCGCCGTCACCGACGTAGTCGATGCGGTAGATGCCGGTGCCCTGGTTGATCACGCCGGTGCGGCCCTCACCCGAGCCCAGCCCGAAGTCGATCACGTACAGGGAGCCGTCCGGCCCGAAAGCGGCCTCGAACAGCTGGTTCCACTTCATGTCGGTGAAGATGTTGTTGATCGACTGGATGTCCCCCGCCTTGGCCGGCGGGAAGCGCGGATCGGTGAACGACTGGTCCTTCTGCTGGATCGAGAACGTCTTGAACCAGTTCTTGCCCAGCTCGTAGTTGAACCACTTCGCGTCGAAGTACTCCGGGAACTTGGTCGGCGACGTGTTGTCCGGGTCGTAGTCGTAGACGGGACCGCTCATCGGCGCACCGCCGCCGCCGACCTCGGGGAAGAGGGGCGAGCCGGAGTACTGGTACGGGACGGTCGCGGCCTTGGACGGGGGCAGTTCACGCAGCCCTGTGTTGTTCGGCGACTCGTTGACCGGCTGGGCGCAGTCGAACTTCGCCCCCGAGACCTTGGTCGCGAAGTCGTAGTCGTTGAACGGGACGTTGGCGCCGATGCAGTACGGCCAGCCCAGGTTCGCCGCCTTCGGGAGCCGGTTGAACTCGACCGTGCCCTCCGGGCCGCGGTTGGGGTCCGCCGCCCGCGAGTCGGGTCCGTAGTCGCCGATCAGCAGCGCGCCGTCCTTCGGATCCGTGGTGATACGGAAGGCGTTGCGCAGCCCCATCGCGTACACCTCGGGACGGGTCTTCTCCGTGCCCGGTGCGAAGAGGTTCCCCTCGGGGACGGAGTACGTCCCGTCGTCCTTCGGGGTGATCCGCAGGACCTTGCCGCGCAGGTCGTTGGTGTTGGCCGAGGTGCGCTGCGCGTCGAAGACCTGCCGGCCCGGACGTTCGTCGATCGGCGTGAAGTTGTCCGAGACGAACGGGTCGGTGTTGTCGCCGGTCGCGATGTACAGGTCGCCGTCCTTGTCGAAGGCGAGCGAGCCGGCCATGTGCACATTGGCGCGGTCCTGGTCCCGGTCGGTCGGGATCTCCAGCAGAAGCTTCTCGGACGCCGGGTCCACGGTGTTCCCCGTCAGCGTGTAGCGCGACAGGTTCACCTGCTTCTTCTCCTTGTCGGAATGCAGGAGATAGAGCCAGTTGTTCGTCGCGAAGTCCGGATCGAGCGTCAGCCCGATCAGCCCGTCCGACTGCTCGGTCATCTTGCGGCTGTACTCGAAGTCCAGCGCCGTGGTGGTCTCCAGCGTCGACTGGTCGAGGACCTGGAGCTTGCCGGTGCGCTGGATGTAGATCACCCGGCGGTCGGGAGTCACGGCCAGCTCGTACGGGTCGGAGAGGTCGGTCGCCAGCTGCGTACGCTTGAAGGACCCGGTCTTGCTCGCGGAACAGTCACCGGGCTTGTTGCCGGCCGCCCACTGGATGCCGCCGAGCAGGTGCTTGCGGAAGTTCTCCTCCTCGAAGGAGGACGAGTCATGGCCGCCGGCGGTGAACCAGGAGCGTCCGCCGTCGTAGTTCTGGCACCAGGACCACGGGTGGTCGACACCCTCGTCGAGCCCGTCGATACCGTCGTTCACCTTGATCTGCGCGAGCGTGTGCACCTTGCCGGTCGGATTGGTGCGCCAGTTGTACCACTCCTCCGTACGCTCCCAGAGCTCCGGAAGTCCCTTGGTGGAGGGGTGCGCCTGGTCGAGCACCTTGACGCGGCCCTTCTGGATCGCGGGGTGCTTGTCGAAGATGGCGCCCGTCAGCCCCTCGTACCAGTCCCAGTCGCGCTCGCTCGCGGACGCGGCGTGCAGCCCCACCCAGCCGCCGCCCGCACGGATGAACTTCTGGAGCGCGGCACGCTGCGGCGCGTCCAGCAGATCGCCCGACTCCGGCGTGGAGTTGGTGTTGTTGAAGACGATCGCCTGGAAGCGCGCGAGGTTGCTGTCGGTGAAGACGGCGGCGTCGTCGGAGGCCTCCACCTCGAAGCCGTTCTCCGCGCCGAGCTTCTTGATTCCCTCGATCCCGGCCGGGATCGAGTCGTGCTCGAAGTTGGTGACCTTGGAGAAGACCAGGACACGGAACGGCGCGGCGTCCGCGGGAGGGGGCGAGGCGACCCCGAGTCCGAGCACGAGAGCGAGCAGTGCCAGGACGACGGTGAAGGGCGTCAGGGCCCTCCTCCGCGGTCGGCCGGTGCGCAGAGGGGATCGGTCTGGTGGACGGCTACTCACGGGCGCTCCCGGTGCAGGTGGCGGCTACGAATGGGAAGAAAGCGCTTTCTGAAGTACGCCGCACAGCGTAGGTTCCCCGCTTCCAGGGGGTCAATGGGTTGGAAGCGTCCACTGTGGTATGGCAGTTGGTGACGCCGTGGTCGGTCGGTCCCCGGGGCAGTCCTCAGCGTCGGTCCCTGCGTCGGCCCCTGTGCCGGTCCCCGCGTTCGGTCCCTGCCGTCGGTCACGAACCCCCCGTCAGAAAGCCGGAGATCCGTGCGCGCAGCGACCGCGGGTCCAGGCCGTGCGCCGTGAGATGTTCGTCCATCTCCCCGTACTTGCGCAGCTCGCGCCGCCCCACGCCCAGCCCGAGCACCCGGTGCGGCACATGCACCAGTGCCTCGTCGGCCGCCGCCGTCGACGTCCCGGCGAGATACGGCTCCACGATCACCGCCTCGGCGGCGCCCTTCTCCCCGACCGCCCGGCGCAGCGCGGCACTGTCGAAGGGGCGGACGGTCGTCGCGTACAGCACCGTCGTGTCGAGCCCTTCCGTCGCCGCGAGCACGTTGTCCAGCATCGGCCCCACGGCGACCACCGCACCGTGGTTCCCCTCGCGGACGGTCAGAAAGCCGGAGCCGGTGACCGGCAGCGCCCGCGCGTTGGTCTGCAGCGACAGCCGTACGTACACCCGGTCGTCGCCCTTCGCGGCGTGCCGCAGCAGCGCCTCGGCCTCGTCGGGGTGCCCCGGCACATGCACCGTCCAGCCGTCGAGCGTGTCGAGGAGCGCCACATCGCCCGGCGACATATGGGTGAAGCCGCCGGACGGCCAGTCGTACGACGCTCCTGCGCTGACCAGCACGCCGCCCACGCCCTGGTGCCCGAAGTCCAGTTTCACCTGCTCGAACGGGCGCTCCACCAGGAAGCTCGCGAAGGTGTGCACGATCGGCCGCATCCCGGTGAGGGCGATCCCGCCGCCCGCGCCGACGAGCAGCTGTTCGCGGATCCCGACGTCGATCACCCGGTGCGGATGACGTCGTTCCACCTCCCGGAAGCTCTCGTGGCCGATCACGGCGAGTACGACGGCGAGGCGCGGGTCCTCGTCCAGCAGCCGGGACGTGGCCGAGACGAAGCGCTCACGCATGGTGTCCATCAGAAAACCTCCGAGTGGGTGGTGGTCACGGCCGGTGGTGGTGGTCACGACCGGGATTCGACGCGGGCGACGACCGCCCTGGCCTGGCCGGGATGGGGCGCGGTGAATGCCTCGTACAGCGCCTCGTGGTCCCGCCCGTCGACGGTCACGGCCGACCAGCCCGCCGCTGTGAAGCGGGAGGCGATGCCGCCGGGCCAGCCGTGCGCGGCCGACGAGTTGTCGATGACGAGCGTGTGCAGCTGGTCGAGTCCGGCGGGGCCCGCGTAGCCGATGGCCTCGTGGTTGCTGCCCTCGTCCAGCTCGCCGTCCCCGATGAGCACCCAGACCTTGGAGCCGGTACGCCCCTGCGCCCGCAGCCCGAGCGCGCTCCCGACGGCGAGCGGCAGCCCGTGCCCGAGCGACCCGCTGCCGATCTCGGCCCCCGGCACGAGCAGCCGGTCGGGGTGGTGGCCGAGCGGGGAGTCGTACGAGCCGAAGCCGGGGAGCAGCGACTCGGGGAAGAAGCCCTTGGCGGCGAGGACGGCGTAGTACGCCATCGGCCCGTGCCCCTTCGACAGCAGGAAACGGTCGCGCGCCGGGTCGTCGGCGGTGGTGGGGGAGACGTTCAGGACGCGGTCGTAGAGCACCCAGAGCGCGTCGAGGGTGGATGTGGCGGCCGATCCGTGCTTCTCGTCGCCGGTCATCAGGGACAGCAGCCGGTCGAGGTCCCGGTAGCCGTACGAGGGTGTCGCGGGCGTGGTCGGAGTCCGTGTCGATGTCGTCATACGGACCACCGTGCTACCTCAACTTAACTTGAGGTCAAGTGGGCGCCCGAGGGTGCAGAACGGAAAAAAGCGGTTCGTGACCACCGGTCGGAGTGCGGTATTGTTCTCATGCGCGTTCGGCCGGGGGAAACCCCAGGTCAGGCGGGCATCGGGACGTGGCGCAGCTTGGTAGCGCACTTGACTGGGGGTCAAGGGGTCGCAGGTTCAAATCCTGTCGTCCCGACTTTACGAAGTCGCAGGTCAGGGCCGGTTTCGGAGTAATCCGAAACCGGCCTTCGGCCATTTCCGGGGCCGGATGGGGACCACGGGTCCCGGTCATGACCAACGGAACGACTGGAGGCCACCGTTGCCCTCGATAGATGACTTCGCCACCTGGGAGCCCGTGTTGCGGCTCTTGCGTGCCGCCAACGCGAGGAGCCTGGCCGTGCCGGGCGGCCATGTGTCGGGTCGCATCGGGAATGGCTGGAGCCTGCCGTTGCCGCGGCGGATTCCGTCGCCGGGGCAGGCCGCCCGGACCGAGGACATACGGGACGAGTTGGACGCGGTGGAGCGGGTGCGGAGCGCGCTCGCCGACGCCGGCTCCGGCAGCATCTCGTTCGCGGCGCGGATCGCGCCGAGCGGGAGGACCGTGCTCGATCTCTTCGGGTCCAGCGTCGCCGTGGAGTCCGGCATCGGCGGTCCCCATCCCGGTTCGCTCGTCCTGGTCGAGGACGCCGTCCCCGAGCCCTGGCGCCGTCTGCCCGATCCGGCGCCGGAGGCGGTGCCGTCCCCTTCGGTGGATCGGGCCGCGCTGGAGCGGACGCTCCGCGAGCGGATCCCCGATGCCGTCGGTGCGCCCGAGGAGGAGATCGCCGCCACGGAAGCACGCCTCGGCGTCCCGTTGCCCGACGAACTCAAGGTGCTCTACCGGGTGACGCGGGCCAAGTGGCGGAACTCGCGTGCCGACCGCGGCGCGGCGATGCGCGTCGAGGATGCCGTGGGCTGCGAAGTCTTCTCGCTGGACGGGCTGTACGTCGCCGACGCGTCGTCCCGTCCGTGCCTGTGGCAGTTCGCCGCGATGGAGGCGGTCGAGACCTCGCCCGACGCCGAGGTGCAGGGCATCGTCGGCTCGCCCGGCTGGATCGCCTTCGGCGACAACGGCGGCGGCGACCGGATCGCGGTCGACCTGACCCCGGGCCCGCGCGGGCACATCGGGCAGATCATCATGCTCAGCCACGAGGAGAACGTCGGCGCCGACATCGTCGCGGACAGCCTCACCGATCTGGTGATGAGGCGGCCGGACGAACGGCGCGGCAACCGCCGTGGGGACGAGCCGTCGGCCGTGGCCTGGGTCAACCACGTAAGCGTGAAGAGCGTCCGGGCCGCCGCCCATCACGGCCTGGAGGCCCTGTCCATCGGCGTGTGTGACGGTGAACCGTTCAGCCTCGCGCCCCTCGTCGGACTGCCCCGGCTGCGGACTCTCGGCGCCCGCGCCGGCACGCTCGCCGATCCGCTGGAGATCGCCGAGCTGACCCGGCTGGAGTTCCTGAGGCTCGGGCCGGAGGACTGGCGCGTCCTCCTCGATGCCGGAGCCGTTCCGCGTGGTCTGGCCGCCGCGTTCATCGAGGTGGCCGGCGACCGGCACCCGGCCCCGGTCGTGGACCTCGCCAACGAGCTGCTCGGGCTCTGGGACCGCCCCCCGATCCCACGGACCACCCTGGAGGGCGACCTGGGCCCCGCGACGTAGCCACGGGAAGTGGAGCCCGTCGGATCCGCACCGAAGGGCTCCACTTCCAGGGACGGGGAGGCGGCAGGCAGGCTACGGGCTGAGGGCCGAACCGATGCGGATACCGCTCGGGGACCCCAGCTGCGTCACTCCGTAGTAGATGCCGGTGGAGGGCTTGATACCGGACGTGCTGGTGTTGTCGATCTGGAGGACCGTGCCGTTGTCCGCGTCCTCACCGTCCGCGCCGATCGCGATGTCCGCGCGGGTGTAGCCGGAGAGATCGGTGAGGGACACGGCGGAACCCAGTCTGTCGTTGGATTCCGTGACACCGGGGACACCGGTCGTGTCCTGGCTGTAGCCGGCGGCGCCAGTGCCGGTGGGACCCGTGGAACTTCCGCGGATCAGGAGGGCCGTGCCGGCGTTGGTCCGGCTGATGCCGTCGCGGGTGATGTCCTCGCCGGGCGCACCGGTGAGGATGTCGTCGTATCCGTCGAGGTTGACATCGCCGACGGAGACGGACGCTCCCATGTCGTCGCCGGTCTCACCGGCGCCCGGAACGCCCGTGGTGTCCTGGTGGACCGTCTTGCGGCCGGTGGAGGTCAAGCCCGTGGCCGATCCGAAGACGGTCGTCACCGCGCCTCCCTTGGCGGTGTGTCCCGACTCCGTACCGGAGGGCTGGCCCACGACCACGTCGGTGGCACCGTCGCCGTTGATGTCGCCCGCGGCCAGGGAGCGCCCGCCGCGCGCGTCGAGGATGCCGACCCTGACCAGGCCGGTGGCGGAACCCTTCAGCCAGAGCAGACGCCCGATGCCCGCGGGGTCGCGGTAGTTGACGGCGACGTCGGCGAAGCCGTCCTTGTTGAAGTCGCCGGTCACCGCGGCGGCGTAGGCGGCGGCGCCGGTGTGCGCGGCGGTGCCGAGATAACCGTACTTCGCGGTGCCGGTCTTCCCGTCCCAGGCCCACCAGCGGCCCGGCTTGCCCGGTGCGACGGAGAAGACGTCGGCCTTCCCGTCGGCGTTGAAGTCACCCGCGGTGACGGTGGTGCCGAGCTTGTCGCCGCCGGTACGGAGGCTTTCGGTGGCGTAGTAGCCGCGGCCGGTCGTCAGGCCGGGGCCGTACATCACGGCCAGGTTGCCGTTGTCGGCCTGGGTGAGGTCTTCGCCCGGCGCGCCCACCACGAGGTCGGCATAACCGTCGCCGTTCACATCGGCCCAGGCGTTGGACGTTCCGAAGAGGTCCCCGGCCTCCGAGCCTCCGGGCACTCCGGGGCTGCTCTGGGTGAGCGTCGTCTTCGCGGTCGTGCTCGGACCGTCGGTCGTCCCCGCGAGTACGGTCACGCGGCCGGCGCTGCTCGATGCCCTCGGAAGGCCGACGACGAGGTCGGTGATGCCGTCGCGGTTGAAGTCGGCCGTGGGAGCCGCCGAGTTGCGGGTTGCGTTGGTGGCGTAGGTGCGGATGGCGCCGAGCTTGGCGTAGAGATTCGCGCCGGGGCAGGCGGTGTTGAAGCCGTCACGGTGGCCGGCGACGGTGTTGAACGTGACGTCACCGCCGGGCGACGTGGAGCCGTCGGCGTTGGTGACGAGGCGGGTCAGCGTCACCTTGGCGGTGGGGCTGACACCGTACTGCCCGAGCTTCCACGCGGTGACACGGGCCGCGGACCGCAGCGCGGCCGAAGTCGGCTTGCCGGTCTCGAAGTTGCCGAGCAGCGCGATGCCGGTCGAGTAGGAGTTGAAGCCGTAGGTGTGGGCGCCCTTGACCGGCAGGTCGGCGCCGCCCGCGCGGCCTTCGAAGACCTGACCGCACTTGTCGACGAGGAAGTTGTAACCGAGGTCGTTCCAGCCTTCGGTCTTGACGTGGTACGTCATGATCGCGCGGACCATGGCGGCGGACTCGCCGCAGCTGTAGTTGTTGCTGTCGACGGTGTGGTGGATGTACACCGCCTGCACCTTGTCGTTGTACTCCGGCGGGTCCTCGACCAGTGACTCATCGGCTCCCCACTGGGCGCGGTCGATGATCGCCGGCCGGTTCACGGTCGACGGAGGCGCGGTCGGTACGGGGGCAGGGGTGACCGTTTCCGTCTCGGTCGGGGTGGGTGTGGAAGTGGGGGTCGGCGCAGTGGTGTCGGTCGCTGTCTCGGACGGGGTGTCGCTCGGGGCGTCCGTCGGCGTGACCGTCGCGCCGGGGGTCTCCGCCGTATCGGACGGTGCCGAGGGCGACGGGGTCGTCGTCGCGTCCACCGCGAACGCCGCGTTGTCCGTGGTCGGTTCCGTGGTGGCCGCCGCCGGGTTGCGGGCCTCGGCCTTGCTGACGCCCGGATCGACCATGTGCAGCTTCAGATTCTTCGGCAGCGCGCGACGCGACGCTCCCGAGGCGACCTTCACCTGCACGGCGTCCGACGCTCCGACCCACAGAGGCTCCGTCGCCTGTCGCGCGGCTGCCTTCTCCGGCCCGTCGGGACCGTCGGCCGACACCTCCAACTCGCGCCAGGGCGACCAGACGCCGGTGTCGACGGCACGCGTACGGACCTGAGCGGTGCCGTCGACCTTCGTCGCGTCGTCCCAGCCGATGCCGACCAGGGAGAAGGGCGCGGCGTTCGTGGTCGGCAACTGCCGCTCGGTGGCCGTGCCGCCGTTCAGCGCGACCGACCGGAGCTTCGCGGGGCGGGCCTGGGGCTGCTTGAGTTCGGCAGGGTCCTCCGACGGGTTGGCGATGGCGACCGTCACCACTCCGGCTCCGCCGATGAGGACCGCGCCGACGGTCAGCCATGCGCGGCGTTTCAGGCTCATCGATCGGTACGCATGCGATGTGCGCGGGCTCAAATGCCCCACCCTTCAGAGAGAAGTTCGCTTGAGGCACGCCCGTCACAAGGGCGGCCCGGTCTACCCAGCGCGAGGGGGTATCGAAACGTCACGCAGCTCAGAGAGGTGTGGGGTAGGTCACTATTTTCGAACGGGCGGTGCCGCGACGGGACATTCGCAGACGCCTGAAGAGGCCCATCAGTTGTACGTGTTTCCGGAGGTCATCACGTGAGAACCGACACGTCTGATTTTCGTGATGTTTCCTGGTCCGCCGTCGCTGGGACAGACATGGACTGTGATCTCCGGGATTATCTGGTGGCGCGGCAGATGCGGGCCTATGTCACCCGCTTCGTCGCCGGGCTGACGGAGCGGAACCGGCTGCCGCTCGACTACTCCATCGCCAGTCTGCGCCTGGTCGACCTGATCATCGACGGGCTGCGGGGCGACGGGCCGCCGGGTCACGGGCCGGAACGCGTGCGGATCGAGCCGGTGTTGCGAGGACTCGGTGTGTATCTCGGTGAGGTCATGGTGCGCAGGGGCGGCGGTCGGTGGGTGGAATTCGACGAAGCTCAGCGGCAGTCGTTCGGGCAGCCGGTCGGTGTCCGGATGAGTGACGGTCGTGTGTGGAACCCGCTGGGAAGGGTGGTCAATCGGTTCGAGGTAGGGTCCGAGGAATCGATTCAGCGGTTCTACCTTCTCGTGCCCGGTCGCGAACGCCGCCCCGTGGCGACCGTGAACGCGACGGCGGCCACCGCGGCCACCGCGACCGTGTGACCTGTGCGTACCGTGCGCGCTGTGGGGCTTCGCTGTGACATTTCCGTGTGCCCTCACGCAGAGGTAGGCGGGAGGGCCCGGCCCTTGAGCCATGGGCCGGGTGAGCTGTGTCGCGTCGACGGGTGTCGGCGATGCACGAGGTACCAAGAGGAACGTGTGGCCAGGGCGAGGGAGAAGCGGCAAGGGCAGGTGTACGACGCCGAGCTGGGCGCTGCCGTCGAGCAGGCCCAGGGGGGCGACGAGGAGGCCTTCGTTCTGGCGTACCGGCTGGTTCACCCCGGACTGCTCGGCTACGTACGGGGGTTGGTCGGCGACGACGCCGAGGACGTGGCGTCCGACGCCTGGCTGGAGATCTCCCGTGATCTGGGGCGCTTCCGAGGAGACGGAGCGGGGTTCCGGGGCTGGACCGCGACCATCGCACGCCACCAGGCCCTGGACCATCTGCGCAAACAGAAGCGACGGCCGGCCACCTCACTGCTGGAGCAGGACGTACTCGAACTCCCCGGCGATCAGGACACGGCTGTCGCCGCCCTGGAGAAGCTGTCCACGGAGAGGGCGCTCGAACTCATCGGCGCGCTGCCCAGGGAGCAGGCCGAGGCCGTACTGCTGCGGGTGGTGGTCGGCCTCGACGGGCCGGCGACCGCGCGCGTGCTCGGCAAACGGGCCGGGGCCGTACGCACGTCCGCCTACCGCGGGCTGCGGAGACTGGGAGAGGAACTGTCCGCCAGCACAGTGGCCGGTGTGACGCCTGGGCGGCGCCGTACGCTGAGAGATGAGACATGACACAGGAATCACGGCGGCGGCCCGAGCCCGACGGGCCGTTGACGCCGGAGGTGGACGCGCTGCTCGCAGCCGCGCGGCGTGGCGACGCGGTCGACCCCGCCGCTGAGCGGCGGGCGCTCGACGCTTTTCGGGCGGCCCGCGAGCAGGGTGCGCACGACGAACTCCCACTGTGGCGCAGACGTACGCGTGACGACTGGCGACCGGTCCGTCGGCGCCGCCGTGTGCGCTCGGTCCGGGCCGTGGTCGGCGGGTTCGCCGTCGCGGTGACGATCGGCGGGGTCGCGGTGGCCGCCGGTTCCGGTTCGCTGCCGAGTCCGTTCGGCGGTGGACCGGACCGACCGGAGCCGGTCCGGCCGGGGCACAGCGAGTCGGCGACTCCCGACGATCCGCCCGCGCGGCCGTCCGGTACGCCCTCCTCACGCGGCGAGGGCGGTGGGCCGGGGCGCGGCCCGGATCCCGGCTCACATCCGGCGGGGGCCGGCAACGGGAAGAACCTCGTCGCCCATTGCCGTGTGTACACCGAGGCGCGGGGCAACGGAAAAGCCGCGGACGCGACCTCCTTCGAACGTCTTGAGGCGATCGCCGGGGGCGCGTCGAAGGTCGCGGACTACTGCGCCGCGCTGCTCGCGCGAGAGCCCGAGAAGGAGACAGGGCAGCCGGGCGGCGCGACGAAGGGGCAGCAGGGGAACGGCCGGACAGGAAACGCCTCGGACGGAAAAACCGGACCGGCGCCGGAGGCCGGGTCGACCAACGCGCCCGGAAAGCCCGCGCAGGGCAATTCCGCCGCGCAGTGAAGGCGCTGCCCGGGGCGGTCAGGGCCGTCGGTGGCCGTGGGGAATTCTCATCCCTCTCGGGGTGGTTCGTCCCTTATCTCCGGTCGGTCGACGGACGTGATGGACCTCGTGTATAACCCGCACGTCTCCACGGGCCGCATTCTCAGGACGAATGCTCACCGACCGAGAGCCGGGGGATCCGACCGACCGCGCCACACAGGAGCAGAGCGTGATTGAGCAGGCGGTACGACCGATAGTCGAGGCGATGGCCGCGCAGGCCCCGAACGGCTGGACGCACGCCGTGCTGCACGGCCAGGCAGGGCGCGGCGGCACCTCGGTGACCGGCGGCTACGGACCTGGCCACGGAAACGCGGAGATGCCGAACCCCTTCGTGGAACTCATGGTCCTGGCGGCGGCACTGCGCGAAGCGCACGGCTGGGACCCGGTCAGTCTTGAGATCCGGTGCCGGCCCTCCGGTGAGTACCGCTTCGTGGCGTTCCAGGATGCCATCACCTGGTCGACAGGCACGCGGTCCGGTTTCCAGGCGGTCCTGGACGACAGTTGTCAGTTGCCCCAGCCCGGCACGTACCAGCGGCCCGGCACCGCCGAACCGGCGGGCGACCCCGCGCTGGCCGTCGCCCGCTTCCGCGAATACCTCGAACGGCGCGCCGCGATCCTGGGGTACCCCGACGAACTGCCCCCGCCCGCCACGGCCACCGCGCTCGACGAAGCCGAACGCCGCCTCGGCCGCAGCCTGCCCGCCGACCTGCGGGCGCTCTACGCGATCGCCGACGGCGACGGCATCGGCTTCGAGCACCGCTATCTGTTCCAGGACCACGCCTGGATGTCGCTGGAACACCTCGTCGCCGCGCAGGACGAGTGGAGCACCGGTGAACGCCCCTGGTTCGGCTGGGACTTGGAGTGGGACGCGGTTGTCTTCGACGCCACCCCCGCCCATACCGTACGGCGCAGCGGAGCCCACCCCGGCTGGCTGCCCTTCGCCACCCGCCATGACGGCAACTACCTGGCCGCGGACACGGCCCCGGCCCGCGCCGGCCGCGTCGGTCAGATCATCCGCAGTGGTCGCGACTACGAGGACGGGCCCGCCTACGAAGCCGACTCGGTCACCTCACTCCTCGGTCACTACCTGGACCTCATCGACCAGGGCGCGTACGAGACGCACGACGACCACATCTCGCTGGGCGATCCCACTCGCGACCCCGCCCGCGATTCCGGCCCCCACCTGATCATCGGCTCCATCCCGGACGAGGTCCCGCCCACCCTCCAGGCGATCCACATCAACGACGCGCCCGACCTCGTCGACCTCGCCCCGCTCACCGCCGCCACGGACCTCCGACGGCTGCACCTCAACCGCTCCACCACGTCCGACCTGACACCGGTGCGCGAACTGCCCGTCGAATCACTGCGTATCACCCTCGACAGCGGGGATCTGACCCCGCTCACCGACCACCCCCACCTCGCCTCCCTCGACCTGACCACCACTGTCGCGGGTGACATCGCCCCGCTGCTTTCCGTCCCCCACCTGTGCGGCCTCGATCTTTCCGGAGCCCGGGTCCCCGACCTGTCGGTGCTGGCCGGGCTGACGGGACTCCGCTACCTCTGCCTGACCGGGCGCCAGTGGGCGGCCCTGCTGGATGAGGGCAAAGTGCCACCCGGTCTCGCCGCCGCCCACCTGGCGGACGCGGATGCCACCCTTGACGACGCCCTCGCCTGGGCGGCGCGCATCGGCCTCGACACCGGGGCCGCCCTCCGTCTCACCGGCACCGTCGAGCCGGCCGGCGGGTGACGGCGCCCGCAGCTCTCGGGCTCAGGCGCGGAAGCCGTTGCAGCCGATGGTGCGGTACTCCTTCGGTCCGCCCTCGACGTGGTACAGCACCACGGTCCAGTCGCCCGGATCGTCGTTCACCGGGATCGCGTCAACGGTCCCGGTCTCGAAGTGGGCGCGGAAGTCGTCGGGGTACCGGAACTTGACGGTGCCGCCCGATGACCACTTCGAGTAGAGGTCGACGGGCTTGCTGGTGAAGCCGATGTCCTTCCCCGCCGACTTCAGGGGGCGCCCGGTGGTGCGATCCGTCCCGTGCGGAGGGCGTACCCCGACGGAGACGTAGTACGGCGCGGGGCGCTTTCCGCTCCCGGCGGCCTTGGGGCGGAAGGACATCGAGGCGCTGCCCGAGCCGCTGGTGTACGAGACCGACGACTGGAGGCCCGACGGCGGCGAGGAGTCGGCGAGGTAGCCCAGGTCGCAGGTGCCGATGCTCTGGGCGGCCTCCTGCGGATCGTCCGACAGTGCCCAACGGTCCTGTGACACACGGTCGTTCACGATGTGGTCCGGTGGCCCGTCCGCCGAATCCTTCTTCGGATCGTCTTTCGGATCGTCCTTGGCGGCCGGCCCGGACGCGCTGGTCCCGGCGCTTGCCTCGGCCTCCGGGTCCTGGTCGTCGTCGCCCTGTCCGGGGAGCAGCCAGAGCGCCAACGGTACGACGACCGCCACCGCGCACACCGCGAGCCAGCCCTTGCGGCGTCCCGGCCGGGCGGCGGTCGGCGGCTGAGGGGCCGGGACGGTGTACGGGGTGGCCTCGGAGTATCCCCAGCGTTCGGGCGCGGGCTCCGGTACCGCTTCGGGCTCCGGTACGGCATCGGTGTCGCGGGCCACCGACCGGTAGTGCGCGTCCGAGGCCAACGCCGACTCCACCGCGCATCCGGCGATCACGGCCGCCAACTGGGGCCGTTCCGCAGGGTCCTTGGCGACGCATCGCCGGACCAGCGCGGCCAGGTCGTCCCGTACACCCGCCAGATCGACCTCCTCGTGCACGGTCCGATAGCTCACTGCCGAGGCTTCCCCGCCGCCGTACGGGGGCCGCCCGGTCGACGCGTAGGCGATCGTCGCTCCCAGCGCGAAGATGTCCGCCGCCGGCCCGGCCTCGTTACGGAGAAGAACCTCGGGCGCGGCGTACCCCGGTGTCCCCGGTGCCATGCCGGTCTGCGTGAGGGCCGTCCACTCCTGCCCTCGGGCGATACCGAAGTCGATCAGCTGCGGTCCTTGGGGCGCGAGGATGACGTTCTGCGGCTTCAGATCCCGGTGCGTGACCCCGTGGAGATGGACCGAGGCCAGCCCTTCGGCGAGCGCCGCGAACAGCCGCAGCGCACTCTCGGGCGGGAACGGCCCGCTCGCGCGCACGGCCTCGCGCAGCGTGGGTCCCGGCACGTACTCGGTGGCCAGCCAGTACGGGGACGCGTCGAGCGACGCCTCTATCAACTGGGCGGTGTACGGGCTGCGTACGGCTTCCATGGCCGCGGCTTCCCGCCGGAAGCGAGCCAGCGACTCCGGATGGTCGCTGATCTCGTCCCGGATGACCTTCACGGCCACCAGCCGGCCGCCGGGCGAGCGGCCGAGAAACACCTGTCCCATGCCGCCCGCACCGAGCCGGGCGAGAATCCGCCACACGCCTATTCGCGTGGGATCTTGGGGTCGCAATTCATCCACCTGCATGACTTTGCCACAGCCAGGCATCCGGCGGAGGACGAAGGGGGACACAACTGCCCCTCGGACGCTGGCCGGTTGAGGCCAGTCACGAGGTGGCTTTGCCGGCCAGGGCGCTCAGTTCGGCGGTGAGCCGGGCGATGGCGTCCTCCGCGGTGGGAGCGGGGCCGAACAGTTCCGTCTGCCGTCGGGTGTCCGCGACGTAGCGGCCGGTGTCGAACCAGCGGAACATGGCGGCCATGTCCTTGACCGCCGGCACGAACGGGCCGACGACGGCGCCCGCGGCGCGGGTGACCGCGGGCGGGACACTGCGCACCTTGATCGTCCTGCCGCTTCGGCCGCCGATCAGGCCGGCCGCCTCCCGCACACTGACCGGCCGGTCCCAGCCGATGTCGACCCGCTCGCTCTGCCCGGCATCGGCGTCGACCGCCGCCGCCAGATATCCCGCGAGGTCCGGGGTGAGGACGAACGTCAGAGGGACGTCCGTCTTGCTCATCCAGATCAGGCGGCCCTTTTCGAGGGGGTTGCCGGCCATGCTCACGACCTGGTCGAGAAACGCGCCGGGGCGCAGGGAGACGAACGGGACACCGAGCTGTTCGAGTCTGTCCTCGGCGAGTTTCTTGTGCCAGAAGTGCGGCACGTCGGGGGTCTGGTCGCTGGTGAGGATGCCGGTGAGGACGAACCGCCGGACACCGGTGCGGTGGGCGGCCTCGGCGAGGTTGGTGTTGCCGGTGGTGTCGATGTCGTGTGCCTTCTTGTCGCGGCGGGTGTAGCCGGCGGCGGTGGTGACGACGGCGTCGGCGCCGTCCATGGCGGCGGTGAGCGAGTCGGGGTCGAGCATGTCGCCTCGCGCGATCTCGACGCCTCGCCGCTCAAGCTTGCTCGCGTCACTGGCGGGACGGACGAGAGCGCGGACGTTCTTGCCGCGCGCGAGCAGGTCGTCGACGACCTTGCCGCCGAGCGCGCCGGTCGCGCCGACGACGAGAACCGGGGGTGCTGTGGGGTGGGGGGTGCTCATGGGTGTCTCACTCTCAGATGGTGGTGCGGGGGTCGCCGGCCAGCAGGAGCTTGCCGAGGTCGAAGGTGACGCGGACGCGCGCGATACGGCCGTTCTCGATGCGCAGCCAACTGGCCACGGGGAAGGGCTCGGTGCCGCCCTTGGGGGGCAGGTCGAACCAGGTCATGACGTCGTCACCGTCGGTCCATCGCTTGTGGAGGACGAGGTGACCGGTGAGGGCGAAGACCCGGGTAGGCATCGGCGGGGGCCTGTTGGGCGCGCAGCGGTGCCAGCGCCTCGCTCCACGCGATGACCTGGTCGAGCATGGTGTGGAGCACCGGCAGGTTGTGGTCGCCCGGTTTGAAGGTCCGGTAGTTCTCGAACTCCGTGGTGAAGGGCAGCACCACCTGCGCGCGCACGTCGGCCATCATCAACTCGCCCGCCATCACCCGCAGATGCTCCACGGCACGGATTCCGCCGTGGGGGCCGTACGAGATGAACCCGACGGCCTTGTTGTTCCACTCGGCGAACAGGTAGTCGATCGCGTTCTTCAGCACGCCGCTGGCTGTGGTTGTACTCGGGGGTCACGACGACGAACCCGTCGAACGAAGCGATCCTCTCGGCCCAGCGTCGTGTGTGCTCGTGCTCGTACCGCCCGAAGGACGGCGGCATCGCCTCATCGAGGTGAGGCAGCGGGAAATCCCGCAGATCCACCAGCTCGAACTCCGCGTCAGCACGCTTCGCGGTCAGTTCCAGTGCCCAGTGCGCCACCGGCTCACCCCGCCGGTTCGGCCGGGTGCTTCCCAGGATGATCCCGATACGCGTCATGGGCATGCCTCCGTCGTCAATGGTTCGTAGCATAGACAGTACACCTGACGTACAGTCTTCGGGATGTACGATAGCGCCCATGTCCGCATCCCCGTCCTCCAACCTCGAAAGCGGCGACGCTCCCGCCGGCCCCGCCGAGGAGGCCGCGGCCGACGCCGTCGCCCTGATCCAGCTCTCCGGGCTGGTCCGGGACACCTTCACGCGCGTCGCCGAGCGTTACGAGCTGACGCCGGTCCAGGCACGCATGCTCTGCGTCCTGGCCGAGCGGCCACGCGGCATGGCCGAACTCGCCCGCCTCTTCGGCGTGGGAAAGGCGAACCTGACCGGGCTCGTGGACCGGGCGGCACAGCGTCAGCTCGTCGAGCGCTCACTGGTCCCCGGCGACCGCCGCGCCGTCCAGGTGGTCCTCACCGAGGACGGCCGCCGCTCGGCCCTCGCCTTCCACCAGACCGTGGTCGAGGAACTGGCCGCGCTCCTCGCGCCCTTGACGCCACAGGCCCGAGCGGGCCTGCGCGACAGCGCGCTCGCCATCGCCGACGCGACCGGCCACACCGGCGCCTGGCCTTCCCGCTGCTGATGAGGCCCGTGGATCTGGCGCGGCCACACGGACTGTCCGGCCAGGCCGTACGCAACTACGAAGCGGCCGGCATCC
This sequence comes from Streptomyces sp. NPDC050433, assembly GCF_044458565.1. Lineage (NCBI taxonomy): Bacteria > Bacillati > Actinomycetota > Actinomycetes > Kitasatosporales > Streptomycetaceae > Streptomyces > Streptomyces sp. NPDC050433. The sequence continues at coordinate 320,797 of NZ_JBITIB010000003.1, read as the reverse complement.
TGCCCGCCGCCGAGCGCACCGACTCCGGCTACCGCCGCTACACGAGCGTGCACGTCGCCGCGCTCCGGACCTTTCTCGCCCTGATCCCGGCCCACGGCCACGCCGCGGCCCGGTCGGTCATGACGCTGCTCAACACCGGCCGGACCGAAGAGGCGCTGACCGTCATCGACCGCAGCCACGCCGAACTGCTCGCCGACCGGGGGACTCTCGACACGATCGAGCGAGCGCTGACGGAGCTGACCCACGCCCCGGACGAGCGCCCCTCGCACCGCACCCGCACGATCGGCGCCCTGGCCCACCGGCTCGGCCTCCGCCCGGCCACCCTGCGACGGTGGGAACGAGCCGGTCTGCTCCACCCCGAACGGGATCCCGCCACCGGGTACCGGACGTACACGCCCGGCGACGTGCGCGACGCGAACATCGTCCACCAACTGCGCCGCAGCGGGTACGTACTCGCGCAGATCGCGCCGCTCCTGGCTGAACTGCGCGACGTCGCATCCCCCGCCTCGGCCGCGTCCGCGATCGCCGAGCGCCGCCGGCGCCTCCACACGCGCGCCCTGGCCATGCTCCGCGCGTCCGCCGAGACCGGCGACTACCTGCACGAGCGCGACCGGCACGCGCTCCGGCAGACGGAGTAAGGGCCGTTGGGCGCCGCTCACCATGATCAATACCCTGACGCGCGGCGCGTGACCACGCGCCTCTCGGCGAGGGAAGGCGAGCGACCCCAGTGAAACTCTCGATGTTGCGCCGTACGGCCCGGCTCACCGCGGCGACCGCGCTGCTGACGATGCTCACCACCGTCCCGGCCGGTGCGGCCGGGGAGTGGCAGAAGGTGGGCGTCGACTCCCGCAGCGGCGTCAGCGGCATCGCGTACGAGGGCCGTACCGGAGACGGAACCGGGGTACGCGCCCTGATCGTGCACGACAACAAGCGCGCCGGTCAGCAGCGTCTGTCCCGGATCACCCACCGGGAGGGCGCGACCGACGTTTCCCCGATCACCTGGGACGGTCCGGAACCGGTCGACCTGGAAGCCGTCGAAGCCGTCCCCGGAGCGCCCGCGGAGTATCTGGCGCTCGCCGCTCGCGGGATCGTCTACCACCTGAAGGTCACCGACTCCACGGCGACGGTCCTCGACTACGTGCCGCTGCCGGCGATCGGCGAGGGCGACGACTTCGAGAGCTTCGCGCTCGTCGCCCAGAACGGCAGACTCGCCGCCCTGTGGGCGGACCGCGGGGCGGGAGCGGACCGTCCCGCCACGCTGTACGCGGCGCTTCTCTCGTTCGCTTCGTGGGGGCAGACGCAGTTCGGCACTGTGACGCGCCGGGCCTACCGGGCGACGTATCCGACCGGCGACGCGACGCGTCACATCTCCGACCTCTCGGTGACCGAGACGGGCCGGATCATCGCGAGTTCGGCGGCGGACGCCGGCGACGACGGCCCGTTCGACTCCGCGGTGAGCGACGCGGGCCGGGTGACGGTGTCGGCGGACGGGCGGGTACGGGTCGTACTGGCCGGGTCCCCGTCCGTGCTGGGGACGTTTCCGGGATACAAGATCGAGGGCCTGGAGTTTCCGCCCGGATCCACCGAGCCTGTCGCCGGCACGGACGACGAGAACCTCGGGGGGTTCATCCGGACCCTGTCCTTCTAGGCTCTAACCCCGCGAGTCCGGCTTCCAGTCCTGGGCCAGGAGCCCGAGCAGCACCTGGTCCAGGAACTCGCCAAGCACCCAGGCGGAGGAGCGCAGCACGCCCTCGCGGACGAAGCCGTTGCGCTCGGCGGAGCGCAGCATCGCGGCGTTGTCCGACAGCGTCTCGATCTGGAGCCGGTGCAGGCCGCGCACGACGAAACCGTAGTGGCACAGCACCGCGACCACATCCGTGCCATAGCCCTTGCCCCGCGAGGCCGGCAGCAGTCCGAGCCCGATGTGCGCGGACCGGTTGTGGTTGTCGATGTTCCACAGCGTCGCGGTGCCGACCAGCGTGCCGCCGTCCAGCTCCACCACGGAGAACGGGACGTGCCCCTCCTCCTTCGCGTCCACCACGAGCCGCGGATCCTTGGAGCCGGGGACGACGGGCCGCCAAGGCCGGCCTTCCGCCCGCGCGGAGTTGACGACGTCGTCGTAGAGCTCGGCTCGCAGGATCGGGATGTCGTCCTCGTGCCGGGCCCTGAGCCCGACCTTGCCACCTCTGAGCATGCAAGCTTCTTATCCGACCGGCCCGGCCGGCGGCAAACGAATAGGGGATCGTCCCTGGCGGCCCAGCGCCGCCAGGGTCAGGGTCACCGTGATCGATCCGGCCGCCATCAGCGTCATCGCCGTGGCGGGGGAGGTGAGTTGGGCCAGCGTGCCCGCGAGGACGGCGCCGATGCCCTGCAGAGCGGCCATGCCGGTGCCGTACAGGCCCAGGGCCTGGCCCGCGAGGTCGTCGGGAGTGAGGGACATCAGGCGTTCCTGCAGGACCAGGCTCGCGGCGAACCCGGCGGAGGCGACCGTGACGGCCACGGCCGACAGCGCCACTCCCGGCCGCAGGACGAAGAACAGGTACGGGACCGCCAGCAGCAGGCGCAGCGGCGTCGCGAGACGGGGGCGCACCGCGGGCGGTACGAGGCGGCCCACCGCCATGTCGCCCAGGAACATGCCCAGCGCCCCGCACGCGTACTGCGTGCCGGCGGCTCCGGGGGCGTACGAGACGTACAGCGAATCGCCGCCGACGATCAGGCCGTTGGGGACCCACAGGCCCAGGTACGCCAGGCGGCGGGGGCGTGAGGACCACAGGAGGGCGTTGGTGCGCCAGGTCGCCGAGAGGGACGGGCGTCCGGAGGCGCGTGGTGGGCGGGCCGTCAGGCCCAGGCGGGTGACCACGGCCGACACCCCGTACAGCGCCGCCGCGAGGAGCAGACAGGTCCGCGGGGACAGCAGCGCCAGCAGCGCGCCGCCCGTGGCGAAACCGATCATCTGGGTCAGGCCCCAGAGCATGTTGTACACCGAACGGCCCAGGACATAGCCGTCCTTGGACAGGATCTCGTTCAGCAGCCCTCCGCGCACACCCCCGCCCAGCGACGCGACCAGGCCCTGCAGGAGTACGACGGTGAAGACCGCCCAGAGCGGCAGACCGGGCAGCGCCAGCACCGCCGTGCCGCTCGCGAAGGCGACGGCGAGAGCGGAAAGGATCGCGCGCGGCGGCAGCCGGTCCGCGCCCGAGAGCAGGAACGCGCCGCCCAGCAACTGCGCCAGCTGCGGGCCGAACATGCTCACGGCCGACAGGAACGGGGAGCCGGTGGCCCGGAAGACCAGCGTGCCCAGAGCCAGGCCGCCGATCGTCTGGGCCGCGGCGTAAGCGGCGAAGGAGAGCAGGAACGGGGTGAACTCCGGGGTGCGGAACAGGGTTCGGTAGCTGCGCATGCGTCGAAGTCCCGGTGTCGCCGGTCAGTTCACCGAGGCGCGGTCGCGCGTCTCCCGGACCATGCGATCAGCCGTCTCCTCGGGAGTGAGCGCCGAGGTGGCGACGAGTCCGGTCACCGTCGACTTCCCGGCCCCCGGCATCCCCGTCACGATCAGGCTGTGCGGCTCCTCGGCAGCGGTCACGCCGACGATCGTGTCAGAGGACGAAGCCGTGCGGGAACGGATCCGCCGGATCCAGCAGGTAGTTGGCCGTGCCGGTGATCCACGCGCGGCCCGAGAACTCCGGCACCACGGCCGGTACACCCGCGACCTCGCTCGTGCCCAACAGCCGTCCGGTGAACCGCGTCCCGATGAACGACTCGTTGATGAACTCCGTGTCCAGCGCCAGCTCTCCGCGCGCGTGGAGCTGTGCCATACGGGCGCACGTACCGGTGCCGCAGGGGGACCGGTCGAACCAACCCGGTTGGATGGCCATCGCGTTGCGGGAGTGTCTGGCGTCCGAGCCGGGCGCGAGGAACTGGACGTGCTTGCAGCCGCGGATCATCGGGTCCGCCGGATGCACCGGCGGGTGGTGCGCGTCGATGGCGGTCGAGATCGCGAGCCCCGCCGCGAGGATGTCGTCCTTGCGCGCCCGGTCGAAAGGCAGCCCGAGGGACGCCAGGTCCACCACGGCGTAGAAGTTGCCCCCGTACGCCATGTCGTACCGGACCTCGCCCAGCCCCGGCACCGTCACCGTCGCGTCGAGTTCCAGCGCGAACGCGTCGACGTTGCGCAGCGTGACCATCTCGGCCACTCCCTCGCGCACCGTTACGCGGGCCTCGACCAGACCGGCCGGGGTGTCGAGTCGTACCACGGTCTCGGGCTCGCTGACCGGGACCATCCCGGTCTCCACCAGTACGGTCGCCACGCCGATCGTCCCGTGCCCGCACATCGGCAGGAAGCCGCTGACCTCGATGTACAGGACGCCCCAGTCGGCGTCCGGACGGGTCGGCGGTTGCAGGATCGCGCCGCTCATCGCCGGATGGCCGCGAGGTTCGTCGACAAGGAACCGGCGCAGCGGGTCCAGGTGTTCCATGGCATGGCGGCGCCGCTCGGCCATCGTGGCGCCGGGGACGGGCGGCACGCCGCCGGTGACCACGCGCGTCGGCATGCCCTCCGTGTGGGAGTCGACCGCGCTGATCGTCCGTACGCTGCGCATCAGACCGGGGCCCCTTCGGTGGACTGTGCGGCGAGGAAGTCGATCGCCTGCCGCATCTCCGCGCTGATCTGCTCCCGGTGCGCCGGGACCAGCGGGCCACGTGGCGGGCGGCAGGGGCCGCCGTAACGGCCGACCATCTCCATACCGAGCTTGATGGCCTGGACGAACTCCGTACGCGAGTCCCACCGGAACGCGGCGACCAGCGGCCGGTAGAGGGCGCGGGCCTCCTCCAGCCTGCCGGCTGTGGCGAGTCGGAACAGCCGGGCGGACTCCGCGGGGAAGACGTTGGGGAAGCCGGCGAACCAACCGGTGGCCCCCATCAACAGGCTCTCCAGCGCCACGTCGTCGGCGCCGCTGATCACGTCGATACCGGGAGCGCGCTCCTTGATCTCCAGTACGCGCCGCACGTCGCCGGAGAATTCCTTCACGGCGAGCACGTTGTCGATCCCGGCGATCTCCGCGAGGAGTTCCGGCGTCAGGTCGACCTTCGTGTCCACGGGGTTGTTGTAGACCATGACCGGCAGCCCGACGGCGGCCACGGCCTCGAAGTGCGCCACCACCTCCGCCGGGTTGGCCCGGTACATCGTCGGGGGCAGGCAGAGCACCCCGTCGGCGCCGTCCTCGGCCGCGGCCTCGGCCCAGCGCACGGCCTGGTGCGAGCCCGGCCCGTGCACGCCGACGACGACCTTGCCCCGGCCGCGTACCGCCTCGATGGCCGTACGGGCGACGGTGCGCCGTTCGTCGTCGGTCAGCGACGAGTACTCGCCGAGCGACCCGTTGGGGCCGACCCCGTCGCAGCCGTTGTCGACGAGCCAGCGGCAGTGTTCCGCGTACGTGTCGTAGTCGACGGCCAGGCCCGCCGGGGCGGCGGATTCCTGCCGGTACGGCAGCGCGGTCGCGACGACGACGCCGGTCAGCGGGTTCGGTCGATTTGCGGTGTTGCTGCTCATGAAGTGCTCTCCTCCGCAGGGGAGTTGGGATTCGAGGACGGGGTAGTCGGGGAGGACGGGGTGGTCGGCTCCGGTGGGCGTGCCAGCTCGCCGAGTCTGATCGGCTCGGCGACCGGCCGGTGGTGGGATCCGGCGCCGACGTCGCCGCTGTGGCGCAGCTCGGCGACGGTCGGTCCGCAGATACGGGCCTGGCACGGGCCCAGGCCCGCCCGCGTCGACAGCTTCGCCACCCGGGGCTCCGCGTTGGTGGGATCGGCGGCCGAACGGCACACCGCCGCGTACGTCGTCTCCTCGCAGCGGCAGATCACGGTGTCGGCACGCAGCCAGCCGGGCCACGCCCGGCCGATGGGGTGGGCGAGCGCCAGCCGGGCGGCGAACGCCCTGCCCTGGTCGCGGCTGCGGCGCACGGTGGCCAGGGCGCGCGAGTGCGGGTCGCCGCCCGCCGCGATCCAGCCCGCCACGGCGCCCTCGGCGCGGGCGGCGGGGGCACCGGCGATACCGGTGATCTCGCCCGCCGCGTACACGCCGGGCCGGTTCGTACGCTGGTTGTCGTCCACCGCCACGAACACTTCGGCCGACGAGGCGGTGGGCGAGCCGCCCGGCGCCGGTCGTCGCAGCGCGCACCCGGCCGCGACCGGCAGTTCCAGCTGCGGCGTGAATCCATGGCCGACACACACGGCGTCCACGGCGATGACGCGCTCACTGCCGGGCACCACCGACCAGTCCGCCCGGACGCGGGCGCTGACGATCTCCTCCACCCGGCCGTCCCCACGCGCCTCGACGACCGCCGTGCCCCACTGGTACGAGACGCGGTGGCGCCCCAACGCCGCGGTGTAAGACAGGAGTTCACCGGACTTGCCGAGCTGCGCCGCCAGTTCCCAGGGGCGGCGCAGCCAGCCGCGCGCCACGGCTCCCGGCCCGCCCGCCTCCAGCACCGCGAGCACCCGCGATCCGGCATCCAGCAGCGATGTCGCCACCGGCAGAAGGAACGGCCCCGTGCCCGCGACAACCACCCGGTCCCCGACGACCACACGTTCTCCCTTGGCCAGCGCCTGGGCCGCGCCCGCCGTGTAGACACCGGGCAGGTCCCAGCCGGGGAAGGGGAGCACCCGGTCGTGGGCGCCCACGGCGAGCACCAGGGCGTCGGGCTCCAGCACATGCCGGCGCCGGGGTGTACCGCTCAGGACATGTACCAGCGGTGGCCCGTCCGTATCGGGGGCGCGGCGCTCCAGAGCCCATACGGAACTCTCCGCCCACCAGGAACAGCGCGGGTGTCCGAGCACCCGGCGGCTGCGCCGCTCGAAGGAGCCGTAGCCGTGCTGGAGTGCTCCGGGGTCGGCCGCCTCGTACGCCTCGGGCAGCATGCGGTGGTACTGCCCGCCGGGCCGTTCGGACGCGTCGATCAACGTCACGTCCGCGCCCGCCGCCAGCGCCGCGTCGGCGGCGGCCAGACCGGCGGGTCCGGCTCCCACGACCACGACATGACGCCCCGTCACGGCGCCCGCCTCCCGTCCCGCTCGTCCGGTTCGGAGCCGATGGCCCGTGACTGCGTGGTCACCGCGTCACCGTCCTGGGCGCGGCGGCGGCACGCCCGTACGTCGCGCTCGTCGTTCACCGTCACGAGGCAGTCGAAGCAGACACCGATACCGCAGAACACACCGCGCGGCGCCCCCGAGGGCGCTTGGCGCCAGGCCGACCGGCCGGCGGCGAGCAGCACCCCGGCCAGGGTCTGGCCCGCGATGCCGGTGAGCGGTTCACCGTCGACCGTGATGGTGAGGGGCCGGTCGCGGCGTCCCGCCGGGTCGGACCCGGCGGGTACGAGACGTGGGCTCATGATTCCTCCTCGGTCACGCCGGGGGTGTCGGTGCCGAGCACCGCCGGCCGGTCCACCCGGAACGGACCCGCGTCGATCTCCGTCCGTCCGCCCGTCAGCAGCTCGCGCACGAGGCGCGCGGTACCGACCGACAGACCGATGCCCGCGCCCTCGTGGCCGGTCGCGTGCCAGAGCCCGGCCAGTCGCGGGTCCGGGCCGATGACCGGCAGATGATCGGGGACGTACGGGCGGAAGCCCCCGTACGCCCGCATCGCATGGACGCCCGCCAGCGACGGGAAGAGCTTGAGCGCCTTGGCCGCGATCGCCGCGAGCACTTCGGGACGCAGCCGGTCGTCGAAGCCGACGCGCCGCCGGGAGGACCCGAGGAGGATGGTGCCCGCGCGGGTGGACTCGACCACGGCCGAGGTCTGGAGGTCGCCCGCGCCGCTGCCCACCGCGCCCACGTAGTCCGCGTCGTACACCTTGTGGAAGACCGTCGGCGGCTGGGGAGTGGTCACCAGGACCTCACCGCGGCGCGGGCGGATGACGAGCTGTACGCCGAGCCGCCGGGCGACGTCGCCCGACCACGGGCCGGCCGCGTTGACGAACACGTCGGCCTCCACGGGCCCGTCCGCCGTGCGCACCGCCGTCAGCCGTCCGCCGCGTGTGACGGCACCGAGCACCTCACAGCCGGTACGCAGTCGGGCGCCGGCCCGCAGGGCGTCGGCGAGCAGGGCCGTGGCCGCGCCGGCCGGCTGGACCTGCGCGTCGTCGGGGTAGTGCACGGCGGCGGTGCGCCGCTCGGTCAGAAACGGCTCGGCCTCGGTCAGGGCGTCGGAGTCCATCGGCTCGGCCCGTACCCCGGCCGCGCGCTGGGCCGCCGCGAACGGCAGCAGTGCCTCGGCGCCCTCGGCGGTGGTGGCCACCACGATGCCGCCCTTGGGGTCCCATTCGACCGTGGCCAACTCCTGCGAGGAGGTCCGGCCGGCGATGGCGGCCAGAGTCTCGGGCCACAACCGGCGGGAGAGCTGGGCGAGTTCAAGCTCCGGACCGGGGCCCTTGTCGGAGACCAGGATGTTGCCCTCGCCGTGTGACGTGCTTGCGGCGGCGGCCCCCGCGCGGTCCAGTACGAGCACGTCGAAACCGGCGACGGCGAGTTCACGCGCGCAGGCTGCCCCGATGATTCCGGCGCCCATCATGACGACTCGTGTTCGGTCCACCAGACCTCCGCGTTCTATATGGCGAACGAAGTTGAGGCTAGGGCGACATACGGAAGGTGTCAACGGGGTCGGCGGACGGAGCGCCGGTCGTGTGCCCGTCAGCCCCTCCGCGTACGGCCTAGTGGGGCGTGCCCGGCGCCTCGGGCCGGGCGCCGCCGCCCGGCCGGTAGTGCAGCAGCAGCACCGAACGCACCGGCTCGTCCCGCGCCGCGTAGCGGTGCGGCAGCGAGGCGTCGAACGACACGTAGTCGCCGGGCCCCAGTTCCACCTGGTGGCCGTCCACCTCGATCTCCAGCGTGCCGCTCTGCACCACGGTGTGCTCGGTGCCGGCGTGCCCGAGCGACGGCTGCTGCGCGCCCGCGCGTACCCGCTGGTCGTACACCTCCATGATGACCCCGCCCGTCTCGATCCGCCGGAGCGGACGCAGATCCACTCCCTCCCCGCTCAGCACGTCCACCTCGGCCGCCCGCACCACGGTCATCGTCTCCGCGTGGCCGGTGTCCAGCAGATCGGAGATGGGCACCTCCAGGGCGCGGGAGAGGCTGAAGACCGTCTCGATGGTGGGATTACCGGTGGCCGACTCCAGCTGCGAAAGGGTCGCTTTGCCGATCTTGGACAGCCGGGACAGCTCGGAGAGCGACAGGCCGCGCCGGGTCCTCTCCCGGCGGAGATTGGCGGCCAGGGTGCTTCGGACCGGGCTGCTGGGGGACATCGGGCGATCTCCTTCGACCGTCAGGCCTGTTCGGCACTGTTCGCTTCAGTGGGCGGCGAAGGGGGATGGTGCGTTCGGTATCGCGAACGCTCGGGTGCTGTCGCCGCGCCGGAGGCTGGCATCGTATCGACCCGTGCGGAGCGGTCGTCGTACGTCAGCGGCGCCCGCGCGTGGCAGCCGCCGTCATCGCGTGCCGAACGGCACCGTCCGCCACGGGCTGTCCGGAGCCGTCGCCAGCGCACGGTGGGCGTCGAGCACGGTCGTGTACCAGGGGCCGAACTCCTCCTCGTCGAAATGGAGACACCGCCCCAGCACATAGCCGGCGGAGAACTCCTCCCACGAGCCGTACGCCGCCCGCGCGGCCCCTGACGCCCGTTCGAGCGCGGCCAGCATCTCCGCCTCGGTGGCATACCGCGCGCCCCGGCCCCAGCGCGCCATCTTGGACGCGCGGCCGATGTCCCACGCGGCGACCGACCGGACGACACCGTCGGGCGGCAGCAGCCCGTCGGCGCGGAAGCGGGACTCGTAGCGCAGCAACTTGCCCACCAGTGCGCGCAGATGAGCCACGAACTCCTCGAACTCGGCGTCGGCGGTGGACGCTCCCGCCCGGAGGACGGCCTGGTCGCGCAGCGTGGCCTCCACGCAGTCGCGCCACTGCTCGGCATCGACGCGCCGGCCCTGCGCGGCGATCAGCGCCGTACGTGCTCCGAGTACGAAGTCCCAATACCAGGGGCTGACTTCGCGATCGAGCAGCCGCTCCTCGATCGCGAGCCAGTCGTCGCGGTCATGGACGCCCCACGATTCCGCGACACGCTCCCGCTCGCCCTGGTATCCCATGCCGTGCCAGTGCGCGGTGTTCCAGGCGTCGCCGTTGGTGAAGCACAGGTGCGCGCCGCAGGCCAGGCCGTGCAGCAGCGTTCCGGTGGGGAGCGCGCCGGTGCGCCGGGTCTCCAGACGGTCCATCAACTCGGCGGAGGAGAACAGCTCGTGATGCAGGTCCAGCCAGACCTCACGCTCGTCCTCGTCGGTGGGGAAGTACTGCTCGCAGGGCGTGGCAGGGTTGACCGCCAGGATGTCCACACCGTCGGGGAGTATCCGCGCGAGGGCCCCCAACGTCGTGTACTCGTAAACGAGATACGGGTGCGGCCGGGGCAGCAGGCCCGCCGTGTAGACCTGCGCCACCGTGCGGCCGTCGGGCGTCTCGGTGGTCAGCATCGGGTACGAGCCCTCGCCGGCCTCCTGCGCCTGGTCGAGCCGCAGCGGGTAGTACACGCCCTCGATGGCGAGCGCCCGCAGATAGGCGTACACGTTGTCGGTCCGGGCCAGCTTGTGCAGATGCTGCTCCAGATCGGCGGGCGCCGACCAGCGGCTGCCGTCCTCCGGGGCGGGGACGAGCGGGAAGTACTCGTCGTGGACCTCGTCCTCGGCCGCCGTCTGCATCGTGCCCCCTCCGTACCGGTTCCAGCCTCGCTCAGGCTGCAAGATCGTCTCTACGGTACCGGTGGCGACGAGCGCTTCCGTACAACCTCCGTGCAGCCTGCGTGCAGGCCCCGTACACGCAACTGCCCCTGGAACTGGGCGAGATGGGCGCCCGCGAGCGATACCTGACGGACGGTCAGCGGGCCGGCTTCTCCCAGACCGAGACGTGCTGTCCGCTCTCGCCCGTGAACGGTTCGCGCTGCCAGCCCTCCCACCGGTCACGCAGCCGCATCCCGGCCAGCTGGGCCATCAGGTCGAGTTCCGCCGGCCAGACGTACCGGAACGGCACCGACCAGTACGAGCCGCGCCCGTCGACCACCTCGACGTAGTTGGAGCTCATCTCCTGCGTCGCGACGTCGTAGATGTCGAACGACCAGCGTGTGGGGCTCACATGGAACGGCACGAGGTTCTGGCCGGCCGGCAGCTTCCGCAGCTCGGGCACCATGGTCTCGATCACGAAGCAGCCGCCGGGCGCCAGATGGTCCGCGACATTGCGGAAGCAGGCCACCTGGGCCTCCTGGGTCGTGAGATTCATGATCGTGTTGAAGACGAGGTACGCCACGGAGAACGTCCCGTCCACCCTCGTCGTCGCGAAGTCCCCGATCGTCACACCGATCGCGTCGCCGCCCGGCTTGTCCCGCATACGGGCGACCATCGCCCGCGACAGGTCGATGCCGTGCACGGGGACGCCGCGCTCCGCCAGGGGGAGAGCGACCCGGCCCGTACCGATGCCGAGTTCGAGCACCCGGCCGCCGTCGGCGAGATCCGCCAGCAGACCGGTCATCGGGGCCAGGGTGTCCGGATGGAACTCCCGTGCCGACGGATTGTCGTACGTGGCGGCGACGCGCTCGCCGAAGTAACCGTCCTCGTCGTCCATGGGCCAGACCGTAGGGCAGAAGGCATCCGCAGTGCCCGCCATTTTCGCGTGGCGTCGCACGGTCACGGCGGCGGTGGGGCCTGCCGACGGCGGAGACCGCACGGCGTGCCCGGACCGGTCAGTACCTCTGCCTCAGCCTCTGCCTCAGCCACTGCCGAGCGCCAGCAGCTCCCGCAGGAAACGCAGTTGCTCCAGATCCTGGAAGTAGCCGCCGCCCTCGTGCCGATTCCACGGCCAGACCCGGATGTCCTTCGGTCCCGACCAGTGGTTGTACGCCGCGAACACCGTCGAGGGTGGGCAGATGTCGTCCATCAGCGCCGCCGAGAACAGCGCCGGAGCGCTCGCACGGGCCGCGAAGTTGACCCCGTCGAAGTAGGACAGCGTCCTGAACACCCGCTCCGCCGACTCCCGGTGGGTCCGCAGATACGTCCAGATCTCGCGGTACGCGTTGCCTTCCACCACCTGGAGCGCACGCCGGTAGTGACACAGCGACGGCTGATTGACCAGGGCGGCGCTCACATTCTCGCTCAACGCCGAGGCGGCGAGCGCGATACCGCCGCCCTGGCTGCCGCCCGCGATGACGATCCGCGCCGCGTCGACCGACGGGTGGGCGCGCGCGGCGTCCACGGCCCGGACGGCGTCGGTGAAGACCCGGCGGTAGTAGTAGTCGGCCGGGTCCTCGATGCCTCGGGTGACCATGCCCGGCGACGACGCGCCGCCGCTTCCGTGCGGGTCGCCCGTCGCGCCCGGCTGGAGCGAGCCGCCCTGGCCGCGCGTGTCCATCAGCAGGTGCGCGTATCCGGCGGACGGCCAGGTCAGCCACTCGTACGGGAAGCCCCGCCCGCCGCCGTACCCGAGGAAGCCCACCACGCACGGCAGCGGCCCGGTGGCGGAGGCCGGCACCAGCAGCCAGCCGGCCACCGGGTCGCCGCCGAAGCCCGGAAAGCTCACGTCGTACACGTCCACCTCGGTGAGGCAGGCGTCGTACGGCGTGAACACCGGCCGGCGGTCATGGCTCCGCGCCCGGTCGAGCGTGTCCGCCCAGAAGGCGTCGAAGTCCGACGGCTCCTCCCGGTCGGGGAGGTAGCCGCGCAGCTCCTCCAGGGGCAGATCCATCAGCGGCATGGCGGCGATTCCTCGTTCGCGGGGAGGACGGTTCAGGCGCGGTCGGCGCCGTGCACGGTCAGCGCGTCCGGGGCGTCCACCTGGACCTGACCCGTCGCGTCCAGCCGTACGGCCAGAGGCGCGCCCGCCACCCGCAGACCCGTCAGGTTCAGCGGGCCCAAGCTCTCGGCGGCGCGCGGCGAGAAGCGCAGCGTGCCTCCCGGCACATCGGCCTCCAGGCCGAGCGCGGCCTGGAGCAGCGCGACCGCGGACGCCGCCGACCAGGCCTGCGGGCGGCACGACGCCGGATACGGGGCGGGCACGCTGTCGACGGCCGAGCCGTGACCGGCGAACAGCTCGGGCAGCCGGCCGTCGAACGCCGCCGACGCGGCGACCAGACCGGCGGCCAGCGACGCGGCCTCCGCCGGGAAGCCGGCCCGCGCCAGGCCGTGCACGGCGATGGCGGTGTCATGCGGCCAGATCGACCCGATGTGGTAACCGAACGGGTTGAAACCGGTGGAATCCGTACTCAGAGTCCGCAGCCCGAAGCCCGAGTTCAGCTCCGGTCCGGCCAGCCGGGCGGCGAGCAGCGCGCTCTCCTCCTCGTCGAGCAGCCCGGTGCCCAGCAGATGCCCGAAGCCCGAAGTGACCGAGTCCACCGGGCGTTTGGCGGCGTCGAGCGCCACGGCCGGATAGCGGCCCGCCTCGTCCTCGACCCAGAAACTCTCCCGGAAGCGGCGCTTGAGCCGGTCCGCCCACGCCTCCCAGCGCTCCGCGCCGGGCCGGCCGAAGGCGCGCAGCAGCGCGGCGCCGCTCATCGCCGCCTCGTAGCCGTACGCCTGGACCTCGCACAGCGCGATCGGGGCCTCGGCCAGGGTGCCGTCGCGCCAGCGGATGGAGTCGCCGGAGTCCTTCCAGCCCTGGTTGGCGAGCCCCAGACCGGAGACGTCGATGTACTCCAGCAGACCGTCGCCGTCCGCGTCGCCGTATGCCGCCAGCCACTCCAGGGCGGCCTCGGCGTGCGGCAGCAGATCGCGTACCTGCTCGGGGTCCATGCCCCAGCGCCACGCGTCGTGCAGCAGGATCACCCAGAGCGGGGTGGCGTCCACCGTGCCGTAGTAGACCGGCGGCAGGGACGCGCCCTCGTTGAGGTGCGACGCTTCGCGGCGCACCTCGTGCAGGATCTTGCCGGGCTGCTCGTCGGTGCGCTCGTCGGTGGTGGTGCCCTGGCGGCGGGCAAGTGTGCGGAGGGTGCCCGCCGCCAGGTCGCTGCTGAGCGGCAGCAGCATTCGAGCCGCCCACAGCGAGTCTCGGCCGAACAGGGTGAGGAACCAGGGGGAGCCGGCGGCCAGGAACTGGTCCTCGGGGTGCTCGGGGTCGGACAGAAGGAGTCGTTCGAGGTCACCTACCGACCGGGCGAAGAACTGGTCCATGCGGTGATCGGCGCTGCGGAGCGCGGCCGGAGACCACGGCACCGCGTCACGGGCCACGGCCGGGAACCGCAGGGGCTCGTCGTCGGTGACGGTGCACTCCAGCGTCGTACGCCACGACTCACGCGCCGCCAGCACCACCTCGAAGCGCAACTCACCCGCGTCCGCGTCGATCCGGGGGGAGCCGGACGAGGCGCGCAGCCGCACTCCGACCTCGTCCCGGCGCCAGACCAGCGCGTCCTCCTCGACGTCGGCGGGAAGTGCGGGGGAGTGGCGGCCGGACTTGACGTCGTTCATGCTCACCAGGTCGCTGGCCGCGCCGACGACGACCTCCAGCCGTATGTCCTTGAGCCCGGCGTTCGCGATCTCCAACTCCTCGCGCAGCACACCCGGTTCGACCGAGCGCACCCGGTGCAGCGTGACGGCCGGGTCGGCGGTGTGCTCGCCGATGCCGCGCAGCACGGCGCGGAAGGACGTCCGGTCGGCGGCGCCGAGGTTGTGGTTCACGGGGAGGACGGGCACGCCCTCGACCCGGACCGAGAGCCTTGAGAGCAGCCTGCGGTCACCGTGGAAGAACCCGTCGGGCCCGCCGGCGATGTCTCCGGCCGGCCGGGACAGCACCAGGCTGGGCGCGTAGAGCGTGGTGCAGACGTCGTGCAGAAAGGGCTGCAGCCCCTCGGTGACGACGTCCGCGGGCGGCTGGTGACCGGCGGGGTTTCCCTGGACGACCGTGTTCACTGTGTGGCGCCTCTCGTGATTTGGATCGATCAAAATTCACCTTAACCCTTGCCAACCTGCCATGGGAAAGAGTTTTATCGATCCATTGAAGATGCGGCGCCGCATTTCGAGCGGCTGCCGTACGTGGATCGGAGGCCGTTGGTGGCACGTACGACGTCGGCCGGCGGGCGTAAGGGAGGGCCGGTCACCCTGGCTCTCGTCGCCCAACGGGCTGGGGTGTCCACACAGACGGTCTCCAACGCGCTCAACTCGCCCGAACTCCTCGCGCCCGCCACCCTGAAGCGGGTACGGGGGGCGCTCGACGAGCTGGACTACCGGCCCCACCAGGCCGCCCGCTCACTGCGTACCCGCTCCAGCAGACTGATCGGATACGGCGTCCAGCCCACGCCCCCCGGTCTGTCGACGCCCGTGTCCGACCACTTCCTGCACGCGCTGTCGGACTCGGCGGACCAGGCCGGCTACCGGATACTGCTCTTCGCCGCGCCCCTCGGCGCCGACGACGAGGCCGAGCGCTACGACGAGCTGTTGCGGGAGCACTCGGTCGACGGGTTCGTCCTCAGCAACACCTACCGCGGTGACAAGCGGCCGGGCTGGCTGCACAAGAACGCGGTTCCGTTCATCGCGTTCGGCCGGTGGTCGGCGAAGGACACCGGTGACTGGGTGGACGTCGACGGTGCCCATGGCACCGCCGCCGCCGTCGACCACCTGGTGGCGGCCGGCCACCGGAAGATCGCGTTCCTGGGCTGGCCGCGCGGCTCGGGCGTCGGTGACGACCGGGCCGGCGGCTGGCGCGAGGCGATGCGCCGGCACGACCTGCCCGTGCGTGACCTGCGGGTGTCGTCCGTGGACGACGTGGACGCCGCCCGTACGGCGGTCGCCCGCGTCGTGGGCCGCGCCACCGCCGTGGTGGCGGCCAGCGACACCCTGGCGCTGGGCTGTTACCGCGCACTGCGGGACGCCGGGCTCAGTCCGGGGCGTGACGTGGCGGTCGTCGGCTTCGACGACTCGCCCGCCGCCGGACTTCTCTCGCCGAGCCTCAGCAGCGTCCGCCAGCCGCTGGACGAGGTCGGCCGGGCCTGCACCCGGATCCTGATGGCCCGCATCAAGGATCCGGACGCGGCGCCGGAGCGTGTGCTGCTGGCGCCCGAACTGATCGTGAGGGAGAGCTCGTCGGCCGACCCCCAACCCTGAGCCCCACCCCTCAAGCCCCCACCCCTCAGCCCCCACCCTGGACCCAACCCTCAGCGCCGCCCCCCGCCGCACTCCGGCCACCCGGCCACCGTCCCCAGGCCTCCCCGGCCACGGAACCCCCCCCGGACAGCAAGTCCCCGACAGCGACAGCTGGAGAGAGAAGCAGATGAAAAAGAACAGAGCCGCGACCGCCGCCGCGATATGCGGCGCGCTCCTGGTCACCGGATGTTCGTCCGACTTCGGCAGCGACAGCAGCGCCGAACAGGACAGCTCCGGCAAGCAGAAGCTGACCGTGATGATCGGCTCATCCGGCGACGCCGAGACCAACGCCGTCAAGGCCGCCGCCGCCGCCTGGGCGAAGAAGACCGGCAACACCGTCACCGTCGTCCCGGCGCAGAACCTGGACCAGCAGCTGGGCCAGGCGCTGGCGGGCGGCAAGCCGCCGGACGTCTTCTATGTCGGTTCGTCGGTCTTCGCCAACTACGCCAAGGGCAACTCCCTGTACGCGTACGGCGACAAGCTCAAGGACAAGGAAGACTTCTCGGCCACGCTGCGCAGCTCCTTCAGCTACGACGACAAGTTCGTCTGCGCCCCGAAGGACAGCTCCACGCTCTCCCTCGCGATCAACAACAAGATGTGGAAGGCCGCCGGGCTCACCGACACCGACTACCCCGCGACCTGGGACGACCTGGCGAGCGTCGCCAAGAAGCTCACCAAGGGCAAGGTCAGCGGCCTCGTCGTGAACAGCTCGTACAACCAGCTCGGTCCGTTCCTCAAGCAGGCCGGCGGCTGGATCACCAGCGCCGACCAGACCAAGGTCACGGCCGACAGCCCCGAGAACATCGAGGCGCTGACGTATGTGAAGAAGCTGCTCAACGACGGTGTGCTCAGCTACCCCAAGCAGGTCGACGCCGGCTGGGGCGGCGAGGCGTTCGGCGCGCAGAAGGCGGCCATGACCATCGAGGGCAACTGGCTCTCCGGCGCCATGACGAACGACTACCCGGACGTCGACTACACCGTCGTCCCGCTGCCCAAGGGCCCGAAGGGCCAGGGCACGCTCTCCTTCAGCACCTGCTGGGGCATCGCCAACAAGAGCACCCACCACGAGGCGGCCGTCTCGCTCGTCGAGGCGTTCACCACCGCCGACCAGCAGGTGAAGTTCGCCGACGAGTACGGCGTGATGCCTTCGCGCACCAGCGCACTGGCGACGTACGCGAGGAACCACCCGCAGGACAAGGCGTTCGTCGACGGCTCCGCCTACGCGCAGGGCCCGGTCACCCTGCCCGGCTTCACCAAGGTCCTTGAGCAGTTCGACACGGATCTGGCCGGGCTGGCGACGGCCGACCCGAAGAAGATCCTCGGCGACCTGCAGACCAACGGCGAGCAGGTCCTCAAGAGCAACGGCTGACGTACGGCCCCACCCTGTAGGACACACCCGCCGGGGCCGGACGGTCCCGGCGGGTGCAGGAGAGAGAGAAAGACAATGAGTCAGTACGGCAGCGGCAGCGACAGCGGGTCTGTCGCGGCGCCGCCCGCCGCCGCGGCCGGAGGCACCGGACGCGCCGGTGGCCCCCGCGGTCCCGGTGGTCCCGACGGCAGAGGGCAGCGCGCCCGCCGCGGGTCGGCGTCCGGCATCAAAGGCCGGCAGGGACTGTGGGGCTGGCTCTTCGTCAGTCCGATGGTGCTGGTCCTCGGACTGTTCCTGCTGCTGCCCATCGGGATGGCCCTGTGGGTCAGCCTGCTGAACTGGGACGGGCAGTCCAACCCCTTCACGGGCGCCGCCGACTTCGTCGGGACCGAGAACTACTCCAACGTCCTGACCACCGACGGCCTCGACCGCACGCTGTTCATGACGTCGGTGCGCAACAACCTCTACTTCGTCCTGCTGGTCGTACCGCTCCAGACGATCCTCGCCCTCGCGCTCGCCGTGGCCGTCAACAGCCGCCGGATCAAGGGCAAGAGCCTCTTCCGGACGATCTTCTACTTCCCCTCGGTGACCAGCTCCATCGCCATCTCCACCGTCTTCCTCTTCCTGTTCCAGGGCAGCGGCGCGATCAACGCCCTGCTGAAGTGGGTCGGCATCACCGGACCGAAGTGGTTCACCGACGCCAACGGCCTGGTGTGGACGGTGCTGGGCGGGCTCGGCATCGTCGACCCGGACAAGCCGACGGGCGCGCTCGCGTCCAACGGCTTCCTCGGACTGTCCTGGTGGGACTGGCTCTCCGGCCCCTCCATCGCGATGTGCACCATCATCGCGCTGATCGTGTGGACGTCGTCCGGCACCTACATGCTGATCTTCCTCGCCGCGTTGCAGGACGTGCCCGCCGAGCTGGAGGAGGCCGCCCTGCTGGACGGCGCCAGCCGCTGGCAGTCGTTCCGCAACGTCACGATCCCCGCGCTCCGCCCGGTGATCTTCCTGGTGCTCACACTCGGACTGATCGGCAGCTGGCAGATCTTCGACGCCGTGTACGTGATGAGCCAGGGCCAACCGGGCAACACCACCCTCACCCCCGCCTTCCTCTCCTACACCGCGGGATTCCAGGACTCCGAATACGGCCGCGCCGCGGCCATCGCCTTCATCCTGCTGGCGATCATCATGGTGATGACCCTGATTCAGCGCGTGCTGCTGCGCGACCGGGACAAACCGGTCAGGGCGGGCAGGCGCTTCGGGGTCATTCGCCGGAGGGCTTCATGAGTACGGTACCGACGACCCCCTCGGCGCGGAAGGCCCCGACGACCTGGGAGCACCGGACCCGCGGCGGCGCCTCCAACGGGCCGCGCCCCCCGCGCAGCACCGGCCGGACGATCCTCCTCGTCCTCGTGTATCTGCTGCTCACCGGGGTCGGGCTGCTCTATCTGCTGCCGTTCGCCATCCAGATCGCGACGTCGTTCAAGACCGATCCGGACGCGGCGGCCAATCCGCTGTCCCTGCTGCCGGACCCGTTCTCGCTGGATTCCTACCGGCGGCTGTTCGGGCTCGGGAACGCCGGTGACGCCGTGCCGTTCAGCACCTGGCTGGGCAACTCGGTCCTCGTCACCCTGTTCATCACCGCGGGGCGGGTCTTCTTCGACTCGCTGGCCGGCTACGCGCTGGCCCGCCTCGACTTCCGCGGGCGCAATCTGCTCTTCAGCGGGCTGCTCACGGTCATGTCGGTGCCCGGCGTGGTGCTGCTGATCCCGAAGTTCCTCGTCCTGAACCAGCTGGGCATCTTCGACACGTACGCCGCCATGATCATCCCCCTGCTGGTGGACGCGGCCGGGGTGTTCATCATGCGGCAGTTCTTCCTCTCCGTCCCGAGGGAGGTGGAGGAGGCGGCCAGGATCGACGGCGCCAGTGTCTTCCGCACCTTCTGGTCGGTGGTGCTGCCGATGGCCAAGCCCGCCCTGATCACGCTGACGATCCTGTCCTTCCAGGGGTCCTGGAACGAGTTCACCCACTTCCTGGTCGCGACCCAGTCGCCGCAGTACCAGACGCTGACGACCGGCCTCGCGTCCTTCGTCTCCGGCAGCCTGAGCAGCGGGACGCAGTATCCGCTCAAGCTGACGGCGGCCCTGCTGGCGACCGTGCCGGTGGCGGTGCTCTTCTTCACCTTCCAGCGGCACTTCGTACGGAGCGCGAACTCGGGGGCGGTCAAGGAATAGGTCAAACTTCGGGGACTTCCTGCGGTCCGCCGAGACGGTTGGTCAGAATATGGCATGGTCATCCGCCGTCTCAGCTACCTCCTCGACCGGGAGCCGGACACCGGCAGCGTCCGCCTTCAGCCGCTCCGGCCGCCGGAAGGGACGCTGTCGGCGGGCTCGGGCTCGGTCTCGGGTTCAGAGGGCGGGGCGTCCGAGGGAGGGGCGTCGGAGGATCTGCTCGCGCAGGTCGAGCAGGTCATCGCCCTCACCCATCGCCGGACCCCGGACGGAGCCCTGAGCTGCAGTCGCCTCCCGGCCGGCGGCAGTCTCCTCTGCAACGGGCGTACGGAAGGTGAACACCCCGACGCGCAAAGGCAGTTCGTCGATGCCGTGCACCTCCCGGCCGGTGCCGCCGGGTTCGACCGGGTATGGCCGATCGACACCTGGCGCTCCCGCTCCTGGAACAGCCCGGCACCCGCCGACGGAGACCTGCTGCCCGCGCCGGAAGGGCATTTCGACCGTCAGTCGCTCGTCCGGTTCGCCCGTGAACACGCAGCGCGCGTCGCACCGTTCCTCGCCGACGTACGACGCCTCTGGGCCGACCCCGCGGGCCGGCAGATCGTCATCGCCGAACAGGACCCCGAGACGGTCGCCCACTGGATCGCCCTCGCCTGCGCGTCGCTGCCCGAACAGCGCGCCAGGGAGCTGACGTTCGTCACCCGCGCCGACGAACCGCGTGACGCGCCGCAGCAGATCATCGGGATCGGTCCTGACGCTTCCTTCGACCGGCACGACCCGCTGCTGGTCGAGCACCTGTACCGGGTCCACGACGGCCTCGGCGGACCGGGCAGTCCCTACGTCCCCGATTCCTGGGCCGAGCTGACGGCCGCGCTGTGGCAGGCCGGCACCCCGCCGACGGCTTCGGCAGCAGGTACGGCGGAGGCCGACGACCCGTTCGCCCCCGCGTCGCTCGCGCGCCAACTCCTGCGGATGGGAACGGCGTCGGGGGACGGGCTGACCGCACTCCACGGGGATTCCCTGCCCGCCGTCATCGACACGCTCGCGTCGGCCGCCGAGGACCAGACCCAAGGCTCCCCGGCCATCGAGGAGTTGACCCGCGTCTGCCAGGAGCTCGGCAAGCACTGCGCCGAAAGCGTCACCGACCCGCTGGCCCTGGCCCTGGCCCGCCGACGGCTCGCCGCCGCGCTCGACCAGGACACGAAACTCCGGCACGACCCCCTCGTCGGCCTGCCCCTCGGCGAGTCGGCACAACGGTCCCTGCGCGCCGAGTTCGGCCCCCGCTTCGACAAGGGCCTGGCGCGCCGACTGCGCGGCCCGGTCTCCGCCTGGGCGGGACCGCTGCATCTCGCGCTGGTCCTGCACGGCCACCAGGGCCCCGGCGTCGAGGACGCGGTGAACAAGCTGGTTCGCGTGCTGCTCCAGCCCCGTGGTCCCGAGAGTGCCGACGCCGTCGCCGTACTGAAGAGCGTGGGCCACCAAGGGCTGAACCGGCTCGTCCTGGCGAAGATCGCCGTCGAGACCACGGGCCGGCGGAGCCATCTCCTGCGGGAGTTGCTGATGTCGCCCCAGGGCGAGTGGGTACGGTCCCACAGCGACGTCGCTCCGCCCTCCGTGCGCCTGGTCGAGCTGGCCGTACGGTGGAGCGGGCCGCCGCACCACCTGCGCGGGATCGGCCTGTTCACGAAACTCGCCGAACCGGCCCCGGGCGCGGCCGGGTCCGTCGCGACGGACCCGCCGACACTGGAGACCCTGTGGGGGCTGGTCTGGGGGGCCGGGCAGCCGGAGCGGGGGGAGTTTCCCCATATCGTCCGTGTCTGCGGCGCGGAGGCGATTCTCGCCGCCGGTCTCGGCACGCGGTTCCTGGCCTGGCTCACCGCGCCCGGCCGGTTCGACCGCGAGCTGGTCGACTTCGCGCACGCGATCCACCGTCGGGCGGAGCTGACCGGACGGGAGCGTGCCACCACCCAACTGCTCGTCGTCGCCGACAACTTCGCGCGGACGAGCGGCTCACCCAGGGACGTCGTGGACCGCGTCGGCGAGCTGCGCCGGGCGGGCTCGCCGGTGGACGCGCCGCTGTGGGACGGCGTCCAGCAGATGCTCGCCCGCGGCTTCGCCGGTCTCTCACCGCACGATCTCTACCAGTCGGGCGCCCTGTCGTTCCTCGCCAACGCCGAACCGTCGTTGCAGCACCACTACCGGGCCGCCGTCCAGGCCGAGTTCAGGGACGACGCCAAGGTGAGCCGCATGGCCACGCAGCCGGACGTCGTCGCCGATCTCTTCTTCGTCTGGCGCAAGGAACTGACCAGGTCCTCCCGGGAATGGCACACCACGGTCGAGGAGTTGCTGCGCGGGACCCTCGGCGTGGTGCTGGGCCGGATGAACGACGAACAGCGCAGCGCCGTCGCCACCCGGCTGGTGGGACGGTCGAACAACTGGCTCCAGAGCTGGCTGCGTTGGACGAACGAACTGGCCGGCGGCGGCCGGGACACCCAGATTCCGGGCGCCCCCGCCGCGTACCCACCGGGACAGGGGCACGGTCAGGGACACGGGCACGGTCAGGGCCACGGGCACGGGAACGGCCCTCGCCCCGCGCCGCCGACCCCTCACGTCCCCGGTCAACCGCCACCGCAGCGGCCCGGCGAGCTGCCTGCCGTACCGCCGCGGTACCCGCCCGGATACTCGCCGTCGCACCCGCCGCGCTGACCGGAGGGCGCTGTCAATATCCCTGCTCAACACACCTACCGACGGGCCCTCAACTAGGCTTTCCACCACCGCTTTTCAGCGGCACAGCACATCAGCACAGCACCGCACCACACAGGCAGAACCAGGCGTGCGCGAATGGGACGCCTCGGGGGAGAGGACCAGCGTGACCATCATTCTCGACGTGCCCGGCGGCAGTATGGCCAGCCGCCCGGCACACTTCATCTGGATGCTCGACTGCTCGGGCTCCATGGGAGTGAACGGCAAGATCGGCGAATTGAACTTCGCCATTCGTGAGGCCATTCCGGAGATGCAGCAGGCCGCCCAGTCCAACCCGGCCGCCTCTCTGGTCGTCCGCGCCATCTCCTTCGCGAGCGGCGCGAGTTGGCACATCCAGGAGCCCACCCCGGTGGACCGGTTCACCTGGGACGACGTCCACACCTACGGGGCCACGGACATGGGCGCCGCCTTCCGTATGGCCGCCGCGGCCCTCCAGACCCCGCCGATGCCGCAGCGCGCCCTGCCCCCCGTACTCGCCCTGGTCTCCGACGGCCAGCCGACCGACGACTGGCGCTCGGGACTGCGCGCCATCGACGACACGCCGTGGGGCAAGCGGGCCGTGCGGGTCGCCGTCGCGATCGGCGACGACGCGGACAAGAGCATGCTCAAGGAATTCCTCGGCAATCCCGAACTCGAACCACTGCTCGCCAAGAATCCCCGCCAACTGGCCGCCGCCATCCGCTGGATGTCCACGGCGGTGGTGAAGGAGGCGTCGGCGCCGAAGATCGAGGACGCCGCGCCGGCGAATGTCTCGCCCGTCGTGCCGCTGACCAAGGACGAGACCGACATCTGGTGAACGCCACCGGGACATCCACCGTGGCGTGGGAACTCCTCGACGGGGGAGTCAAAGGGGTCGCCAAGAAGTACAGCCAGGACCGGGGCAGGGCGCTCACCACGGCGGACGGCCGTGCCGTCGTGCTGGCCGTCGCCGACGGCCACGGGTCGCGCGCGCACTTCCGCAGCGAGCTGGGCGCCGGCTGGGCCGTGGAGGCGTTCACCTCCTGCGCGCGGGTGTACGCGCACGAGGTCGTACGACGTGGGGACGACGAGGCGAACTGGGCGAGGCTGCGCGCCGAGGCCCGCACGCTCCCGCAGCAGGTCGTGCACGCCTGGCGCCGCCGCGTCCTGATGCAGGAGGCCAACTCCCCGGCGCACGGCGGGTCCACTCCCGAGCCCGACCTCGCCGTCTACGGCAGCACCCTGATAGGCGTCGTGCTCACCGAACGCCTGCTGGTCTGCTGGCAGTTGGGGGACGGCGACATCGTCCTCGTCGACGAGGACGGCACCACCCACATGCCCCTCCACACCGGCCCAGACATGGGTGACGAGACGGAATCGCTCTGCGAGCCCGAGGCGTGGCGCAAGGCGCGGCTGCACTGGCAGCCCCTCACCGGCGGCCCGCCGCCCGGCGTACTGATCTCCACCGACGGACTCTCCAAGAGCTTCGCCGACCACGAAGGGTTCCTGGCCTTCGCCTCCGGGGTGCGGTCGAGCGCCGCGTCCCACGGCGTCGCGGCGGTCCAGGCCCAACTGCCCGACTGGCTGGGCCACGCGGCGAAATACTCCGGGGACGACGCGACGCTGGCGGGCGCCTTCCCGGCGGCCGGCCCCGGCATCGCGCACCCCCAGCCTCACCATCCTCACACGGACACGCACTGAAGCAGAGAGGTACAGCATGGCGAACGGCATGCTCGCGGCCGGACAGACCCTGGTCACCGAGGCCGGCGACCGGGTCACGGTCGCCGAGCTATTCGGCTCGGGCGGCCAGGGCGAGGTCTACCGGGTCCGGACGCCGCACGGCGATCGGGCCGTGAAGTGGTACTACCCGCAACTCGCGGACGCCCGGCAGCGGCAGATCCTCGAAGGGCTCATCCACCACGGCTGGGGCGACGACCGGTTCCTGTGGCCGCAGACGGTCGTGATGGACCCGGACGCGTCGTACCCCGGTTTCGGCTATCTGATGGACGTACGGCCCCAGCGCTTCCACGACCTGCCCGCGCTGTTCCGCCGTGACCCGTCGGTGGCGGCGACCACGCTGCGTACGCTCGTCGCCGCCGCGCTGCACACCGTCGAGGCCTATTTCACCCTGCACTCCAAGGGCATCGCCTACCGCGACATCAACTGGGGCAACATCTTCTTCGACCCGGCCACCGGCGATGTGCTGGTCTGCGACAACGACAACGCGGTGGTGGACGGAGAAGCCGCCGCCGTCGCCGGGACGATGGACTTCATGGCGCCCGAGCTGGTGCGCGGCGACAAGGGCGCGCAGCCCGGCATCCAGACCGACCTGCACTCGCTCGCCGTGCTGCTGTTTCTGCTCCTGATGAACCATCACCCGCTCGACGGCGCACAGGCGTTGCAGATCCGCTGCATGGACGAGGCGGCCAAGCGCAAGATGTACGGCACCCACCCGCTGTTCATCTACGACCCCGCCGACACCGGCAACCGGCCGGTGCCCGGCGAGCATCCGACCGTCATCGCGACGTGGGGTGCGCTGCCGAAGATCCTGCGCGACCTGTTCGTCAAGACCTTCACCCAGGGGCTCACCACACCCTCGATGCGGGTCCGTGAGTCGCAGTGGCGGGACGCGCTGAGCCGGGTACTCGACGCGATCACCGAGTGCGTGTCCTGCGGCCGGCAGAACATGACCCAGCCCGACGGCCCCGCGCCCGACTGCTGGAAGTGCGGCAAGACCGTACAACTGCCCCCGAAGCTCGAAGTCGTCACCGGCCGCGGCACCCTGCGCACCCGCCGGGGTATCCGGCTCGACCCGAAGGCGCGGGTGTACGCGCACCACCTGGTCGACGACCCGGAGCGGCACGACTTCACCGCCGTGGTGGGCGAGATGACCGAACACCCGCAGCAGCGCGGCCGGTTCGGCCTCACCAACCGCACGTCGCTCGACTGGACGGTCCGCCGCGACGACGGCACCGTCCAGGAGGTCGGCCCCGGCCGCACCGTGGCGCTGCGCCCCGGCCTGCTGCTGGAGTTCGGCGGCGGCACGGAGGCGGAGGTACACGCTTAGGCCCTGCCGTCAGGTGCCGGACGGGCCGCGAGGGCCCGACCGGCACCTGACGAGCGGCTCCTAACCGCCGGAGCGCGGGCGCCAGCGGCGCCACCACGGGCGGCCACGTGGAGCGCCGCCGCTGTTCCAGGGCGTCCACGGGAGTGACAGCAGCGCGAGGGCGCGGCTGTTCCGGGGCGGCTGAGGCGGCGGTTCGGGTACATGGGGCAGGGACGTCGTCGCCGGGACCGTGGGGATCGACACCGCGTCCGGACGGGGGACCGCGCTCACCTCGACGCGGCACGGCCGGCCGCTCAGCGGGATCTCGACGCGCCCCTCGGCCAGGTAACGGCTGCGGGCCACCCGCGTCTCCTGCCGTCGGCCCTCCTGCTCCCACACCACCAGGACCAGGACCGCGGGCTCGGGCCAGCGGAACCGCAGCTCCGCCCTGCCCGGTGCGACACGCCGGGCTGTCAAGTCCTCGACCGCCCCCGGTCGTTCGACCAGCACGCTCGGCCCGGCCACGGCCCTGTCGCCGAGCACGCTCACCGCCGTCATCCGGATCCGGGACCGTGCCTCCGGCAGCACACTCACCGGCCCCTCACCCGGCGCCGACCGTGCGGCCGGGGTGCCTGACACATCGTCACCCGACGCCATGGGCTGGCCCGGCCACTCCACCAGACGGCCGTTCCCGCGCACCGGGGGACGCCAGTCGATCGTCACGGTGCCGTCTTCCAGCCGCCGCACGGTCACGTCCTCCACCGGCGACGGCCATTCGACGGACGTCGCCGCGAGCCGCAGACCCGGCGACCACACCAACTCCCCGCCGTCGCCCGGCAGACCGGGAACGGCCGGATAGCCGCAGGAGATCTCGTACAGATACGTTCCCGGCAGCAGCGGGCGGTCCACGAACCCCTTCCGCCCGGCCGGCACCGGCAGCCCGTCGACCGGCACACCGTCCGTCGGCTGCCCGGGCGGGCCCGTCCCCCCGGCCCGGCGCGCGGTCGAGCGCACCGCCCGGAACCCCGTGGCCGCCGGATGCGCCCGCCACTCCACCCGTACACCGTCGGGCACCGGCACCGCACGGACCTCCTCCACGTCCGGCACCAGCAGCACGGCACCGGTGACGCGCGGCACGCCCGCCAACTGCCCCCGGCGCAGCGGCAGTACGGCGTACCGCACCCGTCTGCCGATCGGCGCGTCCGGGTCGAGCACCGAGAGGGAGGTGTCCGTGGACGGCACCTCGACGGCCTGCTCCGGTACGCCGTCCGGGAAGCGCAGCACCCGGTACGACACCGGGCCCCCGAGCCGGGAGGTGTCACGCGGCAGCCGCGCGGCCGTCCACGTCAGCGTGACGGCACGCCGCTCGACGCTCACCCGCACCGTCGAGTCGCTGGGCGACGGCGCCTCGGGGGAGTGCCGCTCGTCGGCGAGCAGCGCGGCGGCGCCGAGCAGGCCCGCCATCGCCGCGTCGTCGTCGGCCGCCCGCCGTACGGCCGCCAGCCAGGAGACCGTCGCGGCGCGCAGTTCGCCGAGCCCGCCGAGCCGCCGCGCCTCGTCCATCAGCCGGTCCACGGCCGCCGCCCGGTCGTTCAGCCGGGTCAGGAAGTTCGCCAGCACGTGGTCGGTGGGGTGCGACGGCAGCACGTCGGCGATCCGCAGCGCCTCCCGCAGCCGCTCACCCGGCCAGACCTCGTTGACCGACTCGGCCGCGTCGCGGACCGGTCCCCTGCCCACAAAGCCCGCCGCGACGGCGGACGCCAGCAGCGCGGCGTCCGCGCTGTGCACACCGAGCGCTTCCGCCGCCTCGGCGGTCGGGCCCCCGGCCCGGTCCTTCAGCTCGCGGCACAGCTGCCACAGCACGATCCGGCGCGGCCCCATCGGATCGTCGCGCACGACGGTCTCCATGGTGTCCATCAGCGCCGTCGCCGTACCGGCACGCGGATCGGTCGAGGTGCGCCACCGCTCGGCCGTCTCCTGGATGTGGCGCAGGTCCACCCGCGTCCACGCACGCCCGCGGGCCGGGAACCACAGGCCGTCGAGGATCCGGAACCCGTCGTCCCTCGCCGCTTTCGGCAGGGTCGCGAACACACTGCTCCCGGCCTCGACGGCCGGTCCCCGCAGCAGATCGGCGGCATGCCGGAACCCCAACCGGACGATTACCGAGTCCAGTTCGGCGAAACCGCGCATACCGGGGAACTGCGGCAGGACAGGCAGCGGCAGCCGCCGTGTGTCCGTGCCGTCGCCCGTTCCTTCCGCCCGTGCGCCGGGCCGCCACCGCTCCACGCCGTGTGTCCTCTCGTTCGTCGCGGCTCCAGAGCCTGTCTTCAGCGGGGCGAGGTGTAGAAGTAGATCCGGATGATCGCCGAGTTCGCCGGCTCGCCGAGATCGTGGAAGTCGTCCGTCGCGGTCTTCTTGGAGAACATCTCCGGACGCGCCTTGCTGAGCAGCGAGTTGACGCGGTGCGCGTACTCCGTACCACCCTGGCTGCCACCGAAGGTCAGGACCAGCGCCGCCGTGCGCCCCGGCCACTTCTTCGTGCCCTTGTTGATCTGGGCGACGATGTCCTTGCTCGCGCCGCCCTTCACCCGGATCTGCACCGGCTTCAGCTCCACCGACCTCGGCCCGGCGGGCGACGGTGTCGGCGAGGGGGACGGGGAGTTGGACGGCGACGGCCTGGCCGCCGGGCGGGCGGCCAGCGGGTCCGGCCGGTCCGCCATCGACACCAGGGCGAGCACCAGGACGAGGTCGGCGAAGAGCCAGCCGGCCAGCATGACGACGCCGGGCCGTCCGCCGCGCCGTACCCGTCCGGCCAGTTGGCCCACCCGGCGTACGGGACGGCTCACGGGCCCACCCCGTCCTGCGGCGGATACGGCGGGCGCGACGGTCGCTGCGCGGGGACGCCAGGTGTGGTCGGGGTGTCAGGTCCGGTGGCCGATTCGCCGGGTGAACTCCCGTTCGTCGCGGCACCGTTCGCCCCACCGCTCGCGCCGTTCGGCGAGAGGCGTTCCGTGGGCGTGTCGTACTCGAAACCCGCACCGTACGCCCGCCCGCCCGCGAGCGTCGGCGCGGACGCCGCGTCGGGTACCGAGTGCGGTACGGGGTCGGGTGTCACGCCGTACCCCGTGTCCGGCGGCGCCACGCCCCCGCCCCCGAACCCGGCCTGAGGCACCGTCAGCCCGCGAAGCCCGGTGTCCAGCCGGGCCGCCGCGTCCTGCCAGTGCGCCGCCGCCGCGTCCCAGTGCTCGGTGGCTTCCCGCATCCCGTCGACGGCGTCCTTCGTGCGCCCGGCACTGTCCACCAGTGCCTGCGAGGCACGCTCCGTGGCCTTCGCCACCGTCTCCGACTTCGTCGCCAGCGTCTGCTGCGCGGCGGCGAGCGCCTTCAGCGAGGCCTCCACCGTGTCGCCCGCGGACTTGATCCGGTCGGCGATCCGGCCGGCCGCGGCCTGGTTCTCGGCGCCCGCCTGCGCGGTCGCCGCGTGCCCGCCCCGTACGGCGGCCTCGATACGGTCCGCCGCCGTGCCGAGCTTCGGCAGCTCACCGGTCAGCGCGAGGGCGGCCTTCTCCAGCGACGTGGTCGCGTCCTCCAGCGCCTTCGCGGAGTTGACCAGCGAATTGTGGCTGTGGTCGGCGCGGGACGCCAGCGACTCCATCCGGGTGGCGGCCTTGCTCAGACCGGCCGTGAACTGCTGCGGAGAAGCGGCGCGATGAGGCACGAGCGACAGCTGGATCCGGGTCAGCAGGGATGCCAGCCGGCCCAGCAGAAACTCCTGCTCGCCGTTCAGCCTGGCCTCCACGCGGTCCGCGCGCGAACGGGCGCGGGCGTGCCACACCGACAGCACCACCAGCAGGCTGATCAGCACGACCGCCATCAGCGCCACGTTCTCGAACCGGCCCGACGACGAGAGATGACCGCCGAAGCCCGTCTGCCACAGCTGGAGGAACGGCCGGGTCGCCTCCTTGGGATTCTCCTTGCTCAACTCCCCGTACGCGCGCACCGCTTCCCGCAGCCCGAACCAGGTGATGAGCAGCGGGACGAACACCAGCACGCCCAGCGAGGCCTCCAAGAAGCCCTCACGGACGGGCCGTTGACGCAGCTCGTCGCGCACCGTACGGACGAGCGCCCCGGCGCCCGCCTTGGCCGCCAGTGCCACCCGGAGCTGCGCGTAGAGCGACGCGCGGCGGGCCGGTGGTGGCTCGGCCAGGCTCTCCGGGCGTACGTACGCCTGCACCAGATCCACGTCGGCCCACCGGTCGAGACGTGTCCCCTGCTCCAGGTCATGAGCGAGGTCGATGAGTTCCGCACGGCGCAGTTCGAAGGCGGGCTCGGCGGCGAGGGTCCTCAGCTCCGCCGCCAGTTTCCTCTGCTGTGGGTCCGCCTGCGCCGTGTTGGGTGATGCCTGTGCCAACCCTGTTTCCCCCTGAATCGGGTGTTCCCCGTGAACATGCGCCGTCCTGCGGCGCGGTCGCCCGCCTCGCCGCGACCTTATGGGGGGACGTCCCCGCGATCGCGTTGGTTCCAGGCCGAGTTGAGGATCCCACACGTGGCGGTCCGTCGTGCCCCGATCCCGCCGTACCTGCCGTTGACACGGACAGAGGGCCGATCTACGTTCTCATCCAGACTCAGACAGAAAGCGCTTACTCGACCCGGACCGCCTCGAAGGGGAGTGTTGACGACGTCCCGCACCGGTTCAACCGCAGACACAACCACCGGCACAGCCGCGGGGTTCGCCGGGCTGCCCGGTGCCGTCGCCGTGTCGCACCTGGCCGTGTACGACTGGGAGACCGCCGACGGCCTCCGCGGTGGCACCCCGCATCTGCATCTGACCTGCTCCGAGGGGTACGTCGTGACCGCCGGACGCGGCGCCGTGCAGACCCTCACCGCCGACGGCTTCGCGAGCACCCCGCTGGAGCCGGGCGCCCTGGTCTGGTTCACCCCCGGCACCATCCACCGCCTGGTCAACGAGGACGGTCTGCGGATCGTCGTACTGATGCAGAACAACGGACTCCCCGAGGCCGGGGACGCCGTGCTGACCCTGCCGCCGGAGCACCTGACCGACCCCGAGACGTACGGGCGCCTCGTACGCGTCCCCGAGGGCACCGAGGCCGAGCAGGCGGCGTTCGCTCGGCGACGGCGGGACCTGGCGATCGAGGGGTTCGCGGCGCTGCACGCGGCATGGGACGCCGGGGACGAGAAGCCGCTGCTGGATTTCCACCGGGCGGCGGGCGCACTGGTCCGGCCGAGGCTCGACGACTGGCGGGCGCGGTGGGAGTCCGGCGCGGCGGAGGCCGCGCGGCAGACCGGCGTTCAGCTCGACCGGCTCGCCGACGCGGACGCGTCACATCTCGCCGACGCGCGGGTCCGGGCCCGACTGCCGCAGGCGCGGGGGAAGTTCGGGATGTGCGGGAGGCTCGACACGTACGAGGTGTGAGCGGCACGGGCCGGAGCGGTGCGCCGGCCCGACCGGCACATCGCGGCATCGCCGCACGCCGCACGGCCGCCGGAACGAGCGCCAACGGTCGGACCGGCCGGCGTAGTCCCGCGACGAACCAGGAAGTCGACGAAGAGATCGCCCCACGGGTCGCCGACGAACTCATCGCCGCCTAGGGCAAGGTGCAGCGCACGGCATGAGCGGCCGACGTCCAACCCCCGGCGCCTGACGGCCGTTCGCACCAGCCCCCTGCGCACCTCTTGTGAGCCCTCCAGGATCGGCTCTACGATTCTTGACACGGCGCATGAAACGATTCAATCAAAGGGGCGGGCATGGGCATGGGCTGGACACGCAGAGGTCTCCTCGGCACCTCGGTCGGCGCGGGCGCCGGGTTCGTCTCGTTCGCCGCCGGCCCGGCGGCCTCGGCCGCCACACCCGGCAGCGGCGACGAGCCCCGCGACGGCGAAGGCGGCGGGCTGCGCGTCGTCGCCGCGAAGGTGGAGTACGCGGAACACGTCCTCGGCACCGACAACCCCACGCCCCTCCTCTCCTGGGAGCTGGCGGCCGACGGTCACGGCGCCGGGCAGCGCGCGTACCAGATCAGGGCCGCGACCGACCCCCGTGACCTCGCCCGTGGCCGCCAACTCCTCTGGGACACCGGCAAGGTGACCTCCGGCCGCAGTGTCGCCGTCCCCTACGCGGGGCCCGCGCCGGCGCCCCGTACCCGCTGCCACTGGCAGGTCCGCGTCTGGGACGGTTCCGGCGACGTCTCGCCCTGGAGCACCGCCGGCTGGTGGGAGACCGCACTCGGCGACGAGAAGTGGGGCGCCACATGGATCGGCGCCGACGCCGGCGCGGATCCCCTCACCCTCGAAGGCGCCTCCTGGATCTGGACCGAAGGGGCGACCACCGGCGACGCCCCCGCCGGACCGGCGTGGTTCCGCGCCGCCCTCGACCTCCCCGCAGGCTCCGCCGTCGCGAGCGCGACCTTCGTCGCCACCGCCGACGACGACTTCACCCTCCACATCGGCGGCACACAGGTGGCACACGCGCCCCAGCAGCAGGACGGCTGGCGCACCGGCAGGACCGCCGACGTCACCGAAGCCGTCAAGGCGGCCGGGCAGCGCGTCGTCCTCGCCGCCGTGGCCACCAACCGGGGCGGTGCCTCCGTCAATCCGGGCGGATTCATCGCCCGTCTCCTCGTGGAGACCACCGACGGGCAGACCCGTGAATTCGTCACCTCCGGCGACTGGCTGACCTCCGAGACCGAACAACAGGGATGGCAGCGGCCGGACTTCGACGACAGCGGCTGGACTCCCGCCACGGTCCTCGCCCCCTACGGCGAGGGCCCCTGGGGCGACGGCGTGTCCGTCTCCCTGCCCGAGGCGCCCGCGCCCCTGCTGCGCCGCGAGTTCGCCGTACGCAAGCCGGTCACCCGCGCCCGCCTCTACATCAGCGGACTCGCCTACTACGTCGCCGAGTTGAACGGCGAACCCGTCGGCGAGCAGGTACTCGACCCGGCCTTCACCGACTACGACGAGACCGTCATGTACGCCGTGCACGACGTGACGTCCCTCCTGCGCCGAGGCGACAACGCCATCGGCGTCACCCTCGGCCGTGGCTTCTTCGGCATGACCACCCCCAACGTCTGGAACTGGCACCAACCCCCCTGGCACGGCGAACCCCGCCTCCTGTGCCGACTGGAGGCCGAACACCCGGACGGCACCCGCACCACCGTCGTCTCCGACACCGGCTGGCGCATGACCGAGGGACCCACCCTCACCAACTCCCTCTACGCCGGGGAGACTTACGACGCGCGCCTGGCCCCGGCGGACTGGACCCGGCCCGGCTTCGACGACAGCGCCTGGCGCCACCCGAGTGCCCAATCCGCACCGAAGGGCACCCTCCGCGCCCAGCCGCACGACCCGATCGAGATCATCGACACCATCACACCCACCGGGATCAGCGAACTGCGTCCCGGCGTGTACGTGGTCGACATGGGCCGTACCACCGCCGGCTGGACCCGACTGACCGTCAAAGCGCCCGCCGGGACCACCATTTCGCTCGTCCACGGCGAGAAACTGAAAGACGACGGCAGCGTCCACGCCGAGACCGGACACGTGCCGGGCCGATTCCAGCGCGACGAGTACATCTGCGCGGGCGGCACGGAGCCCGAGGTGTGGGAGCCGTCGTTCTCGTACAAGGGCTTCCGCTACGTCCAGATCGAGGGCCTGCCCGCCCGCCCCGAACCGTCCGACGTGCTCGGCCGGACCGTCCACACCAAGGTCGACGAGGTCAGCGGGTTCTCCTGCTCCGAGCCGTTCTACGAGAAGCTCGACAAGGCGATGCGCCGCACCCTCCTGAACAACCTGCACGGCATCCCGACCGACACCCCCATGTACGAGAAGAACGGCTGGACCGGCGACGCCCAACTCGGCGCACCCACCCTCGCGTACGGCTTCGGCGTCCACCGCTTCCTCGGAAAGTGGCTGGACGACCTGAAGGACAGTCAGAACGCCGACGGACAACTGCCGGTGATCGTCCCCAGCGGTGGCTGGGGTTACGGCGATCTCGGCCCGTCGCCCGAGTGGACCACCGTCTACCCGTTCCTGGTGCGCGAGATGTACCGGGTGTACGGCGACGACCGGATCGCCCGGCAGCACTGGCCCGTCCTGACCCGCTATCTGGACTGGGAGCTGGACCGCCTCGTGGACGGCCTGGCGATCACGGCCCTCGGCGACTACCTGCCGCCCGGCTACGGCGGCAACCCGCCCGAGGACACGCGGCTGACGGCCACCGCCTATCTGCACCGCGCCCTGGTGGACACCGCCGAGATGGGTGAACTCCTCGGCCATGACGCCGTGGCCGAGCGCTACCGCACGGCGGCCGACGGGCTCAAGGCCGCCCTGAACGCGGAATTCCTCAATGACTCCGGGCACTACAGCACCGCGAAGGATCCGGACTACCGCCAGACGTCCAACGCGATCCCGCTCGCCTTCGGCCTCGTCCCCGCCGGCGCCCGTGCCTCCGTCGTGGACAGCCTCGTCGCCGACATCACCGCACGCGGCAACCACCTCAACACCGGCGCGCTGGGCACCAGCGTGCTGCTGCGCGTGCTGTGCGCGCACGGCCACCCGGACGTCGCCCACGCCATCGCCACCCAGCGCACCTACCCGAGTTGGGGCTACTGGTTCGACAACGGCGCCGACACCATGTGGGAGATGTGGCAGCTCGACTCCCGCT
The DNA here is from genome assembly GCF_044458565.1 of Streptomyces sp. NPDC050433. Taxonomy (NCBI): domain Bacteria; kingdom Bacillati; phylum Actinomycetota; class Actinomycetes; order Kitasatosporales; family Streptomycetaceae; genus Streptomyces; species Streptomyces sp. NPDC050433. The sequence goes on along the minus strand of NZ_JBITIB010000003.1, from coordinate 286,602 downwards.
CCCGCGACCACTACTTCCAGGGCACCGTCGCCCAGTGGCTGTACGAGAACGTCGCGGGTCTGCGCCCCGGCGACGACGGCTACCGCACCTTCACCGTCCGCCCCGACGCCCGCACCGGGGTCAGCTGGGCCCGTACCTCGATCCGTACGGTGCGCGGACCGGCCTCGGTCGCCTGGTCCAAGGTCGGCCGTGATCTGCGGCTGACCGTGAAGGTACCGGTCGGAGCGAGCGCCGAGATCCATGTGCCCGCCGACAGCAGGGACAAGGTGACCGCCCCGAAGGGCGCCACGTACGTCCGTGCGGAGCCCGGCTTCCAGGTGTACCGCGCCGGGCACGGCGCGTGGGACTTCGTGGCCCGCGGCTGACGAGATGAGGGAGGGGGCCGGACCACCCGTGGCCCGGCCGCCCTCCCGGCACCGTGAAGCGGCGTCAGCCCCGCTGCCCCTGCCCCTGACCCTGCCCGCCCCCGGAGCGCGGCATCGACGACTCCCGTACCACCAACTCCGGCTGGAGCACGATCCGTTGATGCCGATGCTCCGCCGCCGACTCGCCGGTCTCCTCGATCAGCAGCTCCGCCGCCAGCCGCCCCATCTGCGACGCCGGCTGGCGCACCGATGTGAGCGGCACCGCCGCCGCCGACGCGAACTCGATGTCGTCGTACCCCACGAGCGCCATCTCGTCCGGCACCGCCACCCCCGCCCCGTACATCGACTGGAGCACCCCGAGAGCCAGCAGATCGTTCGCACAGAACACCGCGCTCGGCCTGCTGTGCAGCCCCAGCAGCCGCGCCCCCGAGTCACGCCCCGCCGACACGTCCAACCGCGCCGCCTCCACCACCCGCAGCCGGTCCGCCGGCACCCCGGCCTCCTCCAGCGCCAGCAGTGCGCCCGCACGCCGGTCCCGGCACTGAGCGAGATGCAGCGGCCCGGACACATACGCGATGTCGGTGTGCCCCTGCGCCAGGAGGTGACGCATCGCCAGCGCCCCGCCGGTGACATCGTCCACGGACACCGAACATCCCTCGGTGCTCGGCACCACCCGGTCCACGAACACGAACGGGATGTCCTGGCGCCGGAAACTCTCCAGGTTCCGGCCCGTCTCGTCGGTCGGTGTGATCAGCACGCCGCGCACCCGCTGCTCGCTGAACAGCCCCAGATACTCCGCCTCCTCGCTGCTGCTCTGCGCGCTGTTGCAGAGCATCACACCGAGCCCGGACTGCCGGGCCACCCGCTCGGCGCCGGTCGCCACGTCCACGAAGAACGGGTTGGCCATGTCGAGCACCAGCAGCGCGATGATGCGGCTGCGGCCCGCCCGCAGATGGCGGGCCGACTCGCTCCGTACGTAGCCCAGACGCTCGATGGTGGACAGCACCCTCGCCCGCGTCTCCTCGGCCACGGAGTCCGGCCGGTTGATCACGTTCGACACCGTGCCGACCGAGACGCCCGCCACCCGGGCGACGTCCTTGATACCCACCGCTTGCGCCATCAGTCAGTGACCTCCACCAGCTCCAGACCGCTCAGACCGCCCAATGCGCGCAGCTCCGGAATGATGTCGCCGGTGGCGAGCGCCCAGTGGTGCCCCACTCCGCTCGCACTCCACGCGTCGGTCCACTCGCCCGGGTCGCGGCCGAAGTCGACACGCGATGTGGTGTTGCCGATTTCCAGCAGCGGGCCTTCGACCACCTTACCCACCGCCGCGACCAGCCTGTAACGACCGTCCCTGGACTGGCCCAGTCCCAGCAGCGTCACCGGGCCCGGCCGTACGTCGCACTCCACGGACACGCCCCAGCCGCGTTTGCCGTGGAAGACACCGAGGCCGCGCAGGACCGGACGGCGTGCGCAGACGGTCAGGTTGGCGGGCCCGTCGTGGCCCATCTCGACCACGCCGTCCCGGAAGTTCAGCGCCTGGAGCTCCGTGAAGGTGCCGCCGGCGCCCAGCCGGTCCGTGATCAGCATGGCGAGTGACGTGCGCAGCTCGTACTCCCCGCAGGCCGGCACGGATCGCGCCGTCAGGAGCGAGGAGCCGAGGATCATGCCCGCGCCAAGGCGTTCATGGATCTCACCCTCCAGCCCCCGGTGGTAGTACGCCAGCGAGTCGAGACCGAAGTCGTCCACCAGCCGGTCGAGCCCGACCGACACCCTGGCCGCCCACACCAGGTCCTCCTCGACGACGGAGTCCGCGATCTCGAACGCCGCGCGGGTCTCGGCCAGCTTCGCCGTCACCGCCGCGTCGTCGGCCTTCATGGCCCGTACGCGCAGATCGTCGAACTCCAGGACCTCCACATGGCCGCCCAGATTGGCCGGCACCATCGTCAGGTCCGTCGACACGTCGTACATCCCCGGATACAGATGCCCCATCAGTCCGTGCCGGCCCGTGCGCAGCGCACCGCGCACCCCGGCCGCCCTGATCCACCGGCCGATCCGCTGCCACGCCCGCTCGTCCTCCAGATACCCGGAGACGGAACGGAAGGGCACCCCGACGCGCTCGAACGCGTTCGCCATCTCCGGCAGGGGACAGGCTCCGCAGTAGGCCAGCCACTCACCGGTACCGAACGTCGCGTGGTCCATCGCCTCGGTCGGCTGGAGGTTGATCAGCAGCACGGGCGCCCCGCTGCGCTGGGCAACGGGCACGAGCATGGTCGCCGTCATGTAGGTGGTGAGGAACCCGACGATCAGATCGCAGTCGGCGGCGCGCAGCTTCTCGGCCGCCGCCGCGCCCTCCTCGGCGTCGGAGATGAACCCGACGTCCACGACGTCGGCATCGAACTCCGCCAGACGGGCCGTCACCCGCCGCGCGGACCGCCTGAGTTGGGGAAGCAGTTGGGGGAACTGGGGCCAGTACGCGCCGAGCCCGCCGGAGACGAGGCCGATCCGGGTACGTCGAGGGGTGGTTGGTGTGGTCGTGGTGCTGCTCAATGCCCTCTCCTCAAATCAGTCCAGGTGGAAGACCTCGGTCAGCGGCACCATCGCGTCGTCCGGTCCGGCGCCGTCCAGTGCTTCGAAGTACGGCGCCATCTCCGCCTGCCAGCGGGCGTTGACGTCCGTCGCGGCCATCGCCGCCCGCGCGGCGGCGAAGTCGTCGGTCACCAGATAGCCCACCAACAGCCCGTCGTCGCGGAGAAAGAGCGAGTAGTCGCGCCACCCGGATTCGCTGAGCGCCGCGAGCATCTCGGGCCACACGGCCGTATGACGCTCGCGGTACTCGGGCAGCCGCTCCTGCCTGACCTTCAGCAGAAAGCACACGCGCTCCACGGTCGCGGCCTCAGAAGTCGAAGTCGCCGATGTTCTTCGCGTCGAAGACCGTCGGCGGGCCGAGGATGATCTCGCCGTCCTTGCCGATCGTGTACTCACCCAGGTCGCCGGCCGTGAACTTCTCGCCCTCGGCCCCGGTGATCTGCCCCGACGCCAGCGCCGCCGCCGCGTACGTGCCGAGGTAGCCGAGCTTCTTCGGGTCCCACAGCGAGAACTGGTCGAGCGTGCCGTTCTCGATGTACTTGCGCATCTGGTTGGGCGTGCCGAGGCCGTTCAGGACGACCTTCCCCTTGTAGGAGGAGTCGCCGATGTAGCGTGCCGCCGCCGCGATGCCGACCGTCGTCGGCGAGATGATCCCCTTCAGGTTCGGGTACGCCTTGAGGAGTCCCTGCGTCTCCTGGAAGGACTTCTGGTCCTGGTCGTCGCCGTACGCGACCTTGACCAGCTTCATGTCCTTGTACTCGGGCTTCGTCAGCTCGTCCTTCATGAACTCGATCCAGGTGTTCTGGTTCGTCGCGTTCTGCGTCGCCGACAGGATCGCGATCTCGCCCTTGTGGCCGAGCTGTTCGGCGATGTTGCGGACCTGGCTGCGGCCGATCTCCTCGGAGCTGGCCTGGTTGATGAACAGCTGGCGGCAGTCCTTGGCGGTGTCGGAGTCGTACGCGACCACCTTGATGTCCTGCTTCATCGCCTGCTTGAGCGGGCCACACACCGCGTTGGGGTCGTTCGCCGCGATGAGGATCGCGTCCTGCCGCTGCTGGATGAGGGTGTTGATGTACGACACCTGGGACGAGGCCTTCGCGTTGGAGGGCCCGACCTCCTTGCCGGTGGCACCGATCTCCCCGGCGGCGGCGATGCCCGCGTCGTCGACGATCTTCTCGTACGGGTTGTTGATCTGCTTGGGCAGGAAGGCGATCTTCAGGCCCTTCTTCAGCGGGGCGTCCGGATTCGCCTTGCTGTCACCCGACTTGGCGGGTGCGTCGTCCTTGACGGAGTCCTTGGTGGTGCCCGAGCAGCCGGTCACGGCGAGCGTCAGGGCACAGAGCGCGGCGGATACGGTGACGGCGCGGCGTCGGGTGCGGGCCTGCGACAGCATGGTGGGTGCCTTTCGGGAGGGTCGGAACGGAGAAGTCAGGGGGCGGCGGAGACGGGGACGGATTCCTCGGCCGCCGTACGCCGATGTCGGCGCTCCGCGAGCACGGAGATGATCCGGGGAGTCAGTACGGAGGCGACGAGCAGCAGGCCGGTGACGATCACCTGGATCTCGTTGGAGATGTCGTTGAGGGTCAGCAGATTCGTGAGCAGCCCGATCAGCAGCACACCCGCGACGGCGCCGCCGAGCGTCCCCTTGCCGCCGTCGAAGTCGACGCCGCCGAGCAACACCGAGGCGATGACGACCAGTTCGAGACCGAGCCCGTTGTCGGCGCGCGCGCTGCCGTAGCGCAGGGTGTAGACGATCCCCGCGAACGAGGCGACGAGACCCGACACCACGAACAGCGCCAGCTTCAGCCGCTTGACCCGGATGCCCGCGAACCACGCGGCGTCCTCCTGGGCGCCGATCGCGAACAGCGAACGGCCGAAGCCCGTGCAGTGCAGCGCGATCGCCGTGCCGACGGCGAGCACCGCGAACAGCGCGACGGGGTACGGGACGAAGGTGCCGGGCACCGTTTCCGTGTACGCCGCGTACCGGGCGTACGTCTCCGGGAAGTCGGCCACCGCCTCGTCGCCGAGGATGACCGACGCCAGCCCCCGGTAGAGCGTGAGCGTGCCGATGGTGACGGCCAGCGACGGCAGCCCGACGCGGGTGACGAGCCAGCCGTTCAGCAGCCCGCCGGCCGCGCCCGCCAACAGGCAGAGGGGCACGATCAGTTCGAAGGCGAAGCCCGCCTGCCAGAGCGAGCCGGCGAGCGCGCTGGACAGCCCCAGCATCGAGGCGACGGAGAGATCGACCTGCCCCGCGACCACCAGCAAGGTCATCGGCAGGGCGATGAGCGCGATCTCGGAGACGTCACCGAGTGCCGCCGACAGATTGTCCGTGTTGGCGAACCCGTCCGTCGTGCCGGTGCCGGCGAGGAAGACCGCGATCAGCAGGATGCCGACGGCCGTGTCCCAGCGCAGGTACCTCGTGAGTGCGGTCTTCGCGGTCTGCCCGGTCTTCGCAGTCGTCGGGGTCGTCGTGGTCATCGTCGGCTCCTCTTCCTGAGCGCGCTGGTCGTACGCACCTGCAAGACGCGGTCGGTGGTGATGGCCGCGAGCAGCAGCACGCCGGTGATGGCCTGCTGCCAGAAGGAGTCGACCTTGAGGACGACCAGTGCGCTGCCGATGGTGGTGAGCAGCAGCGCACCGAGCGCCGCGCCCCAGACACTGCCCGTGCCGCCCGTGATGGCGACGCCGCCGACGACGACCGCGCTGACGACGGTCAGCTCCCAGCCGTTGGCCGCGTCCGCGACGACGGTACCGAAGCGGGCGAGCCACAGCGCGCCGGCGAAGCCGGCGATCGCGCCGGAGAACGCGTACGCCGCCAGGATCCGGCGCCGTACGGGAATGCCCGCCAGCCGTGCGGCGTCCGGGCTCGACCCGATCGCGTACAGCTCACGTCCGCTGCGGTAGGTGCGCAGGAAGTAGCCGGTGGCGGCGAGCACGGCGGCCGAGATCAGCGGCAGATACGGAATGCCGAGGATGCTGCCGGAGCCGAGGGAGAGAACGCCGTCGGGGACGTTGACGGCGTTGATCTGCTCGCCGTGCGCCCAGGCGTGGTCGATGCCCTGGATGATGTAGAGCATCCCGAGCGTGACCACGAGCGCGGGCACCCGGCCGAAACTGACGAGCGCGCCGCTGACGAGCCCGCAGACGGTGCCGAGCCCGACGCCGAGCAGGACGACGGTGAGCGCGCTGTGATCCGTGCCGGAGGCGAAGTGGCCGCAGGCGAACGCCGTGAGACCGACGACCGAGCCGACCGACAGGTCGATGTTGCGGGTCATCACGACGACGGACTGACCGACGGCGAGCAGTACGAGGATCGAGGAGTTGAGGAGCAGGTCCTTGATGCCCTGGTCGTCCAGGAAGCCGGGGTTGGCGAGCCAGGTACCGAGGATCAGCAGCGCGAGCGCGCCGCCGATCGCGATCTCCCGCGCGCGGAAGACGGCGTCGACGAGCGACCGGGCCGAACGCCCTTCCTCGGCGGGCGCCTCCGGGGTGGGCCTGTCGAGCGTGCTGGTCATGGCGTCGGCTCCTTCGCCGCCGTACGTCCGGTGTCGGTGTCGGTGTCCGCGTCGGTGTCCGCGTCGCCGGAGGCGGGTGGCGTGCCCGGCGTACGACCGGTGGCCGCGGCCATCACGGTCTCCTCCGTCGCCCGCTCACGCGGTATCTCGGTGGTGAGCCGTCCCTCATGCATCACGAGGATCCGGTCGGCCATGCGCAGCACCTCGGGGAGATCGGACGACACCATCAGAACGGCGAGTCCGTCCGCGGCGAGTGCCGAGAGAAGCCGGTGGACCTCGGCCTTCGTACCGACGTCGATACCGCGCGTGGGCTCGTCGACGATCAGTACGGCCGGGTCGGTGGCCAGCCACTTGGCGAGGACGACCTTCTGCTGATTGCCGCCGGACAGGACGGACACCGGGTCGGCGAGCTTGTTGTACTTCAGCTGGAGCTTCACCGCCCAGTCGGCGGCACGCCCGTGTTCCAGTGCCCGGCTGACCAGACCTCGGCGGCGTACGCTGCGCAGCCCCGTCAGACCGATGTTCCGCTCGATGGACATCTCCATCACCAGACCGCGCAGCCGCCGGTCCTCGGGGACGAGCGCGAGCCCCGCGTCCATCGCGGCCGTCGGCGAACCGGCGGGCAGGACACGGCCGTCGACCTTCACCTCGCCCGCGTCGGCGCGGTCCACCCCGAAGACGGCCTGCGCGACCTCGCTGCGCCCCGCGCCCACCAACCCGGCCAGAGCGACGATTTCACCCCGGCGCACGTCGAACGAGACGTCCCTGAAAACCCCTTCGCGGGTCAGCCGGCTCACGGACAGCGCCGTCGAGCCGGGCTTCGCCGCGGCCTTGGGATAGAGATCGTCGAGATCGCGGCCGACCATACGGCGCACGAGGTCGTCCTCGGTGAGCCCGTCGAGCGGTTCGGAGGCGATGTGCCGGCCGTCGCGCAGGGTGGTGACGTGCGAGCAGAGGCCGAAGATCTCCTCCAGCCGGTGCGAGATGAACAGCACCGCCGCGCCCTCCGCCCGCAGCGTCCGTACGACGGAGAACAGCCGGGCGGTCTCGCCGCCGGTGAGCGCGGCGGTGGGCTCGTCCATGATCAGGACGCGCGCGTCGAAGGAGAGCGCCTTGGCGATCTCGACGATCTGCTGGTCGGCGATGGACAGTCCGCGCGCGGGCCGCTGCGGATCGAGCGCCACCCCGAGCCTGCTCATCAGGTCGGCCGTCGCGCGGTGGACGGCCTTGCGGTCGATACGTCCGGCGGAGCGCCGGGGCTGGCGGCCCATGAAGATGTTCTCGGCGATGGAGAGATCGGGGAAGAGCGTCGGCTCCTGATAGATGACGGCGATGCCGGCGTCCCTGGCGTCGGCGGGGCCGTGGAAGACGACGGGTTCACCGGCGAGCAGGAGGCTGCCCTCGTCGGGGCGGTGGACTCCGGCGAGGGTCTTGATCAGGGTGGACTTGCCCGCACCGTTCTCACCGGCCAGGGCATGGATCTCACCGGACCGCAGTTCCAGGGAGACGTCGTGCAGGGCCCGTACGGCTCCGAAGGATTTGGAAACTCCCCTCAACGCCAGGACAGGGGCCGGGCCCTTGTCGGGCTTTTCCATGGCGGGCTCCTCGGCGGGCTGGTGGTGGGGCGGGGCTGCTGGTGGGTGGGGCGCTCGTGAAAGGATTCAACTTTTCCGGAAGCTAGACGGGCCGAACGCCGCGCGTCAATGGGCGTGCACGGGAAACCCCTGTCTTTTCCTTATGAAGGGGTGGCGCGTCGGCCGCGGACAAGTCAGGGCCTTGACAGGTCGGTCGGCCCGGCACATCATCGCCCATGATGAATCGATTCATGGTCTGCTGAATGGAGCGTTGAGAGATGACGAGCCACCAATCCGACATCTCCGCCGTGAAGGCGGCCCTCGCGGCTCAAGCCGTCGAGACGCCGTCCTGGGCGTACGGCAACAGCGGGACCCGGTTCAAGGTCTTCGCCCGGCCCGGCGTCCCCCGTACCCCCGAGGAGAAACTGGACGACGCGGCCCGCGTACACGCCCACACTGGCGTCGCGCCCAGCGTCGCGCTCCACATCCCCTGGGACAGGGTCGACGACTACGGCGCGCTGGCCGCGTACGCCGCGGAGCGCGGAGTGCGGCTCGGCACCATCAACGCCAACGTCTTCCAGGACGACGACTACAAACTCGGCAGCGTCTGCCACCCGGACGCCGCGGTGCGCCGCAAGGCCCTCGGGCACCTCATGGAGTGCGTCGACATCATGGACGCGACGGGGTCGCGCGACCTCAAGCTCTGGTTCTCCGACGGCACCAACTACCCCGGCCAGGACGACATCCGCGCCCGCCAGGACCGCCTCTCCGAGGCTCTGGCGGCCGTGTACGAACGGCTCGGTGACGACCAGCGGATGCTGGTGGAGTACAAGCTGTTCGAACCCGCCTTCTACGTCACCGACGTCCCCGACTGGGGCACGGCCTACGCCCACTGTCTGCGCCTCGGCGAGAAGGCCAAGGTCGTGGTCGACACGGGCCACCACGCGCCCGGCACGAACATCGAGTTCATCGTCGCGGTCCTGCTGCGGGAGGAGAAGCTAGGCGGCTTCGACTTCAACTCCCGCTTCTACGCGGACGACGACCTGATGGCCGGCGCCGCCGATCCGTTCCAGCTCTTCCGGATCATGTACGAGGTGATCCGCGGCGGCGGTCTCACGGCGGACATCGCGTTCATGCTCGACCAGTGCCACAACATCGAGGAGAAGGTCCCCGCGGTGATCCGCTCGGTGATGAACGTCCAGGAGGCGACGGCGAAAGCCCTGCTGGTGGACGCCGACGCACTGGCCGCCGCCCAGCGGTCCGGCGACGTCCTGGCGGCGAACGCGGCGCTGATGGACGCCTACAACACGGACGTACGCCCCCTGGTCGCCGAGGTCCGGACAGAACTGGGCGCGGACGCGGACCCGGTGGCGGCATACCACGCGTCGGGCTACGGGAAGAGGATCGTGGCGGAGCGGGTGGGCGGGGAGCAGGCGGGGTGGGGGGCGTAGCCGGGTCAGTCGCCGCTGGGCCCGAAGGCGGAGACGTCGGCGCCGGGCCCGGCGTTGCCGATCTCCCAGAGCTCGCCGGTGCGGGCGTCCCTGGGCTTGAGCGTGAAGGCGACCTTATGGGTGTGGGTGCTGCCGCGCCCGGTGTCGGCGTCCGCGGAGACCACCCAGGCCTTGACGCCGCCCTTGACGGTGGTGTCGTGCCGTAGCTCGACGGCGAACTCCATCTGGATCTCCCCGACATCGAACCGCAGCTCCTGCCCGGCGCCGGCGATGGCGGCGGCCAGGAGCTGGTCACGGACGGCCTGGACGGCTTGGGTGAGGTCGACGCGGGGGAGGTTGTCGGGGGTCATGAGGGGTCCTCCGTGGGTCGGGAGAGGCGGTGGACGACAAAGGGATCGGCGCCCTCAAGGAGTACGGGTCCGCGGGTGATCGTGACCTCGACCTCGGGAACCCAGGTCAGCGCCGAGAGGTCCACGGTGACCGGCTCGTCGGATTCCAGACGCAGAAGAAGCCGTCGCAGGTGCGGGAAGAACTCCCGGAGCCGGCCGGAGCCGGTGTCTTCGTCGATCCGTAGGACGAGGTGCAGCCGGGTGATCGAGGGGAGAGCGGGCCAGCGGGTGGACAGCGTCAGCGTCTCCGGCTCTCCCGAGCCGCTGAACACGCCGAGTGTGAGCGCCGGGAGATCGGCTGCGGCGTCGAGTCCGAACAGGTCCTGCGAGACACGCACGCCGAACAGGCTGAGCTTTTCGAGGCCCAGCTCCGCGACGCCGCTGTAGTCGTCGACCTCCGCACATGACACCAGTCGCAGATGGGTCAGCGACGTGGCCTGCCCCGCGAAGTGCTGAAGATTCTTCAGCCGGCTGTTGTCGAAGACGGTGACCCTCTCCGCGCGCACGGCCCGGACGGCGCCGGCGATTCCCGCGGGGCTCAAGTCGCCGTGGAACGTCACGTCCGGCACGGCTCCCACCAAGGGCAGGGCGGCGAGCTGTTCCGCGGAGTGCACCGCGATCGTCAGATCGTCGGTGACGACACGGGCGAGGACGAGTTCGGCGAAGGCGGTCGCGTCGAAGGCCCCCCAGGCAGAGACGAGTTCGGCGCGTACGTCGCGCGCCGGATGCTCCGCGTACTCAAGAAGTACCTGTAACGCGTGGTCCCCGCGGATCCGTCGAGCGGTCGTCACCACGGCCGTCGCCTCCTCGTCCGACAGACCCTCCGGGCCGGGAAGCAGGTCCAGCACCAGCGGGCCGGCGTCGGCCAGCAGCACCGCCTCGTCCACGTTCTTGGGCGGTACCAGGGCGTTGGCCCGTCGCTCCACCTCCCTGCGGACCTGTGGATCGAGGCTCGTGGCATGCTCCAGGCTGGCGGCGGCGAGCAGATGGATCCGCATCCGGGTGCCGTCCGAGGAGTCGGGAATCGCGTCCCCCCGAGCCACGAGTTGCGTCAGCAGCGCCGCCCTCTCGCCGTCGCGGGCGTGCCCCACGGCCATTCGGACGATGTCCTCCCACTGCGGCTCGTGGGCGCGTGCGGCCACGAGGTTGATGTCCTGCGCGTCGATGGCCGCCCGTGCCCCCAGATAATCCAGAAACGTCCGATGAATGAAGTCCACCGTCATCGCTGTCGGCGCGCGCAGAAGGCCGCTTCGGTGCAAGAGGAACCGGAAGACCTGTGGGGCGTCCTCGGGCGGCGCCACATGGGGCATGGCCGGCAGGAGCCGGGCGATACGCGCGACCACATCGTGCTGCCCGGCCTCCGCGATCTCGTTGCGGATCATCCAGTACGCGATCTCCTGAAGGATCTTCTGCTGTGCGTCCTCGGAGAGCATGAGTCCCTCCGGCGCCCCGACCGCCCGTTCGCCGTCGCGGCGGACCAGCAGCATGGTCAGCGCCGCGCCGTAGAGGTTCATCCTGCTGTCCGGCAGGAACCCCCGCCGGTCGCGGTGCAGGGCGCAGATCATGGCGCACATGAGGGGGTTGGTGGCGAGTCGGGCGAGGTCCTGCTTGCGGGGGAGTATGGACAGCAACTGTCCTTCATACGTGTGCAGTTCGGCCCGCTCCAAGCCACGCTGGGCGATCGAGCGTGCTGCCGTGTGCCACCGCTGCACGAAGGAGGTGACGTCCCGCCCGTTCATCGGCAGCAGTTGGAATTCGGCGAAGTCCCTGCGGCTCAGCCACCCGTCATCCACCGCTGTCGGACGGGTCGTCACCACCACGGCCGTGCGCGGATAGGCGGTGAGCAGCTTGAGCAGCCACTCCTTCGTCCGCGCGCGGTCCGCCTCCGGCATCTCGTCCACGCCGTCCAGGAGGAGCAGTCCGCGCCCCTCCGTGAGGACCGCGTCCATCCATCCGCGGGGTGGGCTCAACGGATGCCCTCCGGCACTCAGGAAATCCGCCGGTGCGGGCAGCACGGCGCCGCGCACCAGTGTGCGCAGCGGCAGCACGACGGGGACTCGTCCGCTGAAGTGGGCGAGCTGGTCGGGGAATGTGTCCCGTGCCGCGTTCGTGGCCAGCCACTGCACGAGTGTGGTCTTGCCGGAACCGGCTCCGCCGCGCAGCAGCACACGCCACCGGTTGCGCAAGGCGGTCTCGACCCGGCCGCGTTCCTGCACGGTGGGCGCATCGTCGTCCCCTCGGCCGCGGACGAGTTCGAGGCTCAGGTAGGCCGAGTCGAGCGGCCACTGGGCGTGCTCGGATCGGCTGAGGTCGAGACCGAAGATGCTCAGCTCCCCGAATGTCTCGGCGACGTAGGCGCAGTAGCGACTCTCGAACTCGGCTGAGATGTCGGGTGTCCGGTGCAGCAACGTGCAGTGCAGGTACTCGCCGAAGTGGATTTCGAACAGCCTGGCAACGCGGGGTACGCCCGCAAGACTGTGCAACGAGACCGCGGCGAGCCGGCTGTGCTGCCAGCCGGCCCCGTCGCTGGTGACCACGCCGATGAGGTGTCTGCCGGAGAAGACCGGCGCGCCGGACATCCCGGCCCACGGTGACTGCCCGTCATCCCGTGCTGCGGGAGGAGTGCCTGCTCCCTCCAGGACGAATCCGCCGCGCACGATCCCCGACGCCGGCTTGATCGTGCCCTGGAACTGCTCGATGTCCAGCTTCCGGCCGTTGTACCGCCGCACTTGGGGATATCCGAGGGAGTAGCAGTCGAGCAGTGGCGCGATGCCGGCGACGCGTCCGAATCGGTTCGGCTGGAACGCCCGGACCGTCTCGGGGGTCACCAGGTCCTCGTCAGCGAGCAGCAGCGCCGCGTCGCCTTCGTCCGTGTCGCCGGCCCATAGAGTCCGGCAGGAGATCCGCCCGCGCCCGTCCGGCACGACGACCGTCGTCGCCATGTCATCGCTCAGTAAGTGCCGTGCGGTGAGGACGATGCGGGCGGAGAGCAGATAGCCGCTTCCCTGCATGGCCCCGAACACGGCAGCGATACGGCCCTTTATGACCCCCCGCCCTCCTGGTCAACGACTGCTTCGACTCGCCGCGGCTCCCCAACTCGCATGCTAGAAAGGAGTGTTAGGTTGGATTGCCCAGTTCGGGAGACTCGAACCGTCATTCAATTCTGGTTCTGGCTCCGGCCTCTCACGAACAGCAGGACCGTGCGACCTGGCTCCGCCGCGCCCTGGGCCGGGCGTGCGGTACCGACTGGGCGGCCGTTCACGCCGGGGCCCGCCTCCTTCTGCCCGTACCGCCCCCGTAGCCTCGTCCGTATGTCCGACCCGCGCGTGCTCATCCTCGGTGGCACCACCGAAGCCCGGCTCCTGGCCGACGCGCTCGCGGCGACCGCCCCGCACGTGCGGGTCACCACCTCCCTGGCCGGGCGGGTCGCCAACCCGGCCGCACGCCTCGCCGGGAACGTCCGCGTCGGCGGGTTCGGTGGACCCGACGCCCTCGCCGCGTGGCTGCGGCAGCAGCGGATCGACGTCCTCGTGGACGCCACGCACCCCTTCGCCGCCACCATCAGTGCCCACGCCGCCCGGGCGGCAGCCGCCACCGGCATCGACCACTTCGCCCTGCGCCGCCCCGGCTGGCCCGCCGACCCGCGGGACCGCCGTCACCCCGCACGCTCACTCGCGGACGCCGCCGCGCGGCTCGTCGTACTCGGGGGCAGGCGGGTCTTCCTCACCACCGGGCGCCAGGGGCTCGCCGCCTTCGCGGGAGCCGAACTGGACGGGCTGCACTTCCTCGTACGTACCGTGGAACCGCCCGAGCCACCCCTGCCCCGCAGCATCCACATCCTGCTCGACCGGGGCCCGTACACCCTCGAAGGCGAGACCGCGCTGCTGCTCGAACACCGCGTCGACGTCCTCGTCACCAAGGACAGCGGCGGTCCGGCCACCGCCGCGAAACTCACCGCCGCCCGCGAACTCGGGCTGCCCGTGGTCATGATCGAACGACCGCCCGCGCCCGACGGCGTACCGGAAGTGCCCGACGTACGAGCCGCACTGACCCGGCTGGGATTCAGTCCCGCCGCAGCAGATACGTGTCCATGATCCAGCCCTTGCGGGCGCGGGCCTCCGCCCGTACCTCCACGATCCGGTCCGCGACCTCCGAGAGCCGCCCCGAGATCAGGATCTCGTCCGCCGTCCCGACGTACGCGCCCCAGTGGATGACGGGATCCTCCGCCAGGTAGTGGCGGAACGACTGGTGTCCGTCCAGCATCACCACCACGTCGTCCACCCCCTCCGGCCACGCCGCCGCCAGCCGCCGGCCCGTGGTGATCTGCACCGGGCGCGCCACCCGGTTCAGCCCCGTACGGTGCTTGGCGAGCAGCGCGGAGACGCTGCTGATGCCGGGGATCACCTCATGCTCGAAACCGACCGTGCCGCGCGCCAGGATCTCGTCCAGGATGCCGAGCGTCGAGTCGTACAGCGCGGGATCGCCCCACACCAGAAACGCCCCGACCTGGTCCTCGCCCAGCTCGTCGGTGATCATCCGCTCGTAGATGTCGGCGCGTCGGCTGCGCCAGTCGCCGACGGCGGGGGAGTAGTCGGCGCCGCCGGCCGTCCGGTCCCGGTCCGGGTCGCGCGCCTCGACCAGCCGGTACTCCCGGCCGTTCACGATGTGCTCCGCGAGGATGTCGTGCCGCAGCCGGATCAGGTCCGCCTTCGCCTCGCCCTTGTCGAGCAGGAAGAACACGTCCACCCGGTTCAGCGCCTTGACCGCCTGGAGGGTCAGCTGATCAGGGTCACCCGCGCCGATGCCGATCACATAGATCTTTCTCACCGGGCCGAGTCTGCCTCATGGAGGCGGAAGCCTTCCGTCCCCGTCGATACATCGGATGTCTGCGTGGGTCTTACGTTCACCGCAGGTCGCGGCATATGCTCCGGCCATGCGTGTCGCCCTCTTCGTCACCTGTGTCAACGACGCGGTGTATCCGTCCACCGGGATCGCGACCGTGCGGCTCCTCGAACGCCTCGGAGTGGAGGTCGACTTCCCCGAGGCGCAGACCTGCTGCGGACAGCCTCAGTTCAACACCGGCTACCGCAAGGAGACCGAACCGCTCGTACGCCGCACGGCCGCCGCCTTCGAGGGGTACGACTACGTGGTGACCCCTTCGGGATCCTGCGCCGCCATGGTCCGGCAGCACTACCCGAAGATCGGCGACGCCTCGGCCGCCTCCCTCGCCTCCCGCACCTACGAGCTGACCGAATTCCTCGTCGACGTCCTCGAAGTGACCGACGTCGGCGCCTACTTCCCGCACACCGTGACCTACCACCCGTCCTGTCACGGCCTGCGCCTCCTGGGCCTCGGCGACAGACCGCGCCGACTCCTGGAGGCCGTCGACGGACTGGAGTTGCGCGAGCTG
Source organism: Streptomyces sp. NPDC050433 (assembly GCF_044458565.1). NCBI lineage: Bacteria > Bacillati > Actinomycetota > Actinomycetes > Kitasatosporales > Streptomycetaceae > Streptomyces > Streptomyces sp. NPDC050433. Next base: position 271,306 of record NZ_JBITIB010000003.1, on the reverse strand, counting down.
CCCGGCGCCGACGAATGCTGTGGATTCGGCGGCACCTTCGCCATGAAGAACTCCGACGTATCGACCGCCATGGGTCAGGACAAGGTCAGCAACGCCGTCTCCACCGGCGCCGAGGTCCTGTGCGGCGCCGACAACTCCTGCCTGATGCACATCGGGGGCGTGCTGCGCCGTGCGGAAGCACCGCTGCGTGCCCTGCATCTCGCCGACATCCTGGCGAGCACCCGAGAGGAGCCCCTCGTATGAGCGGGACGTTCGTCGGTATGCCGTCCTTCCCGCGGGCGGCGAAGGAGGCCGTGCACAACAAGACCCTGCGCGGCAATCTGCGCCACGCCACCCACACCATCCGCGACAAGCGCGCCAAGGCGGTGGCCGAACTCGCCGACTGGGCCGAGCTGCGCGAGGCCGGGAAGCAGATCAAGGACCATACGCTCCGTCATCTCGACCGCTACCTCCTCCAGTTGGAGAGCCAGGTCACCGCAGCCGGCGGCACCGTCCACTGGGCGGCCGACGCCGACGAGGCCAACCGGATCGTCGCCGACCTGGTCAAGGCCACCGGTGAGACCGAGGTCGTCAAGGTCAAGTCGATGGCCACGCAGGAGATCGGTCTCAACGAGGCCCTGGAGGCCGAAGGTATCGCGGCGTACGAGACCGACCTCGCCGAACTGATCGTCCAGCTCGGCGACGACCGCCCCTCCCACATCCTCGTCCCCGCCATCCACCGCAACCGCGGCGAGATCCGCGACATCTTCCGCGAGAAGATGGCCAGTTGGGGCCGCGCGGCGCCGGCCGGCCTCACCGACCTCCCGGCCGACCTCGCCGAGGCGGCACGGCTCCACCTCCGCGAGAAGTTCCTGCGCGCGAAGGTCGGCATCTCCGGCGCCAACTTCATGGTCGCCGAGACCGGCACGCTCGTCGTCTTCGAGTCCGAGGGCAACGGCCGGATGTGTCTGACGCTGCCCGAGACGCTGATCTCCGTCGTGGGTATCGAGAAGGTGGTGCCGAGCTGGCGGGATCTGGAGGTGTTCCTCCAGACGCTGCCCCGCTCGTCGACGGCCGAGCGGATGAACCCGTACACCTCGACATGGACCGGCACCGCCGACGGCGACGGGCCGCGCACCTTCCACCTCGTCCTCCTCGACAACGGCCGCACCGACACCCTCGCCGACGAGGTCGGCCGCCAGGCGCTGCGCTGCATTCGCTGCTCGGCCTGTCTCAATGTCTGCCCGGTGTACGAGCGGGCGGGCGGGCACGCGTACGGCTCCGTCTATCCGGGTCCGATCGGCGCGATCCTCAGTCCCCAACTCCGGGGCACCCAGAGCGAGATCGACGCCTCGCTGCCGTACGCGTCGTCGCTGTGCGGCGCCTGCTACGAGGTGTGCCCGGTCGCGATCGACATCCCCGAGGTACTGGTCCATCTGCGGGAGCGGGTCGCCGATCAGGGCGGCAAGGGCCACCGGCTCGAAAAGGCCGCGATGAAGGCGGCGGGGTGGGTGCTCGACCATCCCGGCGTGCTGGGGGCGGGGGAGCGGGCCGCGTCGAAGACGCGCAGGCTGCACCCGTCGAAGCTGCCGGGCGCGGGCGCGTGGACGCGGAGCAGGGAACTGCCGGAGATGCCGGCGGAGCCGTTCCGCGACTGGTGGAAGAAGAACCGCAAGCCGAAGACGGACGGGAGGAAGCCGTAATGACCACCGACCCGTCCGCCGCTCCGGGAAACGGTTCGCGCGAGCGCATCCTGGCCCGCATCCGCGCGGCTGTCGCCGACGCGCCGGACGCGCCCGACGTCACGCGCGACTACCTCGACACGCACACCCCCGACGCGGGCATGGTCGACCTGCTGGCCGAGAACCTGGCCGACTACCGTGCCCTCGTCCACCGCACCGACTCCGCCGGGCTCACGGAACTCCTGATGCGACTGCTCGCCGAGCACGGTTCCCGTACGGTGCTCGTCCCGCCGGGCCTGCCTCCGTCGTGGCTCGCCGCCGCCGATCCGACCCGGATCCACGACCGGGAGGCTTCCACCGCACAGGAGTTGGACGAGGTCGACAGCGTCGTCACCGGCTGCGCCGTCGCCATCGCGGAGACCGGCACGATCGTCCTGGACGGCAGCCCCGACCAGGGCCGGCGCCGTATCTCGCTCGTCCCGGACCACCACATCTGCGTGGTCCGGGCGCCGGAGCAGGTCGTCGCCTCCGTACCGCAGGCGCTGCCTCGGCTCGACCCGACCCGGCCGCTGACCTGGATCTCGGGTCCGTCGGCGACGAGTGACATCGAGCTGGACCGGGTCGAGGGTGTGCACGGTCCGCGCACGCTGGAGGTCGTCCTGGTCGAGGACTGACCGGGGGCGATGCCACCGTTGTCCGTTACGCGTCGGGCACCCAACTGCCGTGGAATCCCAGGGGTACCCGGCGCGTCCCACCTCGTGATCATCGCAACTCCCCTGTCCCCGAATCCAGATGCGTATCGATCTGCCTGGGAAGATCTTGCTGCGGATACATGCGCAGGTCAGGAAGGCTGAGGCCCGAACGAGGGTGTAGCTGAGCCCGCTGTCCGGGAGTGTCACTCACCACCCTTCGGGCGGTCGGTCAGCGTCAGGCGCGGCGCCTCGACTGCCGCGTCCACCGGGCCGTCCCCACCGCGTTCCGCGATCCGTTCCGCCAGCTCACGGGCCCACGAGGTCAGCCCGCGTACGTCGATCCCGTACGGCGCCCCGTACCCGGAGATCCGCTCGGCACCCCGCAGCAGCAGCCGCGCCCCGCCCGTCGGGTTGCCCCGCGCCGCGTGTGTCAGCCCCACCGCGAGCTGCGCCATCCCACGCCACAGCGCCTCCTCCTCACCGGGCCCCGACTTCCACGCGTCCTCGAACACCTCGTGCGCGTGGAACGGCATGCCGGTGTCGAGCAGCCGCTGAGCCTCCCGCAGCGTCTCGCCCGGCGCTCGCACCACCCCCTCGGGCTGCCGCTCGACTCCGGGCGCCCCGTACGGCAACGGCCGCCCCAGCCCATCCCTCGGCCGCGCGTTCCGCGCCCGCCCTTCGACGTCTCGATCCCGCCGCTTCTCCGCCATACCCCGATTGTCACCCGTCCCCCTCCCACCCCTCCCACATCCTGGGCGGCCCGCCGCCGGTCCGAGGTGGGGTAATGTTCTCCACTGTGGCCGCAGGGGAGAACGCCTGGTCGGCCGTACAGCGGGACGTGGCGCAGCTTGGTAGCGCACTTGACTGGGGGTCAAGGGGTCGCAGGTTCAAATCCTGTCGTCCCGACTCGAAGGAGTCACAGGTCAGGGCCGGTTTCGGAGTAATCCGAAACCGGCCCTTGGCCATTCGTGCGGAGCGGTTGGGGTCCGGCCTCTCTGCACCGCGCGCGGTGCTCAGTCTCGCAGTGCCGGCTTGCCGGGGCGGTGGTCAGTGAGTCGTGTTCAGCACCACGGCGGGATGCCGTTGATGTTCTCGACATAGCGGGCGGCGACCCAGCCGCCCTTCTTCAGCAGGTACCAGCGGGGATTGCCGTCCACGACCTGGCCGTTGACCTTGCACTTGATGTCGATGACGGTGCCGAACGGGATCGAGCGGATCGGCTTGTGGTTCGTGTTCGGGGTCTTGCGCACGTTGAGCGAGGGGTGGGCGATGACCCGGCCCCTGAAGACGACGGCCGCGGAGGCCCGGTCGGTCTGCGCGGTAAGGGAGACCGGTCCCGTGGCTGCCTGGTGGTCGGTGGCGACGGCGGGGGCGGAAAATGCCGTGCCGGCCAGCAGGACCCCGGCGAGCACGGAGACGATTCCCTGCCCGGTGTGCGGTGCGCTCATGGCGATTCCTCGTGTTGTCGGTGAGCATCCGGGGACTCCCCGGTTACGACACCTTCATGGCACAGGCAGGGCGTGGCTGGGCCGTGTTCCCGCGGAGGAAACGCCGACTCCCACCCGGATGGGCGTGCAGCCGAGGGGCTTCCGCCGGTGACCGGCGGGCGTCAGGTGGCGGAGGTCTGCGGATCGTGGGCGCCGGACGGGTCGCTGCGCGGCATCAAGAGCGGCGACATTGGCCCCCTTGGGGGCCAGCGACGCGGCGAACTGGTCGATCAGCGCCTGCGGCGGAGGGGTGGTGAGTGGTGCGCGCTGGGGGCGTGAGGAGGGGATGGCAGTGACCCGTTCGGTCCTCCGCACGCCCTGTCAAAGATCACAGGCCGCGGAAATGATGAGCGGACCGTACGCGTTCCAGGCGACTCCGCACACCTGCCCTTCGGCGGGTGGACATGCGGTGGAAGGAGTCCACGTTGTTGCTTCTCATCTCTCCCGACAGTGTCGAAGAGGCCCTCGACTGCGTGAAGGCGGCCGAACACCTCGACATCATCGATGTCAAGAGACCCGCCGAGGGCTCGCTCGGTGCGAACTTCCCCTGGGTCATCAAGGAGATCCGTGACGCGGTCCCCGCGGACAAGCCGCTGTCCGCCACCGTGGGCGACGTACCGTACAAGCCCGGCACGGTGGCGCAGGCGGCGCTCGGCGCGGTGGTCTCCGGAGCCACGTACATCAAGGTCGGTCTCTACGGATGCACGACGCCCGACCAGGCCACCGATGTGATGCGCGGGGTCGTCCGGGCGGTGAAGGACTACCGGCCGGACGCGTTCGTCGTCGCCTCGGGCTACGCCGACGCCCACCGGATCGGCTGCGTCAACCCGCTCTCGCTGCCTGACATCGCCCGCCGGTCCGGTTCCGACGCGGCCATGCTCGACACCGCGATCAAGGACGGGACGCGGCTGTTCGACCACCTGCCGCCCGACGTCTGCGCGGAGTTCGTCAGGCTGGCCCATGAGGCCGATCTGCTGGCCGCTCTCGCAGGCAGCGTCAAGGCCGCGGACCTCGCCGTGCTGACCGGCATCGGCACGGACATCGTGGGCGTACGCGGCGCCGTCTGCGAGAGGGGTGACCGCGATACGGGAAGGATCAAGCCGGAGTTGGTGGCCGCCTTCCGGGCGGAGATGGACCGGCATGCCGGGGAACACGCGGCTGCCGTCGCCGCCGTCGGCTGACCGCCGGCATGCCGAGGAGCCATCCCGGTCGCGCGCCGGGGACCCGCGGTGGGCGCTTCCCTGTCCTCGATCCGGCGACGGGCAAGGCCTTCGACGAGGCTCCCGACCAGCAGCCGGAGGAGTTGGACGCCGTCGTCGGGCGGGCGCACGAGGCCTGGCGCGGCTGGCGGGCCAACTCCCTCGCCCGTTCAAAGGCGTTGCTCACCGCTGCCGACGCCGTCGAGGCGGCCGGGGCCGATCTCGCTCCGCTGCTCACCCGTGAACAGGGCAAACCCCTGGCGGAGTCGTACGCGGAGGTCGCCCGCGCGGCGGCCCGTCTGCGCTACTTCGGCGAAATGGGCGCCGAGTTGGCCCCTGAGTCCCAGGAGATCACGGACGGTCGGCCGGTACGCGGCGAGATCCGCTGGCGACCGCTCGGGCCCACCGCCGCGATCGTTCCGTGGAACTTCCCCCTCCAACTCGCGTCGGCGAAGTTCGCACCCGCGCTCGCCGCGGGCAACACGGTGGTGCTCAAGCCCTCCCCGTTCACGCCCCTCGCCACCCGGCTGCTGGGGTCCGTCCTCTCCACCGCCCTCCCCGAGAACGTACTGACGGTCGTCACCGGTCGCGAACCCCTCGGCGCCCGCCTCGCGTCCCATCCGGGGATCCGTCATGTGACCTTCACCGGTTCCGTTCCCACGGGACGGGCCGTCGCGCGGGGCGCGGCGGCCTCGCTCGCCCAAGTCACCCTGGAACTGGGTGGGAACGACGCGGCCATCCTGCTGGACGACGTGGATGTGGAGCGGATCGCGGAGCGGCTGTTCTGGGCGGCGTTCCGCAACTGCGGACAGGTCTGCATGGCCGTCAAGCGGGTCTACGCCCCCGCCCGGCTCTACGCACGGGTGGTCGAGGCGCTTGCCGAACACGCCAAGACCGTCGTCGTCGGAGCCGGGCTCGACCCGGACACACAGCTGGGGCCGGTCAACAACGCCCCCCAACTGGCCGGAGTGGAACGCCGCACGGCGCGGGCCCTGGCAGACGGTGCCCGAGCCGCGGCCGGTGGCCACCGGCTGGACAGACCGGGTTACTTCTTCGCCCCGACCGTCCTGGCCGATGTCCCGCCCGCCAGCCCCGTGGTGACGGAGGAGCAGTTCGGCCCGGTGCTTCCGGTGCTGCCGTACAGGAGCCTCGACGAAAGCGTCGACGCGGCCAACGACACCGGATTCGGGCTGGGCGGCTCGGTGTGGGGGACCGATCTCGACCGGGCCGGGGCGGTGGCCGACCGGCTGGAGTGCGGGACGGCGTGGATCAACCACCACGCGGAACTCTCCCTCGCCCAGCCCTTCGCGGGCATCAAGGACAGCGGTGTCGGGGTCGCGGGCGGGCCGTGGGGACTCTACGGAAACCTCAGGCCGTTCGTTGTACACCGTCCGGAGGAGACGTGACGACGAGGTTCGGCGCGGCGGTACTGCGCTCGTGCGAAGGCCGTTTCGCCCTTGAGGAGGTGATCCTGAACTCGGGACCGGCCGACGGCGAGGTCCTGGTCAGGATCGCGGGCTGCGGGATGTGCCGGACCGACCTCGCGGTCCGTCGTTCGGCCGGCCGTTCACCGTTGCCGGCCGTGCTCGGCCACGAGGGAGCCGGGGTCGTGGTGGGGACCGGCGGCCCGGCGACCGGTCTGAGTGTCGGCGACCATGTGGTGCTGAGCTTCGACTCCTGCGGACACTGCCGGAACTGCCTCGGCGCGGCCCCCGCCTACTGCGACTCCTTCGCCGCGCTCAACCTCTTCGGAGGGCGAAAGGAGTACGCGGCACGCTTCACCGACGCGGCCGGGGGCGAGCTGGCGCCCCGGTGGTTCGGTCAGTCCTCGTTCGCCGAGTACGCCATGGTCCCGGCCCGCAACGCCGTACGGGTCGATCCCTCGCTGCCCGTCGAACTCCTCGGACCGCTCGGCTGCGGCTTCCTCACCGGCGCCGGAGCGGTTCTCAACTCCTTCGGTGTCGGCCCCGGCGACACCGTCGCCGTCTTCGGCGCGGGAGCGGTGGGTCTGGCCGCGGTGATGGCGGCCACCGCCGCCGGGGCGGTGACCGTGGCCGTCGACCGGCACCCCGAACGGCTGGCGCTGGCCGAGAAGTTGCACGCGATCCCGCTGCACGCCGCGTCGGCCGGTCTGCCCGACCGTGTTCAGCGGCTGACCGACGGCGGTGCTCAGTACGCGTTGGACACCACGGGCTCCGCCCGGCTGATCAACGACGCGCTCAGGGCTCTGCGCCCGACCGGCCACCTCGGTCTGGTGGCACGGCTCCACACCGCGCTGCCACTCGAACCGGGGACGCTGGACCGGGGCCGGCGGATCTCCCACATCTGCGAGGGGGACGCGGTGCCGGGCCTGCTGATTCCACGGCTGACCGGGCTGTGGCAGGCGGGGCTGTTTCCGTTCGACCAACTGATCCGTACGTACCCGCTCGCCGACATCAACGAGGCCGAACGCGACTGCGATGCGGGACGCGTGGTCAAACCCGTCCTGCTGCCGCACGCCTGACGGACGGGCCGGACCGACTTCTCGTGATCCCTGCTCGTCACCCGTAACCCGTAACCCGTACAGAGGGAGGACGCATGGCCGACACAGCGCATCGGGACACCCGCGCGGAAGGCGTGGAGGGAGGCATCGGTCTCACCGCTCTCATGGTCGCCGCGGCACGCGCGATCGAGACCCACCGCGACGACAGCCTGGCCCAGGACGTCTACGCGGAGCACTTCGTGCGCGCCGCACCGGCGTCCGCGCGCTGGCCGGTCCACCCGCGGCAGGTCCCGGACGGGGACGCGAACCCCCTGTGGGGACGTTTCGCACGTTACTTCGGTCTGCGGACGCGGGTCCTGGACGACTTCCTGCTGCGGTCGGTGCACACCGGGGGCGCCCGCCAAGTCGTCCTGCTCGGGGCGGGGTTGGACGCGCGGGCTTTCCGGCTCGACTGGCCTCCCGGCTGTGTGATCTTCGAGATCGACAAGGAAGGTGTGCTGGCGTTCAAGCACCAGGTGCTCGGCGGACTGTCGGCCGTTCCGAAGGCGGCGCGTGTACCGATCCCGATCGACTTGCGCGCGGACTGGGTCGGGGCACTGGCAGGCGCCGGCTTCGACACGGCCGCACCGAGCGTCTGGCTGGCGGAGGGGCTGCTGTTCTACCTGCCGATCACCGCCGAGACCTATCTCATCGACACGGTGGACGGATTGAGCGCGGGGGGAAGCGCTCTGGCGTACGAGGTCAAGCTCGAAAAGGACCTGCGGGACTACCGCGACAGCCCGCTCTACGCCGCCACGAAGGACCAGATCGGTATCGACCTGCTCAACCTGTTCGACGGTGAGCCGCGGCCCGACTCCGCAGGTGATCTACGGAGCAAGGGCTGGTCCACAGCGGTCCACACCCCCTTCGACTTCACCCGCCGCCACGGACGCGGCCCACTGCCCGAGCAGCGGAACGACGCGCTGGAGGGCAACCGCTGGGTGTTCGCGAACAAGCCCCGCCCGTGAGGCCGTGACGCCGTGACGTCGCGCTCAGGCGGGGGCGTGACCAGCCGGCTCGCGGCGGAGTGTCCGGGAGGGGCGATATTCTCCGGTCCATGCCGACACCTGACCCTTCCGCGCGCCGGGGCCTCCTCACCGAGCGCATCGCCCGTCAGCTGGAGCACGAGATCCGGTCCGGGGATATCGCCGTCGGTACGAAGCTGCCCTCCGAGCGGGAGCTGGCGGCCCAGTTCGGGTCCAGCAGGAACGTCGTGCGCGAGGTGCTGCGGCGGCTGGAGGCGCAGCATCTGATCGAGGTGGCCCCGGGGCGCGGTTCCTTCGTACTGGAGCAGAGTTCCGGGCAGGCCAGGGGGTACGACGCCCTGTACCGGGCCGGTCGGCCCACCGTGCGGCAGCTCATCGAGGCCCGGCTGCCGCTGGAGGTCGAGACGGTGCGGCTCGCCACCCTGCGGGCGAGTGCCGAGGACATCGAGATCATGCGGGCCGCCGTGAACGCGCTGGAGACATCGACGGACGTCGTCGTCAAGGCGCAGGCGGACATGGAGTTCCACGACGCCGTCGCGACGGCCAGCGGCAACCCCGTGCTACGGATCATGCTTTCCTCGATCAGCGGGATGATGTTCGAGATGATGCTCCGCTCGAACTCCGATCCGTCGATCGCCGAGCCCGGAGTCCCGCACCACCCGGACATCTTCGCGGCCATCGAGGCCCGCGACGTCGAGCTGGCCTGTGAGCGGATGCGCGCCCATCTCACGCTCGGCCTGCGTACCTACGGCGCTGACCTCGACATTCCGGTCAACGTCATGGCTCAGCACCACATCGACTCGCTGCTCGCCGAGTCGGAGGGGCGCCGGGGCGCGTACCGGTCGGAGCCGTCGGCACCGGACGGCCGTCCTCGGTAGGGCTCCACTGGGCAAGACACCCCCCCCTGGTCTCGTCTGCCGGTCAGGGGGGTGGCCGGATTTCGTCGCTGCTGTTAACCTCCCCTCCATTCGATTGAACTGGTCCTACCAGTTGGACCAGAGTGCCGGAGATCGAGAGAGACGAGGACAAGGATGTCCACGAGCCGCCAGTCCCTCAGCCGCCGTTCCTTCGGCCGGCTGGCCGCCGGCGTCGCGGGTGCGGCAGGTCTTGGGGCGCTCGGCGCCTGCGCGCCCCCGCGCGGGAAACCGTCCGCGAGCACCCCGTTGCGGATCATGGCGATCAACCACGTCTGGGCGCAGGCGATCCAGCGCCGTACCGAGGAGTTCGAGGATCTGATCGGGCGCCGGGTCTCCGTCACCATGCTCACCTCCGACCAGCTCGCCAGCAGCTACAACGTGAAGCTCAACGCCTCCGGCACGGACGTCGATGTGATGATGGTCCGCGCTCTCCAGGAGCAACTGCTCTTCGCGCACAACAACTGGCTCACCGATCTCACCGACCGGGTGGAGACGGACAAGGACTTCGCCTGGGGCGACTTCCAGCCGGCACCGCGCAACGCCTCGGTGACCGCGGGAAAGGTGCTCAGCGTGCCGGTGGTCACCGAGCGCCCGGTGCTCTACTACCGCAAAGACCTCGTCGGGGACCTGGGCGGACCGCCCACGACCCTCGACGCGCTCATGGACGCCTCGCTCGAACTCGCTGACCGGCGGAGGAACTTCTTCGGCTACGTGGGGCGCGGCCAGCGCGCCGGCGCCGTGTCCCAGTGGTCGAGCTTCCTCTACTCGTACGGCGGGGACTTCGTCGTGGACGGGAAGTCCGCCATCGCGACCCCGGAGGCGCTCGCGGCGTACACGTACTACGGAAAGCTCCTCGCGAAGGCCGGGCCGCCGGGCGCGACCAACATGAGCCTCGAACAGGCCATGCCGATCTTCGCGCAGGGCAAGGCGGCCTTTTACATCGACGCCGACGCGATCTACAGCAGCTTCCTCGACCCGAAGATCTCGACGGTCCGCGAGACGGTCGGCTTCGCCGCCTTCCCCGCCGGTCCCGCCGGCGCCCGGCCCCACAACATCCCGTCCTGGAGCCTGGGCATCAACGCGTTCTCCCGGCTGCGGGACGAGTCGTGGGAGTTCATCCGCTGGGCGTCGAGCCCGGAGATGGTCGCCGCGATCCAGGCCGACGGCATACCCGGTGCCCGCGCCTCCGCGTGGGCCGACGCGAAGACCCTCGCCTCCTTCCCGCCGCAGCTCGCCGAGACCATGCGCGTCAACGCGGCGCGCGGGCTCGGCTACGACCGCCCGCGCGTCCTCCAGGTCGGCCGGGCCAGGGACATCGTCGGCCGGCCACTGGTCGCCGGAATCCTCGGCGAGCCGGTCGAACCCGTGGTCCGTGACGCGAACGCGGAGTTCGCGGATTTCCTCGTCCGCGACAACCGCCACAGGGAGAACTGATGTCCCGCACCGATGTCTTTGAGGCCGGGTCGGCCGCCGTGTCCGCCAAGCCGGCGCGTACCAGCGCGCCCCGTGTCCGCCCGCCCCGTACCTTCGAGCAGGCAAACCGGCGGCTGAAGTGGACGATGCTCGCGCCCGCACTGCTTTTCGTCGGCCTCATGATCATCTTTCCGCTGGTCTTCACCCTCAACTTGAGCTTCACCGACGCCTTCGGAGCGGTGAACGCCGGCAAGAAGAACGTGGGCCTGAGCAACTTCGCCGACACGCTCGGGGACACCCGCCGCTTCTGGCCGGCCGCGCGCCGCACCGTGATTTTCACGATCGGCGCGGTCGCACTGGAGACGGTGCTGGGGCTCGCCCTCGCGATGCTCATGCGCAAGGCCTTCCGGGGCATGCGCTGGGTGCGCACCGTCCTGATCATCCCGCTGCTGACGACGCCGGTCGCGATCGGCATCCTGTGGCTGCTGATCCTTGACCCGACCAACGGCATCGCCAACCATCTGCTCTCCTCGGTCGGCCTGCCCCGTCAGGAGTTTCTCGGCTCGGTCGGACAGTCACTGCCCACCCTCATGCTCATCGACGTGTGGCAGTGGACCCCGATGATGACCCTGCTGCTGCTCGCCGGGCTCACGACGCTGCCCCAGGAGCCCGAGGAGGCGGCCCTGGTCGACGGGGCGAGCGGCTGGCAGCGCTTCCGGTACGTGATCCTGCCGATGCTCGGCCCGACGCTCGCGACCGCCCTCGTCCTACGGGCCGTCGACGCGCTGAAGACCTTCGACATCCTGTACGCCACCAAGGGCGCGGGCGGCGGCTCCGACTTCGAGGCGGAGACGCTCAACGTCTACGCCTACGGGCTGACCTTCGACTACCAGGAGTACGGACTCGCCGCCGCCGTCCTCGTCCTGTTCACGCTGTTCATCATCGGCGTCGTGGTGCTGCTCCGCCGCCGTGCCGGAAGGGATGCCGTATGAGTGCCGTCGTTTCTCCCTCCACCGGGCGCACCAAGCGGCGCGCGTACGGCTCGTGGCTGCGCGGGATCGCGATCGGCGTCGTCACCCTGATCTTCGCGCTGCCGGTGATCTGGATGTTCGCCGCGGCCTTCAAGACCAACGTCCAGGTCACCGATCCGAGCGTGGGCCTGTGGTTCACACCGACGCTCGACAACTTCCGCAGCATCGTCGAAGCGGGCCAGATCGTCCGCTCGATGGGCAACTCCCTGCTCGTCGGCGTCGTTTCGACCGTCCTGTCGGCACTGATCGCGGTGCCGGCCGCGTGGGCGGTGGGCCGCTTCGGGATGTACCGCACAGGATCGCTGATCCTCGTTGCCCGTATCGTCCCGGCCATTTCCCTGCTCGTGCCCTGGTACTACCTGTTCGCGCAGGCCGGGTTGGTCGGCTCCTACACCGTGCTGATCCTGAGCCATATGTTCGTCTCGGTGCCGCTCATCATGTGGATCATGATCAGCTTCTTCGCAGGGCTGCCGGTCGAGTTGGAGGAGGCCGCCCGCACCGACGGGCTCTCCGCGTTCGGCGCCTTCTGGCGGATCGCGCTGCCACTGGCCGCACCCGGTACCGCGACCGCCTCGCTCCTGGCCTTCGTCTTCAGCTGGAACAACTTCATGTTCGCGCTCGTCTTCGCCGACGACGACACGCAGACGGTTCCGGTGACGCTGTTCAACTTCATCTCCTACGCAAGCACGGACTGGGGCGGTCTGATGGCCGCCGCGACCCTCATCACCGTGCCTGTCGTACTTGCCGCCGTCCTGGGGCAGAAATACCTGGTCGCCGGATTGACCTCCGGCGCCACGAAGGGCTGAGGCCTTTCGGAGCAGGCCGCCCAACTTCCTCTCCCGGCACCTGTTCTGTCCAGACCGTACTCGTACAGCCGCCTCGTCGCGGCTCGGAAAGAGCGAAACAGTATGAAGATCGTCGACGCGAAGGTCGTCGTCACCAGCCCCGGCCGGAACTTCGTCACCCTGAAGATCACGACCGACGAAGGGCTCACCGGACTCGGCGACGCGACGCTCAACGGCCGCGAACTCTCGGTCGTGAGCTACCTCCGCGACCACGTCGTCCCGCTCCTCATCGGCCTCGATCCGCACCGGATCGAGGACACCTGGCAGTCGCTGTACCGCGGCGCGTACTGGCGGCGCGGCCCGGTCACCATGGCCGCGATCGCCGCCGTTGACGTCGCCCTGTGGGACATCAAGGCCAAGGCGGCCGAACTCCCCCTGTACCAACTGCTGGGCGGTGCCAGCCGGGAACGGGTGGGCACCTACGGGCACGCGAGCGGACGGGACCTGCCGGAGCTGTTCGACTCGATACGGGAGAAGCTGGCGCAGGGCTACCCGGCCGTCCGCGTCCAGACCGGCGTACCGGGCCTCAAGACCGTGTACGGCGTGGGCGGTTCCGCCACGACCGGACCGGCCGCGGACGCCCCGCCCGCGTCGCATCCCCGCCCGGTGGTCGAGGACTGGGACACCGCCGCGTATCTGCGCCACCTACCGACCGTATTCGAGGCCGTACGCGCGGAGTTCGGTGCCGAACTGCCGCTCCTGCACGACGCGCACCACCGGCTCACCCCGATCCAGGCGGCCCGGCTGGGCAAGGACCTTGAGCCGTACCGGCTGTTCTGGCTGGAGGACTGCACACCCGCCGAGAACCAGGAAGGGCTGCGGCTGGTGCGCAGGCACACCACGACGCCGCTCGCCATCGGCGAGGTCTTCAACACGGTGTACGACTACCAGACCCTGGTCACCGAGCAGTTGATCGACTACGTGCGCTCGGCGGTCACCCACTTCGGCGGGGTCTCGCCACTCAGGAAGCTTTTCGACTTCGCCGCGCAGTACCAGATCAAGAGCGCCGTGCACGGCCCCGAGGACATCTCCCCGGTCGGTATGGCCGCCGCCGTCCATCTCGACCTAGCTGTCCACAACTTCGGCATCCAGGAGTACTCGGGCCACACCCCGCTCACCGAACGGGTGTTCCGCCACGCGTACACCTTCACCGACGGCCACCTGCACCCCGGCGAGGCCCCCGGCATCGGCGTCGAACTGGACGAGGAACTGGCCGCCGCCCACCCGTACGACCCGGCCTATCTGCCGGTCAACCGGCTCCAGGACGGGACGGTCCACGACTGGTGAGAATCCCGGGCGGCGCGGAGCGGGCCCCGTTCAGGTCTACGGACCCGCGGGGAGGGGAGTCGCGCCGGCCCAGCGGTGATAGGCGTCCATGTCGACGTTGCTGCCGCACACGATGGTCACGACGTGTCGGCCGGCGAAGCGCTCGCGGTCTTCGAGGGTCGCCGCGATGCCGAGCGCGGCCGACGGTTCGACGACGAGACCGGCGTGGTCGAGGAGAAGCCGCATCCCGGCGATGATTGACGCCTCCTGGACGAGGACGGCGTCGTCGGCGACCAGGAGGAGATCGTCCAGGACGGCCGGGATGGGTCGCCGGCCGGCGACGCCGTCGGCGATGGTGTCGGCCGACTCCGTGGTGACGACGTGCCGCCCGCGCCACGAGAGCGTCATCGCCGGTGCGCCGAGCGGCTGGACACAGATCACCTCGACGTCGGGCGCCAAGTCCTTCATCACATGACCCACACCGGTGGCCAGCGCGCCGCCGCCGAGAGCGATCAGAACGGCGTCGAACGACGGTGCGGCGTCGACCAGTTCGAGGCCGATGGTCGCGGCGCCCTCGCAGGTCTCGATGTCAAGGCTGTCCTCGACCAGCCGGATGCCCTCGTACCGCGCGATGTCCGCCGCGCGCTCGCGAGCCAACTCGTGGTCGCCGTCCACGAGTTCCAGCGTGGCGCCCAGTGCGCGAATGCGATCAAGCTTGGCCGCTGTCGCGAAGCGGGATGCCACGACGGTGGTGTCCAGGCTCCGGCCGCGACCGGACCAGGCGAGTGCTTGACCGAGATTGCCGGCGCTGGCGCACACCACGGCCCGTGAGTCGCCGTCGGCGAGCAGGCTCGCGACCATTTCGGTGCCTCGGGCCTTGAAGCTGCGGACCGGGTTCGCCGTTTCGAGCTTGATACTCACCGTGCACCCGAGGACGGGCTCCAGCGCCTCGCCGCGGTAGAGCGGAGTGTCCAGAAATATCGGGTCGATGACCCGGCGAGCCGCCCGGATCCGAGCTGTGTCCAGACGCGTCTCCCGCATGACACAGCAGGTTAGCCGCCGTCGGCGCCGTTCCTCTCGCCCGGCGCCGACGGAACGTATAAGCGGTAGCGTTGCCACGAGGTCTGGCAGAAACGAACGTGTGGAGCGGTGATGCGGAACCCAAAGGATCGAATCGACACCAAGACCGCCCATTCGGCGCGGGTGTACGACTACATTCTGGGCGGTAAGGATCACTACCTGGTCGACATCGAAGCGGGTGACGCGATGTGCCGTCACTGGCCCGCGCTCCCCGTGCACATGCGGGAGAACCGCCGCTTCATGCACCGTGCCGGCCGGTATCTCGCGCAGGAGAAGGGCATCCGGCAGTTCCTCGACATCGGTACGGGGCTGCCCACTTCGCCGAACCTGCACGAGGTCGTCCAGGAGGTCGCGCCCGAGTCCCATGTGGTCTACGTCGACAACGACCCGATCGTCCTCGCGCACGCCCGTGCTCTGCTGAACAGCAGCCCCGAAGGCGCCACCGCCTACATCGACGCCGACATGCGGGACCCGGACGCCATCACCCAAAGCCCCCAGTTCCAGGCGCTGTTGGATCTGGACGCGCCGGTCGGCCTGATGATCATCGGCATCATGCACTTCATCCGGCCGCCCGGCGACCACCAACTCGTACAGCGGCTGCTCGAACCGCTCCCGGCGGGCAGCTACTTGGCGATGACGATCGGCACCGCCGACTTCGCGCCGGAGGAAGTCGGCCGGGTGGCCGAGGAGTACGAGCGGCAGAACATGCCGATGGTGCTGCGCGACCACGCCACCGCCCTGTCCTTCTTCGACGGCATGGAGCTGGTCGAGCCCGGCGTCGCGCAGGTCCACAAGTGGCGGCCGGAGGCCGAGCAACAGGGCGTCCATGACCCCGACATCGCGATGTACGGCGCGGTGGCACGCAAACTCTGACCGCTTGTACGGCAGTTCGAGTCAAGGGGGGACGCCATGCCGGGAGGTCGGCGGCTGTCGCGGGGTGAACTGATCCGCCAGCGGGAACAGGCCCAATTCGTCGTGCGGCGGGCGCAGTTGTCGCTGTTCGCGGAGAACCTGGACAAAGATCCTCAGTCCTACGAGGATCCGGCGGAGTTCCTGTTCCACGTACGCGGGGTGGGCGGGGTGGGGAAGTCCACCCTGCTGCGGCAGTGGCAGGAAGCGGCCAGGGACGCCGGCGCCGTGACCGCCGTGGTGGACGAGAGCGATGTGCACGGCGTGCGGCAGGCCCTGGCAGGGCTGGCCAGGCAGCTGGGTGAACAGACCGGTCCTCTCAAGGAGTTCGACAAAGCTCTGGAACAACTCCTGCGCGAGCAGAGCGTTCCCGCTCAGCCCGCGCCCGTGGACGGGGAGGCGTCCGTGTCCAGCCGGATCGTGACGCAGGCCGCGCTGGGTGCGGCGTCGTTGCTTCCGGGGGCCGGTGTCGTCACCGCGATGACCAACCCGGACGCCGCCGCCCAGGGGCTGGACCGGCTGCGGTCCGGGGCCCGCGCACGGGCGCAGCGGCGGGCACGCGGGAGTGACGACGCGAGTCTGAGCCGGGCGTTCGTCGCGGAGTTGGAGCGTCTGTCGCAGCGGCATCTGTGGGTGGTGCTGTTCTTCGACACCTGGGAGCACACCGGGCCGTATCTGGACGAGTGGCTGCTCAGCCTGCTGGAGGAGAAGTTCGGTCCCGTACCGGCGAACGTCATGGTGGTGCTGGCCGGCCGCGACCAACTCGCGGAGCGTCAGTGGGCGCCGCTGCGGGCGCAGGTGGCGGACGTGCCGCTGGAGGTTTTCACCGAGGCGGAGACACGCTCGCTCCTCGCCTCGCGAGGCGTGAGCGAACCGGGCGTCGTCGAGGCGGTGCTGCGGCTCTCGATGGGGCTGCCGCTGCTGGTGGCGCTCCTTGCGCTGGCCCGCCCCACCACCGCCGAGGAAGTTGACGCGGGCGGCGACGTGACGGACGCAGCGGT
Source organism: Streptomyces sp. NPDC050433 (assembly GCF_044458565.1). Taxonomy (NCBI): domain Bacteria; kingdom Bacillati; phylum Actinomycetota; class Actinomycetes; order Kitasatosporales; family Streptomycetaceae; genus Streptomyces; species Streptomyces sp. NPDC050433. The sequence continues at coordinate 254,298 of NZ_JBITIB010000003.1, read as the reverse complement.
CGAGCGCTTCGTCCAGTGGATCACGGACCACCACCAGCGCGAGGCGGTACGGGCCTGCGCCCTGCCGCTACAGCTGAACGAGGACGTGTTCGCCGCCGCGGTGAGCCCGGAAGCCGAGGGCCTGTGGGAGTGGCTGTGCGGACAGCCGTTCGTCGGCGGTCGAGGCGACTTCAAGAACTACCACGCGGTGGTACGCGCCAGTCTGGTCCGCCAGCAGCGCGCCCACTCGCCGCAGCGCTGGACCGCGGCGCACGTCCGGCTCGCCGACACCCATGCCGCCTGGCGTACGTCGGTCGAGGAGGACCTTGCCGAGTGGGAACGCTGGGGATCCGCCCGATGGCGCCGGCACCGGCTGGACGAGTCGTACCACCGTCTGTGCGCGCACCCCGCCGGCTACGCGACATCGGCACTGGAGCAGCTGGTGCAGGCCGCGGGGCAGGACACGGCGGTGCTGCGGCAGTGGCTGGAGACTTTTGAACAGGCCGCGCACGACACCGCCGACGCGGCACTGCTCGACTGGTCGGGCCGCCTCAGGGAGACCCTGGCCGACGACGAGCCGGCCCTCGCGTGTCTCAGCATCCTGTTGACACACCCCGATCTGAGCACCGAGGCGCGGGGCTGGGCGCACGCCCACCGCGGTCGCAGGCTCTACCTCGCCGACCGCGACGAAGAGGCCATCACCGAACTTGACCGGGCCGTCACCCTCGACGCCCGCAACGCCTTGGCGCTGATCTACCGTGCGGAAGCCCGAAATTGGCTCAACCGCACGGACGGGGCGGTCGCCGACTTCACAGCTGCCCTGGAACTCGACCACACCCGGACACGGGCCCTCACGGGACGCGGAGAAGCACATCGGCGAGCGGGCCGGTACGAGGAGGCCATCGCCGACCTGACCGCTGCCCTGGAACTCGACCCCTCTCAACCCCAGTTTCTGGGGGATCGTGGCCAATCGCATCGGCTGGCCGGCCATGACGAGGAGGCCGTCGCCGACCTGACCGCGGCTCTCGAACTCGATCCCACGTTCGCCTGGGCCTTCGCCGACCGTGGGGAGACGCATCGGCTGGCGGGGCGGTACGAGGAGGCGCTTGCCGATTTCACGGCGGCTCTTGAGCTTGACCCGGCGTATGCCTGGGCCTTCGCGCGTCGTGGGGAGACGCATCGGCTGGCCGGCCGGTACGAGCAGGCCGTCGCCGACCTGACCGCTGCCCTGGAACTCGACCCCGCGCAATCCTGGATCCTCGGCGACCGCGGTCAAACGCATCAGCAGGCGGGGCGGTACGAGGAGGCGCTTGCCGATTTCACGGCGGCTGTCGAGCTTGACCCGGCGTATGCCTGGGCCTTCGGCCGTCGTGGGGAGACGCATCGGCTGGCGGGCCGGTACGAGGAGGCCGTCGCCGACCTGACCGCGGCCCTGGAACTCGATCCCACGTATGCGTGGGCCCTTGCCGAGCGTGGGGAGACGCATCGGCTGGCGGGCCGGTATGAGCTGGCTGTCGCCGATTTCACCGCGGCTGTCGGACTGGAGCCCACGTATGCGTGGGCCCTTGCCGAGCGTGGGGAGACGCATCGGCTGGCGGGCCGGTATGAGCTGGCTGTCGCCGATTTCACCGCGGCTGTCGGACTGGAGCCCACGTATGCGTGGGCCCTCGCCCAACGCGGGGAGACGCGTCGGCGAGCGTCCGAGTACGAGGAGGCTGTCGCCGATTTCACCGCGGCTCTTGAACTTGAGCCCACCTATGAGTCGGCCTTCGCCCGGCGCGGGGCGACGCACCGGCAGACGGGTCGGTACGAGCAGGCCGTGGCAGACCTGACCGCCGCGCTGGAACTCGACCCGACGTTTGCGTGGGCCTTCGCCCATCGCGGGGAGACGCATCGGCAGGCGGGCCGGTTGGAGGAGGCCATCGCCGACTTCACCGCCGCTGTCGAACTCAATCCCGCCTTCGACTGGGCCCTCGCCACACGCGGTCAGACGCACCGGCAAGCAGGCCATTACGACCAGGCACGGGAGGACTTGGACCGGGCGGTCGAAGCCGACCCGGAGGAAGTCGGCTATGTCTTCGAGAGGCTGATGCTGGACACCGTGGAGTCAGGGTTCGGGACGTGTGCTGAGCAGTGGCGCCAACTGTTCGCCACGCCCACGGCGACTCTGGATGAGGACTCCCTCGCCGTCATCACGCTGTTCCAGGCGGTGATCCTTGGCCCGGACCAGGGAGTGAGGGCAGCAGCCGAATCCTTCCTGTCCGGAGGGCCGGATCTCGACCTCACCACAGACGTGCTGGGCTATCTGTCCGAGCTGGCCGCCTTGACGGACGAACCCGCGGACCGCGCGCGGCACTGCCGCCAACTCGTAGCGGAACGGGCCGAGGCCGTCCGCGACGACTCCCAGGGCCCGTAGACCGTGAACAGTCCCCTGCAAGGTTCTCGCAAGGGTCCGTCGAGCCTTCCGTCCCCCCTGCCGGGCATCCCGTCGGCAGAAGGAAGTTCGTGGCACTCGGAAGAGAAGTCAACAGGGGGACGCCATGTCGGCGTTGAGTACGACCGGATCGAGTACGAACGACGCGAGCAGTTTCGGAGCGAGTAGGTTCGGAACGAGCAGGTTCGAAGCGGGCACCATCGGCGCGAGCGTGAGCGAGTCGCGGCAGTGGTTGACCCTGGTGGGGCGCAAGAAGGTACTCGCGGTGGTCCACACCGTGACGTACGGGAAACGACTCCTCGACGTCCTGGCGCTGCTGGAAGCCGACTTCCGGCTCCAAGTGGTCTTCACGGCGCCGCCGCACGCCTTCGGTGACGACGTACCCGCCTTCCTCGCGAGGCTGGGGAGCGTCGTGCTGCCGTGGGACCAGGCGACACGTATGACCTTCGATCTCGCACTGGCCGCGGGGCCACGTGGCGTGCAGTACATAGACGCGCCGCTGATCACGCTGCCGCACGGGGCCAACTACCTGAAGCTCGTGGTCGAGGGGGTGAACTCGGGTGTGGCAGGGCTGCGCAGGCAGGACCTCCTGCCCGGTGGGCGGCTGCCCGCCGCCGTGGTCGTGCCGCACCACGCCGAGCTGCGCGAGTTGGCGCGCCATTGCCCGGAGGCGCTCCCGCTGGCGCACGTGGCCGGCGACCCCGTACACGACCGGATCGTCGCCAGCCTGCCGCTGCGCGCCGCGTACCGCCGGGCGCTCGGGCTCACCGAGGGGCAGAAACTGGTGGTCGCGGTCTCGACCTGGGGTGCGCAGTCGTCGTTCGGCCGGTTCGACGGGCTGCTGCCGCGGCTGATAGGCGAGCTGCCGGCGGCGCGCTACCGTACGGCCCTGCTGGTCCACCCCAACGTATGGTCCGGTCATGGTGCGTATCAGGTCCGCGCGTGGCTCGCACGCTGCGCCCAACTGGGGATGGCGCTCGTGCCGCCGGAGGCGGACTGGCGCAGCGTCCTGATCGCGGCCGACTGGATCATCGGTGATCATGGCTCGGTCACTCTCTACGGGACTCTGACCGGGGTGCCGATGCTGCTGGCCACCTCGTCGGAGGGGGAAACCAATCCGGCGTCGCCCGCCGCGGCCCTCGCGGCCCTCGCGCCGACGCTGTCCCCCACCCATCCGCTGGTGGACCAACTCGACTACGCGGCAAGGGAGTACCGGCGCCGTGAGTACGCCGCGATCGCGTCGCGCATCACCTCGGAACCCGGTCGGTTCAACCGGAACATGCGCAGGCTGATGTACGGGTTACTGGGGATGGGCCAGCCCGCACACGAGCCGACGACTCTCCCGCTGCCGGAGCCTCTGCCGCTGCCCGCGTGGGCGCCGGGGCGCGGGGAGGTGTCGGCGTGACGCGCTTCGTCGTGGTCGAGGCGAGCCCGGTCCCCGCGAGCCCGGCCCGAGCCGGAGTCCCCGCCGTCCCCGCCGTACTGCGCGCGCGTTGCGCCGACGCGTCGTTCGGTGTACGCCTCGGCATTGCCGACCATGCCCACGGTGGAGCTTCGGTGATCGACGAGCACTTCGCCGTGGACGTGGATGCCTGCCGGGAGAGCCGACTGCTGGACTGCGCGGACGTACTCCAGGGAAGCCGGGCGCGCTCGGTCGCCGACACCCTGCGCCGGCTGACGGACCTCACGTCGACCCACCCGTCCTGCGGCATCGTCGCATTGCCGCTCGCCGGCGTCGGGGGCACGGGCGGCTGGGCCGTGACCGGCGGACCGGACCGGGCTGCGGTTCTCGTACCGCGCCGGCCGTACCGCACGTACCCGACGCACCCAGCCTCCCGAGAGGTGTCGTTGCTGCCGTCGTGCCTGCACGCCTGGCTGGTGGCAGGACGCTCGCTGCGGGAGTGGCCGTACGCCCGCGTCGTACCGTCCGGCTGACACCGTGACCGGGCCGTCGACCGCGGCCCGGTCACACCTCACCGGATCGCTCGCGCTCGCCCAGTCGATGCGCGTCGGCGGGGCTCGTGGCCTCGAACAGCGCGACGGCCCGCGTACGGAAATCCTCAGCCGCCGTCGCCTCACCATGCTCCGCGGCACTCTCGCCCAGCATCTCCAGGGTGCGCGCCTGCCAGAAGGCCGCTCCGGACCCGGTGAAGACCGCCAGCGCCTCGTTCATCCTGGCCACGCCCTCCGCGTACGCGCCCGCCCGGACACCGGCACGTCCCAGGAAGGCGAGGGCTCGCGCGGCGTCGTGCGGGTCGTTCACCGCCACCATCGCCGCGTGGGCCCGGCTGAAGAAGTCGACCGCCTCCGCCGGAGCGCCCGCCGCGAGCGCGATCTCGCCGAGCGTGGTCCTCGCGAGAGCCGCGCCTCGCGGGTAACCGCAGCCCTCCCACACGGCGATCGCACGGTGGAGACATCTGACGGCGTCGTCGGGCCGCCCGGCCTCGCGATGACACGCGCCGAGGCCCAGCAGCGCCTGCCCCTCGTCCCGTACGTCACCGGCGTCGCGCGCCGCCCGCAGGGAGGCCCGATACCAAGCGGCGGCCTCCTCGGTGCGGCGGGCGGCTCCCAGGCCGATGGCACCGGAGTTGAGCATCTGGCGCTCGGCCGCCCTGTTCCCCGCCTGCCGTGCGGCGTCCAGTCCGATCTCGTGGGCCTCGATCCACGATGAGTAGTGCCGTAACCGCAGGAAAAGCGGCCACATGGCGTCCACGAGCATCCAACTCGTGTCGTACCAGCCGCTGTTCGCGGCGGACCGTACAGCACCGAGCAGTTGTGTCCGATGGGAGTCGAGCCAGCTGAGCGCCGCGACATCGTCGGCGAACGGCAGCGGGAGGTCCGGTGGGTACAGATAGGTCCTGGGAAGGGTGAACTGCACCGGGGTCAGCCGCTCCTGAGCCGCCGTCGCCGTGTGCAGACACCAGTCGCAGAATCGCCGCAGCGCCTCCTCGCGAGTGGAGTCCGTGTCGTCCTCGCGGGCACGGTCGTGTGCGTGGATTCGTACGAGATCATGGAAGCGGCAGCTCTCCGGGCCGACGTCCTCCACGAGATTCGCCTCGACCAGCTCGTCCAGCCGACTCTCCGCCCAGTCCAGCGACTCGCCGCAGGTCGCCGCGGCGATCCCGGCGTCGAAGGTGCGAACGGGGAGCAGGCCGAGCGTCCTGTACAGACGGGCGGTTCCCTCGCTCAGCACCGCGTACGACGCGTCCAGGGCTTTGTGCACCGAGGTTTCTCCTTCGACTTCGAGCGCGGCCAGCCGACCCCCGCCCGCGCTACGGGCCAGGGCATCGGCAAGCGCCCCCACCGACTGTCTCGGTCGTGTAGCGAGCCGGGCGGACGCCAGGCAGACCGCGAGCGGAAGCCCGGCGCAGAGGGTCACCAGGCGGCGTACCGCGGGGAGTTCGCCCGCGACACGGTCCGCGCCGATTCCACGGGTGAGCAGTTCGACTCCCGCGGCCGGACCGAGTGGGCCGAGCTGGTGGAAACCCGCTCCCTCCATGCGGAGGCCGGTCAGCCTGCGGCGGCTGGTGACCACCACGAGCCCGCCAGGACCGCCGAGCAGCAACGGTCGGATCTGAGCGGCCGTGAAGGAGTTGTCCAGCATGACCGCGATCCGCAGGTCGGCGGTGAAGGACCGCCACAGCGAGGCCAGTTCGGCGGCGTCCGTGGACGGTGGACCGGCTCCCAGCGCCCGCAGGAACTGGCCAAGGACCTCCGCCGGCCCCACCGGCCCGCCCGCCGAGTGCCCACGCAGGTCCGCGTACAGCTGTCCGTCGGGGAATTCGTCGCTCAGTGAACGCAGCCATTTGGACACGAGGGTCGTCTTACCGATTCCGGCCGGACCGCTGACAACGATCAGCGGCAGTCCCGTCCCGCGCAGGGCATCGAGCGATGCGAGATCCCCCTCGCGGGCCGTGAAGTGGGCAGGCACGGGGAGAAGTTGGCGGGGTGGCGCCGGTCGTGCGGGTGCGGCAGGCGCGGGATGCAGGTGAATGCCGCCATGCACTTCACGGGCCTGGACCGTGGGGCCGTACAGTCTCGCGTCGCCACTGATCTCATTCCCGTGTGGCCCCTGCGAGGCCGTACTCGAATCACTCATCCATCCGCCCCCCGCAGATCGATTGCCGTTTACACGGACTGTTTCGGGTCCTACCCCGGCGCGGCTTGGAATGACCATCAGGAATAAGAACGGATCGCGCCAAGTATGGCAACGGCGTATGGCGACATTCGCAGGGTGATGTCATGCTCGTGGGCCATCCGACGAACCAGCGGGGGCGCTGGTGGAATTCCAGATTCTCGGACCGGTGGGGCTTCGGCTGAATGGTCGCTGGCTGACGCTCGGATCGGACAAGGAGCGGGTGTTACTGGCCGCGCTCGCACTTGACGTGGGGCGTCCTGTCGCGATCAGCGAGATCATGGAACGGCTCTGGGACGGCGACCCTCCGGAGCGCGCCCGCGAGAACGCGCACACTTATGTCTCGCGCATCCGCCGACGGCTGCGGGACGCCGGCACGGGGCCGGGAGCACCCACCATCGTCGGCCGGGCGCACACATACACCCTGCGGACCGCGCGTGACTCCGTGGACTGGCAGTGCTTCCAGCGTTTCGTCGACGAGGCGTTCACCGTCGAGGGTGACGAGCGGACGGTGGAACTGCTCTCCCGCGCGGAGGAGTTGTGGCAGGGCGAGGCGCTGGCGGGTGTGCCCGGCTTCTGGGCGGCGTCCGTACGGAAAACGCTGGCGGAGACACGTCTGAGCGCCAGTGTGTCGCGCATCGCCGTCGGACTGCGGCTGGGGCGCTTCGCCGATCAGGTCGGCGAGTTGTCCGCCCTGGTCGACCGGCACCCCGGCGACGAGACCCTGCTGGGCCAGCTGATGCTCGCGTACTACGGCAGCGGACGGTACGCGGACGCGCTCCGGGTCCACCAGCGGGCCCGGCAGTCCCTCATGGCGGAGTACGGGGCCCTGCCCGGCGCCGAGTTGAACACCATCCACCAGGGGGTGCTCGCCCGCTCACCGGCGCGTGAGCTGGCCCATGGGGGTGGCGGCAAGGGGCGAACGGCCGGTCCGCCCGCAGTGGTTACGCCCGCATCCGTCCCGGCGCCCGAGGTGGCCGGGGCGGCGGTGACCCCGCGCGACGTGCCGCCGCCCCGGAATCTGCCGCAGCAGCCGTCGCTCGTGGGGCGCCGCTCGGAGTTACAGGCGCTCACCTCGATGATCGCCGACCAGGGTGCGCACGGTGGACCGGTCGTCTCGGTGGAGGCGGTCAGCGGCATGGCGGGCGTCGGCAAGACAGCCCTGGTCGTCGCCACCGCCCGGCTGCTCGCGGAGAGGTACCCCGACGGCCAGCTCTACATCGACCTGGGCGCGCACTCATCGGCCCAGAAACCACTCACCGCCAGGGCGGCGCTGGCGACCCTGCTGAGGCTGCTCGGCGCGCCGGCCTTCTCCATTCCGGCGGAGCTGGAGGGGCGTACGGCCCTGTGGCGGACCATGCTGGCCGAGCGCCGGATGGTCATCGTCCTGGACGACGCGGCCGGACCCGAACAGGTCGGCCCACTGCTGCCGAGCGGGTCACCGTCCCTGACGATCATCGCCAGCCGCCGGCATCTGACCGGGATCCCACAGGCGTTGTCGGTGCCGCTCGACGTCCTCTCGAAGGAGGACGCCATCACGCTCTTCCGCGGCTTCGCGGGCGAGGAGCGCACCCGTGACACGGTGGAGACCGCACGGATTGTGAGCTTGTGCGGGTATCTGCCCCTCGCGATCGAGCTGGTGGCGCATCGATTTCGGGCGCGTACGTCCTGGACGCTGGGCGTCCTCGCCGAGCGCCTCGCGCGAAGTCCGGGGCGGTTGGCGGAAATTCGCACCGCAGATCAGGAGCAGGAGATGACGCGGGCGTTCGCTTTGTCCTATCGGACGCTCACCGCGCAGCAACGGACCGCGTTCCGCCGCCTCGGGCTCCATCCCGGACCGGATTTCACCGCCGACGCGGCAGCCGCGCTGCTGGGCCTGCCGCTGGATACGACGGAGCGATTATTGGAGGGCTTGCTGGCATGTCACCTGCTCAGGGAGCCCGTACCGGATCGCTATCGCTACCACGACCTGCTTCGTGAATATGCCAAAGGTCTACCCAATTCGGATGACGGTGAACGCGAACGTCGGCGGGCCGTCGCCCGCCTGACGGATTTCTACGTCATGACGGCCGATCTGGCCGACCGCGTCGCCTATCCCCGTCGCATACGGCTGGACCCGCTGTCGACTACGGCGCCCTACTTCGCGGACGCCGATGCCGCGCGGTCCTGGCTGGCCGCGGAACGCGGAAACCTCCTGGCCGTCGAAGACCACGCCCGGCGCGGCGGGGCCCCCGAACGCGCGGCCCAACTCGCCTGCGCGCTGGGGGGCTTCCTGCAAGCCGAGTGCTACTGGCAGGACGCCAGGACACTCCTGCGGCACGCCGTGGCCCACTGGGACCGAACGGCCAACGAGCCGGCGCTCTGCCGCACCTTGATCGACCTGTGCGCGGCGGACGCGAGCATCGGGGGCTACGCGGAAGCGGCGGACGCGGGGGAGCGGGCGCTGGACCTCGCGCGTGCGCTGGGCGACGAGCCTGCGGAGGCGGAGGCGCTGCGCGTGCTCGGCACGCTGAACTGGCATCTCGGCGAGAATCGCAAGGCTCTTGTGCTGCTTCAGAAGTCCCTGGCCATCAAATCCCTGTCGGGTGATGTCTGGGACATGGCGCGCAGCCGAAACAACGTGGCGGTCACACTGTTACTTCTCGGGGAACGTGGCCGGGCGCTCGTGCATTTCCGTAATGCTCTCACGGGTTTCAGAGAAGCGGGCGACAAGATCGCATCTGCCCAGACGCTCAATAACGTGGGTCAGCTGCAATTGCAGGCCGGTGAATTGGCCTCGGCTCGTCATTCGTTGGAGGAATCAATATCGTTCCTGGAGGCGGCCGGAAGCCGGTATGACCGTGCAACTGTTCGCAGAAATCTGGCCGAAGTCCTCGTAGAGTCGGGTGAATCCGCTGCGGCTCTTATCCTGTTCGGGGAGACGCTTTCGGAATTCCGGGCACTCGCTGATAGGAAGAGCCAGGCCGAGGCGCTGGTAGGGATCGGCGAGGCGCACTGGCGGCTGGGAAACGCCGAGGCGTCTGTTGAACACCTCCTGCAAGGGCTGATGATCGCGCAAGACATAGGAGCCGCCCACCACGAGGTCCAGGCTCTGCGCTGCCTCGGGCGCGCGGATTTCGCCGGGGGGCGACTGGCCGCCGCGACGGAACGCCTCCGGGCGGCTGTGGCTGTCGCCGCCCGCACTCATGACCTCGACGAGGAAATCACCGCGCGGACGTTGCTGGCCGAGGTGCGACTCGCGGCCGGAGATGTCGATGAAGCGCGCATGACATTGCGTCAGGCATTCGAGTTGGTTCGGCGCAGAGACAACATTGATGCGCGTAGAATTGGTCGCCGTCTCAATGAAGTCGAACGCATGGGCGACGGTGGAGCGGATGTCGGTTCTACGCTGCGCGACGAATAGGGCACGCGATGGCACGTGAGTTCCCATGAATTCGGCAGCTCATTCGATATGAGGTAACCTTCCCTCCTGCTCCAAGATCCACAGTCCATAGTCCTGGGAAGGAATCTCGCGCGTGCGCAACATCCTGGCGGTCACCACCCTCGTTTGTTTGACCGTCTTGGTAACAGGGGCGATGACAGGTGTCGCAGCGGCATCCCCGACGAACGCCCAGCGGAACGGTTGCATCATGATATGACGCAGTCGCAGGTTTGGATCGTGGCCCGTCGGGGTGGTCGCAAGGCCGCCCCGACGGGCCACGGCCGGTTCCAGGCGCCGGCGGTCAGGGGCGGCGGCCGAAGAACTCCACCTCCGCCAGGGCGATTCGGCGGTCCTTCGCGGTGCCGTACGCCGAGTCGACCGTGAGTCTGGCCCGTACCGTGTCCGAGCCGCGTACGTCGAAGGTGCTCGCCCGGCTGGTCCCGCAGGCGGATGGTGCGGCTGGTCAACTCGCCGTCCTGCGAGGTCAGTTGGACGGTGATCAGGGCCGGGCGGGCCTGGGTGAGGAATTCGTCCTTGCGTGCCGAGGTTCCCGAGAACACGAGCAGCTTCATCAGCCGTACCGGCTGGGCGAAGTCACACTCCAGGAACTCGCCGACACCGTCCCCGGTCTCCTTCGGCGCCCAGTAACGGTTTCCCCGTCCAGGCCGCGCACCGGCCCGACCGGGGCACCCGGCGGTGCCCCTTCGGGCAGTCCTGAGGAGCGGACGTGCCGCCCCACCGTCGCGTCAGACGACGCAGAACTCGTGGCCCTCCGGGTCGGCCATCACCACATGGTCCGGCCTTCCTCTCAGCTCGTGCTCACCTATCACCGTCGCCCCCGCCGCCGTCAGCCGCTCGACTTCGGCGACCACTCGTGGCCACCGTGTCTCCCAAGGGGTCTCCCGGCCGCCGCCGACCCGGAGATCCAGATGCAGCCGGTTCTTCACCACCTTCGACTCGGGCACCTTGAGGAAGGACATCGAGGGCTTCACCCCGTCCGGATCCGCGAGATACGCGCCGTCGTCCCACTCCTCCTCCGGGACCTCGTAGTGGGTCAACCACGCCTCCCAGGAGGCGAAACCCGCGGGCGGCGGCGGCTCCACGTACCCGAGGGCGAGCGCCCAGAACTCCGCCAGTTTCGCGGGGTGCGCGCAGTCGATCGTCAGACCCCAGTTGGTGGACATCGTGCCTCCTTGGTTCGTATCTCCGAACCGTATCGGCCACCACTGACAATGCCCTCCGAGCCCAAGTACCGCCCGGAAAACCAGTACCGCGCCTACGCGAAAAACGCCACCGTGGGCGTATTCGCGAGGAGGGATCACCATGCCGCGACGCGCCACTCCGCCCACCGACCGCACCAGCTTCACCGGCTTCACCGGCTTCACCGAATTCACCGACTTCGTCACCGAGGCCTCCGCGTCCCCGGACGTGGTCGGCATCGTCCTGAGCGGGTCCCGGGCCCGGCAGGGCATGGCGACCGCCCACTCGGACCACGACGTCTACGTGATCACCACCGACGCCCGCCCCGCGAGCGTCCCGCCGCCCCCGCCCCTCATCGAGGGCCGGCGCTCGGCCGCCCTGGACGTCATGCCGCTCGCCCTGTCGGAGTTCCGCACCCGCGGCCTGCCCGGAGACGCATACGCCTGGGACCGTTACGCCTTCGTCCACAGTCAGGTGCTCCTCGACCGTCTCGACGGCACGATCACACGACTCGTCGCTGAGAAGTCCGCTCTCGAAGATCTCGAAGCGCACCGGCTGGTCCGCTCCGAACTCGACGCGTACATCAACTCCCTCTACCGCTCGGTCGCCCTGTTCGCGACCGTCGAACGCGCCGCCCGGCGCGCCGGTCACGCGCCGGTCCTCGACTCCTGGGGCACCGACATCGACCTTCTGCGCCCTCCGGCCGGGAGGAGTAGGGGTTGATCGACCCGCACACGTAAATATCCTTGTCGAATGCGCTACTTGCGGGCACGTCGAGTCCGGACCGGTCGCCGGTGACCTACGAGATACGTGGCGCGGCGCCTCCCCCGCCCAGCACCCCGTCCCCGACGAAGCCCGGACGACTCGTCGCGACGAGCGATCTGCACATCCGGCATCCGGAGAACAAGAAGATCGCGGACTCCCTGTGGCCGGAGTCGGAGCACGACTGGCTCCTGGTGGCCGGTGACATCGGTGAGCTGGTCTCCGACATCGAGTGGACCCTGCGCACGCTGAGCGAACGGTTCGCGAAGGTCATCTGGGTGCCGGGCAATCACGAGCTGTGGACCGCGCCCGACGACCCCGTCCAGCTCCGGGGTGACGCGAAGTACCGCCATCTCGTGGAGCTGTGCCGGGGGCTCGGGGTGATCACCCCGGAGGATCCGTATCCCCTCTGGGAGGGCGAGGGCGGCCCCGCCGTCATCGCACCGCTGTTCCTCCTCTACGACTACTCCTTCCGGCCCCCCGGCACCGACTCCAAGGAATCGGCCCTGGCCGTGGCCGAGACCGCCGGTGTCATCTGCACCGACGAGTTCCTGCTCCACCCCGACCCGTATCCCAGCAGGGAGGCGTGGTGCCGCGCCCGGCTCGCGGCCACCGAGCGCCGGCTGGCAGAGATCCCGCCCGAGCTGCCCACCGTCCTGATCAACCACTGGCCGCTGGTGCGCGAACCCACGAACATCCTGTGGCGACCGGAGTTCGCTCTGTGGTGCGGCACGCAGGGCTCGGCGGACTGGCCCCGCAGATTCCGGGCCGCCTCGGTCGTCTACGGGCATCTGCACATCCCCCGGCTGATGTGGTGCGACGGGGTGCCTCATCAGGAGGTGTCCCTCGGCTACCCGAGGGAGTGGGGACGGCGCGCGCAGCAGCCGGGCCGCCCCGTGCAGATACTGCCCTTGCCGGTCCGTGAGGAAGCGGGGCGGACGCGGTGATCGAGCGCATCGTCCCCACCGAGACGGAGACGGCCGAGGCGTACGGAGACCTTCCCGAGGCCACGCTCCTCCCCGAGGAGGAGCCGATCGTGAAGTCCGCGGTGGCCAAGCGCCGCGCCGAGTTCACCACCGCCCGGCACTGCGCGCGGCAGGCCCTGACGCGGCTGGGCGCACCGGCGGGGGCGATCCTCACCGGCGAACGTGGCGCGCCCCTGTGGCCCGAGGGGGTGGTCGGCAGCATCACGCACTGCGAGGGCTACCGCGCGGCGGTCGTCGCCCGGCCCGCGCACATCACCTCGATCGGTGTCGACGCGGAGCCCGCGCTGCCGTTGCCCTCCGGGGTCCTGGAGGCGGTGGCCCTGGCCGACGAGCAGGTCGCGGTCAAGGAACTCCTGGAGTCCGCGCCGGATGTCCGGTGGGACCGGCTGCTGTTCAGCGCCAAGGAGTCGGTCTACAAGGCGTGGTATCCGCTGACGAGGCGTTTCCTGGAGTTCGAGGAGGCCCGGCTCGTCTTCGATCCGGCGGGAGGTACGTTCACGGCGCATCTCCTCGCCGGGCCGGCGCGGGCCGGGAGCCGTACCCTGCACACGTTCGACGGACGCTGGCTGTCGCAGGACGGCATCGTCCTCACGTCGGTCACGGTCCCCGCGTGACGGGATGACCGGGGACCGGGCCGGCCGGCCGGAGACGGACGGCCGACCCGGTCACCCGCCGCCGGTCAGGCGATGGACGCCGACACGATCGCCGACACCGCGATGTTGCACGACGCCGTGACCCACACCGCCGGGTGCGGCTCCGCCTCGACCAGCGTCGCGCCCAGCTTGCCCGGCGTCACCAGATCCACCACCAGGAACGCCACCGCCATCATCACGAGGCCGAGCACCCCGAACGCGGCCGTCGACGCCAGACCCTTGCCGAAGTCGTGGTACGTCGTCCAGATGGACGTGAAGACGATGCCGCCGATACCCAGGAGCGCCGAGCTGAGCAGGAGTGCGGCGTTGCGGTTCCGCTCCTCCCAGATCTGCTTCCCGAGCTTCCCCGGCGTCAGCGCGTCGACGAGGACGATACCGAGGATCAGAAGGACCACACCGAGCGCGCCGTAGGCGCCCGCTCGGCCAAGTCCGTTGACTATGTCGTTCATTGGGAAGTTCGTCTCCGCTGCTGAAGATGATCGTGGCCAAGGCGTCGCAAAATGTATCGCACGGCGTGCGAGCCACGAGGCGGAACCGGGGGCGTACGGCCCGGCCGGACGCGAGCACTGACGCCGACCCTCCGGTCTCAACCCTCGGTACGAGGCGGCGCGGCCCCCTCATTACGATCGGTGCGACCGCCGTCGCGGCAGGGGCGCGCCGGCACGCGCGCCCGCCGCCACCGGCGGCCCCGCACCCGCCACCGAGAGGACTTCAGTCGTGCAAGCCGCCACCCCGGCCAACGCCCCGGGCAGTTCCCCCGACAGCCCACCGGCACAGGCCGGGAACGATCCGTACGACCGTCCCGTCGCCGAACTGCTCGCCCGGATGACCGACGACGAGAAGCTCGGCCAGCTCCAGCAGCTGGCCTGGGCGGGAGCCACCGGCCCCGGCGGCACCCAGACCCGCGAGGCCGAGGAGGCCGCCCGCGCGGGCCTGTTGGGCTCCGTACTCAACATCCACGGGGCCAAGGAGAGCAACGCCCTCCAGCGGATCGCCGTCGAGGAGTCCCGGCTCGGTATCCCGCTGATCTTCGGTCTCGACATCATCCACGGCTTCTGGACCACCTTCCCGATCCCGCTCGCGCAGGCGGCGAGCTTCGACCCGGCGGTGTCCGAGCTGGACGCGTCGGTCTCGGCGGCGGAGGCCCGGTCCAACGGGGTGCACTGGACGTTCGCGCCGATGATGGACGTGACCAGCGAGCCGCGCTGGGGCCGGATCGCCGAGTCCGGCGGTGAAGACCCGTATCTGAACGGCGTGTTGGCGGCGGCCAAGGTCCGCGGCTACCAGGGCGGCGACCTGAAGGCGAAGGACCGGATCGCCGCCTGCGCCAAGCACTACGTCGCGTACGGCGGTGCAGAGGGCGGCCGGGACTACAACACGGTCGATGTGTCCGAGGCCCGGCTGCGCAATCACTACCTGCCGCCGTTCAAGGTGGCCGTGGACGCCCAAGTTGCCACCGTCATGGCCGCGTTCAACACCATCAGTGGTGTCCCCGCACACGGCAACGAGCACACCCTCACCCGGATCCTCAAGCAGGACTGGGGATTCGACGGCTTCGTCGTCAGCGACTGGTCCGGCGTCCAGGAGTTGATCCCGCACGGGTTCGCCGCCGACGGCGAGGACGCGGCCCGCCTCGCGCTGGGCGCCGGTGTCGACATGGAGATGGTCAGCACCCATGTCGCCGACCACGGAAGGACGTTGCTGGACGAGGGACGGATCGACGCCGCGCGGCTGGACGACGCGGTGACGCGCGTGCTGCGCGTCAAGTTCCGCCTCGGCCTCTTCGACGACCCGTACGTCCCCGAACACGCCGAGATCGCCGGCCCGACCGCCGAGGCCCGGTCGGCCGCCCGCACGGCCGCCGCTCGCTGCATGGTGCTGCTCCGGAACGAGGGCGGCGCGCTGCCGCTCGCCAAGAGCGCCGGCTCCCTCGCCGTCGTCGGGCCGTTCGCCGACTCCGACGACCTCCAGGGCACCTGGGCGGGACCCGGCGCGGAGAAGTTCCGGTCCGTCACGGTGCTCGATGCCGTACGGGCCGCCGTACCCGGCGCGGAGGTGACCCACGCGCTCGGTATCGACGCCGCCGGCCAGGACACCGGCACGATCCCGGCCGCCGTCGCCGCGGCGCGGGCCGCCGATGTCACCGTCGTCGTCGTGGGGGAGAGCCCCGAGATCAGCGGCGAGGCGAACTCGCGCAGCGACATCGGACTGCCGGGCCGCCAGGACGAGTTGATCGCGGCCGTCGCGGCCACGGGCAAGCCGTACGTCGTCGTCCTCGTGAACGGCCGCCCGCTCGCCCTCGGCGACTGGGCCGACGGCGCCCCCGCCGTACTGGAGGCGTGGCACCCCGGCATGGAGGCCGGGAACGCGATCGCCGACGTGCTGTTCGGCGACGTCGACCCCGGTGGCCGGCTCCCGGCGTCCTTCCCCCGTACGGTCGGCCAGATCCCGGTCCACTACAACCACGAGCGGACCGGCCGCCCCTACGACCCCGCCGACCCGGACCAGCGCTACGTCTCCCGGTACCTGGACGTGCCGGACGGCCCGCGCTACCCGTTCGGTCACGGCCTGAGCTACACGACCTGCACACTCACCGAGCCCTCGCTCAGCCGGACCTCGATCGCCGCCGCGTCCCTGCGCGAGGGGGACACGGTGGAGGTTGCCGTCACCGTACGCAACACGGGGGAGCGGGACGGTGACGAGGTCGTCCAGCTGTATCTACACGACCCCGTCGCGAGCATCGTGCAGCCGGTGCGGCGACTGCGCGGATTCCGCCGGGTGGGTGTCGCGGCCGGGGAGTCCGTCACGGTGAGCTTCAGCCTCGGCGCCGAGGACTTCGGCTTCTGGACGAACGATCCGGAGGGCCGGTTCCTGGTGGAGGAGGGCACGGTCGACATCATCGTCGGCACCAGCTCGACCGCCACGGCCAAGTGCGTCCTGACCATCACCTCCTGACGCGCCCAGGGGGCGGGGCGCCCGCTTGCCCCTCGTAGCGGCCCGCCGGATGATTCCGGCGGGCCTCTTCCTTGTACGGAGAGCACCCGTAGAGCATCCCGAGAACGCCTTCTCCGACGACCCCAGGGAGACGACCCGCCCATGGCAGAGACCGACATCCGCGACGACCGGGCGCAGGGCCGGCTGGAGGCGTACGAGGGCGACGAGCTGGTCGGCGTCGTCGGTTATTTCGTGCTGGCCGGTGCCCCCGCCGCCCTCGTGGCCGTACACACGGTGGTGGAGCGTGGTCACGAGGGCAAGGGCATCGCGGGCGCGCTGGTGAAGGAGTTCTACGAGACGGCGGCCCGCGAGGGCGTCCCCGTCGTACCGCTGTGCCCGTACGCCGCCAGGTGGGCGCAGCGCCACCCGGACGAGGTGGCCGTGGCGCCCGTGGCGGCCGAGGAGACGGTACGCGCCGCCGAGGCCCGGCTGAAGGCGGACTCCGGGCGCTGGTGAGGCCGGCGCGGGCCATGGGCCGGGCCGTGCGCGGGCCGATCATGAGTGGACCCGGCGCGCGTGGGCACGCGCATCGGGAGACATTGGGAACGCACGAGTCCGTACTTTTGGAGGACTGGCATGACCCATCCGCATCCCGACCCCGTACCGCCCACGCCCACCCCGCCGCCGGGGCCGCCCGGTCCGGGCCCCGGTCCGGGACCGCTGCCGGGCCCGGCGCCCGTTCCCTCGCCGCCGCCCGGGCCGTCACCGGACCCGATCCCCAGCCCGCCGGGCCCCGATCCGGTCCCGGACCCGGAGCCCCAGCCGGGGCCGCTCGGCTGACGCGCGCGTGCGTGCACGACCGGACCCGGACCACGGCAGGGCACCAACGACCTGGCGCCGACGGGTCAACATCCCGCCGGCGCCAGGTCGTTCAGGGGCAGAGAGCCCCGGTCAGCTGTCAGCCGTCAGCCCGAGACCTCGGAGCGGTCGCCGCCCCACAAGGTGTGGAACGCCCCCTCGCGGTCCGTACGCCGGTACGTGTGCGCACCGAAGAAGTCCCGCTGCCCCTGCGTGAGCGCGGCCGGCAGCCGCTCCGCGCGCAGCGCGTCGTAGTACGAGAGCGCCGCCGCGAAGCCCGGCGTCGGCACCCCCTGCCGCACGGCCGTCGCGATCACTTCGCGCCAGTCGTCCTGCGCCGCGCCGATCTCCTCGGCGAACTGCTTGTCGGCCAGCAGGCTCGGCAGATCGCGCTGCGCGTCGTACGCGCCCCGGATCCGGTCCAGGAAAGCTGCCCGGATGATGCAGCCCGCCCGCCAGATCGCGGCGACCGACCCGAGGTCGATGTTCCAGCCGTACTCCTCGCTGCCCGACTGGATCTGGTGGAAGCCCTGCGTGTACGACACGATCTTCGACGCGTACAGCGCCTGCTCGACCCGGTCCGCGAAGCGCGCCGCCTCGTCCTCGCTCAGCGCCGTCGCCGTCGGGCCCGGCAGCGTCCGTGAGACCTCCCGCAGCGCGGCGTGCCCGGAGAGCGAGCGCGCGAAGACCGCCTCGGCGATGCCGGAGACCGGCACACCGAGATCGAGGGCGATCTGCACCGTCCAGCGTCCGGTGCCCTTCTGCTCGGCCTGGTCGACCACGACGTCCACGAAGGGCTTGCCCGTCGCTGCGTCCTGGTGGGCCAGCACCTCGGCCGTGATCTCGATCAGATACGAGTCGAGCCGCCCGGTGTTCCAGGTCCGGAACGTCTCGGCGATCTTCTCGGGGGAGTAGCCGGCGACGGCGCGCAGCAGGTGGTACGCCTCGGCGATCAGCTGCATGTCGGCGTATTCGATGCCGTTGTGGACCATCTTCACGAAGTGTCCGGCGCCGTCGGGGCCGATATGGGCCACCGTGGGGGCGTTGTCCGGCGCCTTCGCGGCGATGCGCTCCAGCAGCGGGCCGAGCGAGGCGTAACTCTCCTTGGACCCGCCCGGCATGATGCTCGGTCCGTGCAGCGCGCCCTCCTCGCCGCCGGAGATGCCCACGCCGACGAAGTGGATGCCGCGCTCGCGCAGCTCCTTCTCACGGCGCCTGGTGTCGGCGAAGTGTGCGTTGCCGCCGTCGATGATGACGTCGCCCTCTTCGAGCAGCGGGGCGAACTCCTGGATCACGGCGTCGGTCGGGTCGCCGGCCTTCACCATGATGACCAGGCGGCGCGGGCGCTCCAGCGCGGCGACGAACTCCTCCGCCGATTCCGCGGGAACGAAGACGCCTTCGTCGCCGAACTCCTCGACCAGGGCGCGGGTCTTCGACGCCGTGCGGTTGTGAAGGGCGACGGCGAAGCCGTTGCGGGCGAAGTTCCGGGCGAGATTGCGGCCCATCACCGCGAGCCCGGTGACGCCGATCTGGGCAGTACCACTCATGCGTGTGCTCCTGGGTCTCCGTCGGATGTACCTCGTCCGGCGGCAGGGGTACGTACCGGCGGACGTGGGCGTTCATCGATCTTCAAGCCGCCCGCATTCTTCCGCATTCCGGGCCGGGCGCGTCGGGTCCGTTCATCTCTTGGGCAACCGCGGGGTCCGTACGGCCCATCGTTCACCAACTCTTGACACTCTCTCAGCGGCGGCGTAACACTGGCCTGGCTTTGGAGAGCGCTCTCCCGCAGTGATCCCACTGAGATCCACCGAGATCCGCTGAGATCCCACGCGATCCGGGCGTTCCGGGATCCAGGGCCGCTCTCCGCGGTGCACCGTCCAGTACCACTCTCTCCCCCCACCGCATACGGCCCGTATGCGGACGAAGAGCGGCATGGAGGTCCGCATGGCCGAAAGACTCCGCAGAACCACCCTGGTGTCCGCGTTGCTCGTCTTCACCGCCCTGGCCCTGGTGGCCATGGGGCTGACCGCGATCACGGACACCGCCACCGCCGACCCGAAGAGCGACCGCGGCACGACGGCCGCGTCCCACGCGGGACACCAGATGCCCCCGGCCGTCCCCGTCCCCTCCGGGGACGACCCCGACGGCGACGGCTACATACCGGCGAACCCGCCGGTCACCGGCGTCGTACCGTCGGACGAGATACCACCGCACCGCTACTTCCACGAGTTCCAGGCGAACTGCGACGTCACTCACACCAGGCCGGACGACCCGATCGTCTACCCCGGCCGGCCCGGCGCTTCGCACGACCACACCTTCATGGGCAACCGGACCACCGACGCCAACAGCACCACGGCCTCGCTGGACGCCGGCACCACCGCGTGCAAGGCGCCGGGGGACCGGTCCGCGTACTGGATGCCGACCCTGCTCAACGGGGACGAGCCGGTACGGCCCGTCGGCCCGCAGACCATCTACTACAAGGCCGGGGTCACCGACTACCGGACCGTCCGGCCGTTCCCCAAGGGCCTGCGGTTCGTCGTCGGCAGCCCCACCCAGACGGCCGAGGAGTTCCGGAACCATCCGGGCTGGGTGGAGGGCTGGGAGTGCGGTGAGTCGTACAACAACACCGAGATCCCGGTCAGTTGCCCGGCCACCCGTGATGTCCAGCTCAACCTCCGCTTCCAGGCGCCCAGTTGCTGGGACGGAAAGTATCTGGACACCCCGGACCACAAGAGTCACATGGCCTATCCGCTCGTCCAGGGCGCCAACCAGGACGTCTGCCCGACGTCGCACCCGGTGGCGCTGCCGATGGTCGAGTTCAAGATGGCATGGCCGGTGAACGGGGACATGTCCAAGGTGAGACTCGCGAGTGGGACGGGGCACTCGTTCCACTACGACTTCTTCAACGCCTGGGACAACGCCACGCTGGGCGCCATGGTCAACCACTGCGTTGTCGGCGGCCTCCAGTGCGACGCACGCGGTTACGACCAGAACAACCCCGGTGCCGGTGCCGCCCTGAACGAGGACTACGAACTGCCCTGACCGGGCCGCTCTCCCGTCGGGGCGTACTCCGTCCTGGCGGGAGAGCGCTCTCCCGCGCTCTTCGCGCTGCCCCCGCCCGCACTCTCCCCACAGGTGACTCATGAGCGATACAAGACTTCTCCCGAGACTCGCACCCGGCCGCCTGCGCGCCATGGCATCGGTCGCCGCCACCGCGCTCCTCGCCGCCCTCGCCGTGACCGTCCCGGCCGCCGCCCCAGCCCAGGCGGCCGGCAGCGTCGTCAAGGTCACCGGATCCCAGGGCGCCTGGCAGTTGACCGTCGACGGAGCGCCGTACCAGGTCAAGGGCCTGACCTGGGGCCCCGCCGTCGCCGACGCCGGAAAGTACATGCCCGACGTGGCCTCCATGGGCGTCAACACCATCCGGACCTGGGGCACCGACGGCACCACCAAGCCCCTTCTCGACTCGGCCGCCGCCAACGGCATCAAGGTCATCGCCGGCTTCTGGCTCCAGCCCGGCGGCGGCCCCGGAAGTGGTGGATGCGTCAACTACCTCACCGACACGCAGTACAAGAACGACATGCTCGCCGAGTTCCCCAGGTGGGTGGAGACCTACAAGGACCACGCGGGCGTACTGATGTGGAACGTCGGGAACGAGTCCGTACTCGGCCTGCAGAACTGCTACAGCGGCGACGCCCTGGAGCAGCAGCGCAACGCGTACACCACCTTCGTCAACGACATCGCCGAGAAGATCCACTCCGTGGACCCCAACCACCCGGTGACCTCGACCGACGCCTGGACCGGGGCCTGGCCGTACTACCAGCGCAACTCGCCCGACCTCGATCTGTACGCGGTCAACTCCTACGCCGACGTGTGCAACATCGAGGAGGCCTGGAACGCCGGCGGCTACACGAAGCCCTACATCGTCACCGAGGGCGGCCCCGCCGGTGAGTGGGAGGTGGACGACGACGTCAACGGCGTGGCGTCCGAGCCCGCCGACACGGCGAAGGCCCAGGGCTACAAGGACGCGTGGAACTGCGTCACCGGCCATGAGGGCGTCGCGCTCGGAGCGACCCTCTTCCACTACGGCACCGAGTACGACTTCGGCGGCGTCTGGTTCAACCTGCTGCCCGCGGGCCAGAAGCGCCTGTCGTACTACGCGGTGAAGGAGGCGTACGGCAGGAGCACCGCCGGCGACAACAAGCCGCCGGTGATCTCGGACATGGCCGTCGACGGCGCCACCGCCGTGGCCGCCGGACGCCCCTTCAAGGTCACGTCGGACGTGACGGACCCGAACGGTGACGCCCTGACCTACGAGGTGCTGGTCAACAGCAAGTACATCGACAACAGCGGCCAGTTGACCCCGGCGCGATTCACCCCCGAGGGCAACGGGGACTTCACCGTGACCGCGCCGGACAAGCTCGGCGTGTGGAAGGTGTACATCAAGGCGTCCGACGGCAAGGGCAACGTGGGCATCGAGACCAGATCCTTCAAGGTCGTGCCACCGCCCGTCGACGGCACCAACGTGGCCAAGGGGAAGCCGGCCTCGGCGTCGTCCTTCCAGCCCGACAGCGTCGGCTGCCCCTGCCCGGCGGCCAACGCCGTCGACGGCGACTTCGGCAGCCGGTGGGCCAGCGACTGGTCCGACCCGCAGTGGATCCAGGTCGACCTGGGCGCGCGCACCGGCTTCAAGCATGTGCAGCTCGCCTGGGAGACCGCGTACGCCAAGAGCTACACCGTCCAGACGTCCGACAACGGGCAGGACTGGAGCACGGTGAAGACCGTCACCGGGGGCGACGGGGGCATCGACGACATCGAGGTCACCGGTGCGGCCCGCTATGTGCGGGTGAACGCGACCGAACGCGGCACCGCGTGGGGCTACTCGCTCTACGAGTTCGGGATCTACAGCTGATCGACAAGACACCCCCTCGGCGCGGTGGTCCCGCTGGGGGTCGCGGAGGACCCGTGGCCCGCAGCGGGCTTCCGCCTGCCCGCTTCGGTCACCGCCGTGCCCGTATGCCGCCCGAATGCGGCGCGTGGGTCGGCCACGATTCGAGCGTGGGTCGAATGTGCTTCGTACACGCTTCGCACCTGGTTCCTACGTGGTCCGTACATGTTTCCGTGCCCGTTTCGCTGACCGTTTTGGGGGGTCGGACGGGACGCAGCTCACGTTTAGGCGGCCCATCGGCGGAAGCCCGTCCGCCACTTCGGGCACCGTTCGGGCGTCGATCGGCGTCAATCGGGCACGGGACCGGGCTTCCGAGGGGGTTACCCCGCGTACGACCAGCATTTACGCTCCTGAGCAAACGGGCATGAACGGTCACACTCAAAGCGGCGAAGAGCCTGGTCGAGCCGGGGCTCTTGCTTGTACAAACGACCCATGAGCCCGAACGGGTGCTGAGCCGCAGCAGAGCAGGGAAGTGTGTGTCGTGGACACGGACGAGCGCCGACGAGAGATTCTTGAGATCGCCCGACGTGACGGGTCGGTGGAAGTCACCGCGCTGGCCGCGAAGTTGAGCGTGGCCAAGGAGACCGTCCGGCGCGATCTGCACGCCCTGGAGGAGCACGGCCTGGTACGGCGTACCCACGGCGGCGCCTATCCCGTGGAGAGCGCCGGCTACGAGACGACCCTCGCCGTGCGCACCACCCGCCTCGTCCCGCAGAAGTCGCGCATCGCGGCAGCCGCCGCCGACCTCATCGGCGACGCCGAGACCGTCTTCATCGACGAGGGCTTCACCCCGCAGCTCGTCGCCGAGGCCCTGCCCAGAGACCGGCCGTTGACCGTCGTCACCGCGTCACTGGCGGTCGCCAACGGACTGGCCGACGCCGACAAGATCGCCGTCCTGCTCCTCGGCGGCCGGGTGCGCGGCGGCACCCTCGCCACCGTGGACCACTGGGCGACCCGGATGCTCGCCGACTTCGTCATCGACCTGGCGTACGTCGGCGCGAACGGCATCTCGCGCGAGTACGGGCTGACCACCCCCGACCCGGCCGTCAGCGAGGTGAAGGCCCAGGCCATGCGCAGCGCGCGGCGCAAGGTGTTCGCCGGGATCCACACCAAGTTCGGCGCCGTGAGCTTCTGCCGGTTCGCCGACGTCGGCGACTTCGAGACGATCGTCACCGACGTCGGACTCCCGTCGGCGGAGGCGCAACGCTATTCGCTGCTCGGCCCCCAGGTCATCCGCGTCTGACGTGCCCCGACCGACCCCGGAACCCCCGCCGCACAGGCCAGGGGGCGGGACCCGTACGGCCACGGGACGCCCCCGAGATCTTTTCCGCACTCCCAGCCATCAGCAGTTACCCCACCAAATGATCAGGAGATTCTCATGGCCCTCCAGCAGCGACGACGTGGAATAGGCGTACGTGTGGGCGCGGGAGCGGCCTTGACGGCACTCCTCGCGGGGTGCAGCGGCGCGGGCGGCACCGCCTCCGACGGCGGTGACACGCTCAACGTACTGATGGTCAACAACCCGCAGATGGTCGAACTCCAGAAGCTGACCGCCGCGAACTTCACCAAGGACACCGGCATCAAGGTCAACTTCACGGTGCTGCCGGAGAACGACGTACGCGACAAGATCAGCCAGGACTTCTCCAACCAGGCCGGTCAGTACGACGTCGCCACCATCAGCAACTTCGAGGTGCCCTTCTTCGCGAAGAACGGCTGGCTGCACACGCTCGACGAGTACGCGCAGAAGGACAAGGCCTTCGACCAGGGCGACATCCTCAAGCCGCTCCAGGAGTCCCTGACGGCGGAGGACGGCAAGCTCTACGGCCAGCCGTTCTACGGCGAGTCGTCCTTCCTCATGTACCGCAAGGACATCTTCGAGAAGAAGAACCTGAAGATGCCCGCCAACCCCACCTGGCAGGAGGTCGCCGACCTCGCGGCCAAGACCGACGGCGCCGAGAAGGGCATGAAGGGCATCTGTCTGCGCGGTCTGCCCGGCTGGGGCGAGGTCATCGCCCCGCTCACGACCGTCGTCAACACCATGGGCGGCACCTGGTTCACCGAGGACTGGGAGGCGCAGCTGACCTCGCCCGAGTTCAAGAAGGCCACCAAGTTCTACGTCGACCTCGTACGTGAGCACGGCGAGGCGGGCGCACCGCAGGCCGGTTACGCCGAGTGCCTCAACAACATGACGCAGGGCAAGACGTCCATGTGGTACGACGCCACGGCGGGCGCCGGTTCGCTGGAGGCGAAGGACTCCCCGGTCAAGGGCAAGATCGGCTATGTGCCGGCGCCCGTCGACAAGACGGACAGCTCCGGCTGGCTCTACACCTGGGCGTGGGGCATGCAGAAGGCGTCCAAGAACACGGACAACGCCTGGAAGTTCATCTCCTGGGCGTCCAGCAAGGAGTACGAGGAGCTGGTCGGCAAGGAGATCGGCTGGTCCAACGTCCCGGCGGGCAAGCGCGCTTCGACGTACATGAACGCCGAGTACCGCAAGGAGGCGGGCGCGTTCGCGGACGTCACCTCGGAGGCGATCTCCAGCGCCAACCCGCGTGACCCGGGCACCCAGCCCCGCCCGACCGTCGGTATCCAGTTCGTCGGCATCCCCGAGTTCACCGACCTCGGCACGAAGGTCTCGCAGGAGATCAGCGAGGCCATCGCCGGCCGCCAGTCCGTCGACGACGCCCTTGAGGCCTCGCAGAAGCTGGCCGAGAAGGTAGCCGAGGAGTACCGGTGAGCACTTCCGTCAGCGACGCGCCGGCCTCCGCGCCGGACCCTTCCCCACCGGCCAAGTCCCGCCCCCAGGCGGGGTCCCGGTCGGGCCGGGCCCGCGAATGGGCCACCCGCGCCCCCCTTCTGCCGGCGCTGATCTTCCTCATCGCCGTCACCCAACTGCCGTTCGTGGCAACGCTGTTCATCTCGCTGTTCGACTGGAACTCGCTCAACCCGGACGCCCGCAGCTTCTCCGGGCTCTCCAACTACGGCTCCGTGTTCACCGACGCGGACCTGCGTGACTCGGTCTTCACGACGATGCTCCTCACCGCGACCGTGGTGATCGCCAGCGTCGTGCTCGGCCTGCTGCTCGCGCTGCTGCTCGACCGCAAGTTCATGGGCCGCGGACTGGTCCGTACGCTGCTCATCACGCCGTTCCTGCTGGTGCCCGTCTCGGCCGCGCTGCTGTGGAAGCATGTGCTCTACAACCCCGAGTACGGCCTGTTGAACGGCGGTTGGGCCTGGTTCACCGGACTGTTCGGCGTGGAGAACGCCTCGCAGCCCGACTGGATCTCGGACATGCCGCTGCTCGCCGTCGAGGCGTCACTCGTCTGGCAGTGGACGCCGTTCATGATGCTCATCCTGCTGGCGGGGCTGCAGAGCCGCCCGCTGGACATGATGGAGGCGGCGCGCCTCGACGGCGCCAACGCCTGGCAGATGTTCGCCTTCCTGACCCTGCCGCATCTGCGCCGCTACCTCGAACTCGGCGTCCTGCTCGGCTCGATCTACATCGTGCAGAACTTCGACGCCGTGTTCACCATCACCGCGGGCGGACTCGGCACCGCCAACCTCCCGTACACCATCTACCAGACCTTCTACCAGGCTCACGAGTACGGACTGGCCTCCGCGGCAGGCGTGGTCGTCGTGATCGGCACCATCGTGATCGCGACCTTCGCCCTGCGCGTCGTCTCGTCCCTCTTCAGTGAGGAGGCGAAGCGCGCATGAGCACACTCTCCGAACCGAAGACCGCCGACACCCCCGACGCCCCCGGCAAGGCGTCCACCCCCGTACAGCGCCAGCACAAGTACAGCCCCGAGGGCAGGCGCGCCAAGCGGCGCTCCACCGCACTGGGCCTGCTGGCCTGGGTGGTCGGAGTCGTCTTCTGCTTCCCCGCGCTGTGGATGTTCCTCACGTCCCTGCACTCGGAGGCGGACGCGGCGACCAACCCGCCGTCCCTCACCGCGCCGCTCACCTTCGACAACTACAGCGCGTTCTTCGGCTCCGACGGCGGGGCGAGCCCCTGGCCGCCGCTCATCAACTCGGTGACGGCGTCCGTGTTCTCGACCCTGTTCGTCCTCGTGCTGGCGCTGCCGGCGGCGTACGCGCTGTCCATCAAGCCCGTCCGTAAATGGACGGACGTGATGTTCTTCTTCCTCTCCACGAAGATGCTGCCGGTCGTCGCCGGACTGCTGCCGGTGTATCTCTTCGCCAAGAACGTGGGGATGCTGGACAACATCTGGCTGCTCGTCATCCTCTACACCTCGATGAATCTGCCGATCGCGGTCTGGATGATGCAGTCCTTCCTCGCGGACGTGCCGGTCTCCATCATCGAGGCCGCACAGGTGGACGGCGCCCGGCTGCCCACCGTCCTGATGCGGGTGGTGGCGCCCGTCGCCGCGCCCGGTATCGCCGCCACGGCGCTGATCTGTTTCATCTTCAGCTGGAACGAACTGCTCTTCGCCCGGGTCCTGACCGGCGTGACAGCGCAGACAGCGCCCGTCTTCCTGACCGGATTCGTCACCAGCCAGGGCCTCTTCCTCGCCCAGCTGTGCGCCGCTTCCGTCGTCGTGTCCCTGCCGGTGCTCGCCGCCGGCTTCGCCGCCCAGGACAAGCTTGTCCAGGGCCTTTCTCTTGGAGCCGTCAAATGAGGGCAGCGATCGTCGAAGGTGTCGGCAAGGTTTCCGTCACCACTGTCCCCGACCCGACTCCGGGCCCGCGCGATGTCGTCGTGTCCGTCGCCGCCTGCGGCATCTGTGGCACCGATCTGCACATCCTCCAGGGCGAGTTCGCGCCGACCCTGCCGATCCTGCCCGGCCACGAGTTCGCCGGTGAGGTCGTGGGCCTCGGGTCCGAGGTCACGGAGCTGGCGGTGGGCGACAAGGTCGCCGTCGACCCGTCCCTGTACTGCAACGAGTGCCGCTACTGCCGGGCCGGGCGCGGCAACCTCTGCGACCGGTGGAACGCCATCGGCGTCTCCGTACCGGGCGGCGCCGCCGAGTTCGCCGTGGCGCCCGTGGCCAACTGCGTCAAGCTCCCCGACCATGTGGACGTGCGGGACGCGGCGCTCATCGAGCCGCTGTCCTGCGCCGTACGCGGCTACGACGTGATGAGCAGCACGCTCGGCGCCGAGGTGCTGATCTACGGCTCGGGCACGATGGGGCTGATGATGCTGGAGCTGGCCAAGCGCACCGGCGCCGCGGGTGTCGACGTGCTGGACATCAACCCCGAGCGTCTGGCCACCGCGTCCATGCTCGGCTGTTCCCGGACCGCCGCATCGGCCGATGAGTTCGAGCGGCCCGGCGGCTGGGAGATCGTTATCGACGCGACCGGCAACGCGGGCGCCATCCAGGACGGCCTCGGCCGCGTGGCCAAGGGAGGAACGTTCCTGCAGTTCGGGGTCTCCGACTACGCGACGACGGCGGTCATCGAGCCGTACAAGATCTACAACCAGGAGATCACCATCACCGGCTCGATGGCGGTGCTGCACAGCTACGAGCGCGCCGCCGCACTGTTCGCCGCCGGAGTCCTGGACCCCGCGGTGTTCATCAGCGACCGGCTGCCGCTGGAGGAGTACCCGAACGCCATCGAGCGGTTCAAGGCGGGCCAGGGCCGCAAGATCGTGGTGGAGCCGTGACCGACGCTCCCGGCGCGGCACCCGACCCCGTCAAGGGTCGGGGCGCCGTCCTGGTGCTGGGCGAGGCGCTGATCGACCTGGTGCCCACCGGCGACGACGCGGAGGAGCACCGGGCCCAGCCCGGCGGCGCCCCCGCGAACGTGGCCACCGGACTGGCCCGGCTGGCCACGCCGAGCTGGTTCGCCGGCGCCCTCGGGAACGACGGCTTCGCCCGGTCGATCGAGCGTCGGCTCGTCAGGGCGGGAGTCGAACTCGGCCTCTGCGCCCGCCCGGACCTCCCCACGGCGCTGGCCGTCGCGGACCCGGGCCCCGAAGGGACCGCGTACCACTTCCACCTCCAGTCCACGGCCACCTTCCAAGTGCCCCGGCGCATGGACGTGGAGCGCTTCGCGGCCGTGTACGTGGGCGGCCTCGCCGCAGTCGTCGAACCCGCGGCCTCGGCCGTGGCGGTGACGGCGCGCGCGGCGGCGGCCGGGAGCCCGCTGCTGGTGGTGGACCCGAACGTGCGCGAGGACCGCACCCTCGACGCGGAGAGCGGGAGACAGCAGCTGCGCGAACTGTGCGAGCTGGGCCAGGTCGTCAAGGCCAGCGACGAGGACCTGGCGCGTCTGTGGCCGGACACGGCACCGGACGAGACGTGCCGCAGGCTTGCCGCCGACGGCCGCCTGGTGGTCCTGACCAGGGGATCGCGGGGGAGTACGGCCTACACCGGCTCCGCCGCACCGGTCTCGGTGCCCGCGCTGCGGGTCGAGGTGGTCAACACCATCGGTGCGGGTGACGCCTTCATGGCGGCCATGATCACCTGGATGGTCGCGCACGGCGTCCACCCGGGCGGCGCACGGGAGTTCACCCCGGCGTTCGCCGAGGAGATGCTGGGCTTCGCCTCACGGGTGGCGGCCTCCGTGGTCGCCCAGGCGGGCACCGAGCCGTCACTTCCGGAACGTGTCTGACGCTCCGTCAAAATGTCGGAGCAACGCCCGTTACCGGCAGCGGTGTTGACCGCTGCCGGTGACAGCCGCGTACAGGCTCGCCCCGTATCAACCGTCGAGGATCAAGTCAGGTGCTTGAGACTCTGCGGCTCGGCCGGGGACTGGGTGTGACCTCAGCGTCTTCGATGTGCCGTGTCTCCCTCGCCAGGGCCACTGTCCCCGCGGTGAGCCCGCTCATCAGCGCGATGAAGACGACCACCCCGGCCACGCTGTGGTCGAACCAGAGCAGCAGTGCCGTGGCGAGCATCGGCGCGAGCCCGCCCGTCAGGACCGTGCCGATGTTGTTGGCGACACCGACCGCGCTGAACCGCACCTTCGTGTCGAAGAGTTCCGCGAAGAACGCGGGCTGCGAGCCGAGGACGGCCGACTGCCCGACGCCGAGCGTGACCAGCAGGGCCAGCCAGACGAGCGCGGTGTTGCCGCCGTCGACGATCGCGAAGAACGGCCATGCCGCGACCAGCAGCACCAGCGCCCCGCCGATCGACACGGGCCGCCGTCCCACGCGGTCCGAGAGCGCGCCGAACGCGGGTACCGTCACCAGCTTCACGGCCGCCGCGATCGAGATCCCGCTGAGCAGCGCGGCGGTGGACAGGCCCCGGTCCTCGGCGTACACCACCGAGAAGGTGCCGAAGATGTAGTAACAGGAGCAGTTCGCGACCCTGTGCCGCCTCATCGGCCGCGACGAACTGCTCGTCGACCCGCGCTTCGCCCACCCCGCCGACCGCAAGACGTACCGCGAGGAGTTGCGCGCCGAGGTCGAGGCCGGGCTCGCGCGGCGCACCGCCAAGGAGTGGGAGGAGATCCTCTCCGACGCGGGCGTCCCGGCGGCCCGCGTTCTGTCGGTCCCGGACGCTCTCGGCCTGGAGCAGCTGACCGCCCGCGGTTTCCTCCACCGCGTCGCCTTCCCCGACGGCCGCGACCGCCCCCTTGAGGTCCTGGGCAGCGCGATCCAGGTGGACGGCGAACCAGCGGGACCGGGCCTTCCGCCCCCGCTCCTCGGCGAGCACACGGACACAGTCCTGGCCGAACTCGGTTACGGGGACCGGGAGATCGAGGAAATGCGAGCGAAAGGAGCGGTGTGATGAGCGAGGTTTCCGTACCCGAGGGTCTGATCGAACAGGACCGGGTCACCGACTGGTGGTCCACCGCCGTGAGCCGCATCCGTCCCGGCGAGATCCTGCTGCGCGGCTACCCCGTCGAGCAGTTGATCGGCCGCGTCACCTTCGCCGAACAGATCTGGCTGATGCTGCGCGGCGAACTGCCAAGCCCCGTACAGGGCAGACTCCTTGAGGCCGCCCTCGTCGCCGCCGTCGACCACGGCCCACAGGCGCCGTCCATAGCCGCCGCCCGTATGGCCGCCACCTGCGGGGTCGGCCTCAACAGCGCGGTCGCCACCGGCGCCGGCATGCTCGGCGACACACACGGCGGGGCGGGCCAGCAGTGCATGGCGATCCTGGAACGCGTCGTCGCGGGCGCACAACCCCAGGACGTGGTGGCGGAGTTCAGGGAGCGAAGGGCATACGTCCCCGGCTTCGGCCACCGCTTCCACCCGCACGACCCCCGCCGCGATCCGCTGCTCGCGCTGGTCCGGGAGGCGGTGGACGCCGGGGAGTTGCCGGGCCGGGCGCTGACCGCGGGCCTCGCGCTCGAAGCGGCCCTCGCGGAGGGCCGTGCGCGCCCGGTCCCGATGAACATCGACGGAGCGACCGCCATCATCTACGCCGAGTTGGGCTTCCCCGCCGAACTCGGGCGCGGCCTGTTCGTGCTCTCCCGCAGCGTCGGTGTCCTCGCACACGCCTGGGAGGAGTACGAGGGCGGAGCGCGGATCAAGGGACCGCTGCCGAGGCCGCTGCTGGCGGGGTACCACGGGGCGGCGCCGCGTGATCTGTGTTCGGGAGCCGAACGGGGTCGTCCCAGGGGTTAATTCATACCGTGACTTAAGGGATGAGGGAGGAGCGCGTCAAGGTCCGGGACCTGGGTATGTTGCCTGCCGGGAGGGACCACCATGGCCGAACGGGACAGAAGAACAGCGCGTGACCTGCGCCGGGGCAACCGGGCAAGGGTGTTGCGACGCCTGTACTTCGACGGGCCCCTGAGCCGTCAGGAACTCGGCCCCGCCACCGGCCTGAGTTCAGGTTCCATCAGCAACGTCGTTGCCGAACTCGCCGCTGAACGCCTCCTGGAGGAAGCGGGCATCGTCGACTCCGACGGCGGCCGGCCGCGCACGCTGCTGCGCGTCGCGCCCGGCGGCGCGCTCCTCATCGGCATCGACATCGGGGAAACCCGCGTCCGCGTCGAACTCTTCGACCTGTCCCTGACCGAACTCGCCCGCACCGAAAGGCTGCTGGCCCAGCACGGCCACGACGTCGAGCGCATCGTCGCGCACGTCCGCACCGGCGTCGCCCATGTCCTGCGGGACGCCGGGGCCGACCCGCGCGAACTCCTCGGCATCGGCGTCGGCGTCCCCGGCATCGTCGAGCGCGACGGCCCGCGGGGCGCGGTCGTGCACGGACAGACCCTGGGGTGGACCGCCGTCCCCTTCGGGCAACTGCTGCGCGCCGCCGTCGACGTACCCGGCGAAGTCCCGTTCTTCATCGACAACGGCGCCAAGACGCTGGGGCAGGCCGAGATGTGGTTCGGCGGCGGCCGGGGCACCGGCACCGCCGCCATCGCCCTCATCGGCTCCGGAATCGGCGCCAGCGTGATCCACGAGGGCGAAGGCGGCACGCTCGACGAGAGCCGGCGCGGCAGCGCCCTCGAATGGGGGCACACCACCGTGCAGTTGCGCGGCCGGCGCTGCCGCTGCGGCTCCATCGGCTGTCTGGAGGCGTACGCGGGCGCCGAGGCGATGCGCGAACGCTGGCAGGAGGCGGGCGGGCCGCTGCCCGCCGACGCGGACGACGAGACGGCCCTCGCGGCCCTGCTGGCCGCCGCGTTCCCGCCCCCCGGCGGACCCGCGCCCGACCCGGTCGCCGTGTCACTGCTCGACGAGACGGCGGAATGCCTCGGCGCGGCCGTCGCCGACCTGATCAACCTGTTCCTGCCCGAACGAGTGCTTCTCGGTGGCTGGGCCGGACTCCAGCTCGGCCCGCACCTGCTGCCCGGCATCCGCCGCCACGCCGCCGAGTACGCGCTGCGGCACGCCGCGGCGCGGGCGACGGTGGAGATGGGCCGCCTGGGCCCCGACGCGGTCACGGTCGGCGCGGCGACGCTGCCCCTGTCCGACTTCCTGGCCCGCGGGGGAACCCGCCCCCTGCCGCCGGTCGCGGACGGCGGACCGCCGCGGCGGTGGGCTTCCGCCCCGACGTAGCCGGGTCCGATACCCGTCCGGCGATTGAGGCCAGGACCCGGCGGCCAAGTCAGGCCGAGGCCCTGACAATCAACGTCGGTTCGAAGATCACCGACGTCACCGGGCGGTGCGGTCGGGACAGCCGGTCCAGCAGCAGCCGCGCCATCTCCGCCGCCATGTCCTCCACCGGCTGCCGCACCGTCGTCAGCGGAGGACGGCAGGACGCCGCCGCGCGGCTGTCGTCGAAGCCGATCACCGCGACGTCGTCCGGCACCCGCCGCCCCCGCTCGCGCAGGACCCGGCACGCGCCCACGGCCATCAGGTCGTTCCCCGCGAACACCCCGTCCAGATCCGGGTGTTCGGCGAGCAGCCGCTCCATCGCCGCCGCACCGCTCTCCTCGGTGAACTCGCCCTCGGCGACCGGCACATACGGATGCCCGTGCCGGGCCATCGTGTCCCGGAAGCCCGCCAGCCGGTCCTGCCCCGCCGGTATGTCGAGCGGCCCCGCGATCGTGGCGATCCTGCGGCACTGGCGGGCGAGCAGATGCTCGGCGGCCAGGCGGGCGCCGTCCTGGTGGGCGAGGTCGACGTAGCTGATCCTGACCGGACGGGCGGGGCGCGCGTACAGGACGGCGGGCAGACCCGCGTCCGTGATCAGCGCGGGCAGCGGGTCCTCGGCGTGTGTCGAGACGACCAGGGCGCCGTCGGCACCGCCCTGACGCAGGTACGACACCACCTCGTCCCGCGCGCGCGACGTCTCGGCGAACATCAGCACCGGGTGAATCCCGTGCGGGCGCAGGAAGTTGACGACACCCGTCACCACCCGGCCGAAGAACGGGTCGGCGAAGACCTCGGTCATGAAGGAGCCCACGCCGCCGTCGAATCCGGCACTCTGCCGGCCGCCGCTCGGGCCGCCGTTCCCGTTTCCGTTCCCGCCCGTCGTGTCGGCGGCTGACTCGCCGGACCCCGCCGTCGCCGCGACCGGCGGCGGGTCGTCCCCCGCGCCCGACACCACCAGCGCGATCGAGTCGGCCTTGCGCGTGACCAGCGAGCGGGCGGCGCGGTTGGGCGTGTAGCCGGTGACGGCCACGGCGTCCCGTACAGCCGCCTGGATCACCGGGTCCACGTTGCGAACGCCGTTGATGACACGGGAGACCGTGGCGCGCGAGACTCCGGCCGCCTTGGCGACGTCCTCCAGCGTGGGCGCGCCGGACGCTCGTGAGTCCTCCGTCATGAGCGCCTTTATAGCATCAGCGGAGAGCGCTCTCCGTCGACGGACCCGCGCTGAGCGGCCCGTTCGCGGTCACCGTCAGTGTCGTGCGCAGCGGCAGCTCTTCCGCCGAGGAGCCCGCCAGGAGCGTGAACCCGCCGACATCGTCACGCCGTTGACCTCTCGAAGTGCCGCCCGCCCAGCGGCGACCGGTGCGGATTCAGGGTCGGGGCGAGCAGCACGTGAACGCCCTTGCGGCGCGGTCCGTCGGACAGGGTGAGAGGACGCAACCCGACGGCCGGTTCGCCGTACATACGCCAGTTGCCGACGCCCGTCAGTAGACGGACCTTCTGCCCGATGTCGAGCTTCTCCAGCAGCCGTTCGGCCTCGTCCTCCGCCCTATACAGCCCCCTTCAATCCTCTTGGAGAGCGCTCTCCCGCCGATTCGCCCAGACTCGCCGGACGGTGCCGGACCTGTCAATGCCGGCCTCTGGGCTGCGATGACGCACGACGGGCGCACAAATGCCGCGTTGGCTCCGGAAGTGAGCCCTTGTCATTGCACATGCGACTGCCCTAAGTTGACCGATTGCGACGTGTCCCAGACGTCCATACCTGCCAGTGGGGGAGCCGAGACCATGGCCGCAACCGGTCGCCACCGCAGATACCAGCCCAGCCGCATCAACCGTGCGTCGCTCACCGTCACGGCGGGCGGCGCGGGTATCGCGCTGCCACTCATCGGGGCCGGCACGGTCAACGCGGCCCCCGTGGAGACGTGGGAGAAGGTCGCCGCCTGCGAGTCCACGAACAACTGGCAGATCAACACCGGCAACGGCTACTTCGGCGGGCTTCAGTTCAGCCAGTCCACCTGGGAGGCGTTCGGCGGCGGGCAGTACGCGCCGCGCGCCGATCTCGCCACCAGGGACCAGCAGATCGCCATCGCCGAGAAGGTCCTCAAGGGCCAGGGGCCCCATGCGTGGCCCCACTGCTCGGTCAAGGCCGGCCTCACCCGCGGTGGCGACGCCCCCGACGTGTCACCGGCCAAGGCCTCACAGGCGAGCGCCCATGACACCAAGAGCGTCCCCCGGAGCGATTCCAAGAAGGCCGCTTCGCCCACGTCCGTACCGACGGAGCGCGAGGGTTACACCGTGGCCGGAGGCGACACGCTCTCCGCCATCGCCGCCTCCGAGGAGATACGGGGCGGCTGGCAGCGGCTGTACGAGGAGAACCGCAGGGTCATCGGCAGCGACCCCGATCTGATCTTCCCCGGCCAGAAGCTGGTGCTGCATGTCTCGGCGCCGGCGAAGGGCAAGCCGGCCGCCGGGGCGCCCGCCCCTCCCAAGGAGGAGGCGAAGAAGCCGGCCGCGAAGGCGCAGCCGTCCAAGCAGGCCGAGAAGCCGAAGGCCGAGCCGCAGGCGGAGAAGCCCAGGGAACAGCCCAAGCAGAAGGAACAGCCCAAGCAGCAGGTCTCGAAGCCGAGGACCACCGAGAAGCCGAAGACGGCCGACAAGCCGAAGACCGCCGAGAAGCCGAAGACCGCCGAGAAGCCGAAGCAGTCGTCCGGCTTCAGCGCACCGGTCAGCGCGGGCACCGGCACCCCGTACCGCAAGGCCGGTTCCTGGGCCAGCGGCTACCACACCGGCGTCGACTTCCCGGTCCCCACCGGCACGTCGGTGAAGGCCGTGGCGGGCGGCACGGTCGTGTCGGCGGGCTGGGAGGGTTCGTACGGCTACCAGGTCGTCATCCGGCACGGGGACGGCAGATACAGCCAGTACGCGCATCTGTCGGCGCTCAACGTGCGGGACGGTCAGAAGGTGAACGCGGGCCAGCGCATCGCGCGGTCAGGATCGACCGGAAACAGCACGGGACCCCACCTCCACTTCGAGATGCGAACGGGGCCCGGCTACGGCTCCGACATCGACCCCATCTCCTACCTCAGGGCGGGCGGAGTCCGCATCTGACCGGACGGTCCGCCGCAGGATGTGGCGCACCACCCCGTGCTCCGACTTGTGCGTCACCTTGCGCGCGGTCAGATGCCGGGCCGGACGCGGCGCCGCCGTCGCCGCGTGGTGGCGAGCGGCCGTGGAGCCGGCCGTCACATGGTCCGCCACCTCCTGAGCCTCCTGGGCGGCGGCGGGCTGCCGGGCGGCCCCCGCCGTCTGCGCGGCGAGCCGCTCCGTCGTCAGGAGAACCAGTCCGGCGGCGGTCAGCACACCGAAGCCGAGGGCGAGCAGGGCGCCCGTCAGGCCGTACCGGAATCCCTCGTCGAAGAGGGTGAGCCCGACCGCGGCGGCGACCACCGGGTTCACGACCGTGACGGTGGCCAGTGGCGCGGCGAGCCCCGCGCCTCGGTAGGAGGCCTGCGAGAGCAGCAGGCCGGATGTGGCCAGGCCCGCTATGAGCAGCAGGGTCGGCACCTGGCCGCTGAACGAGCCCTCGGTCCAGTCGACGGCGACGGTCTTGGTGAAGACCGAGGCGATACCGAAGGCGACACCGGCCGAGGCGGCGAGCAGCACACTGCGCACCGCCGGGCGGCGCACGGCCTGTGCGAGCACGAACAGCAGGGCCACCACGCCCACGGTGGCGCCGGCCACCACCAAGCGCTCACCGGAGGCCAGCGAGTGGGAGCCGGCGGAGCCGGTCAGTGCGAGCAGCCCCGCCAGTCCGAGCGTCGCCATGAGCGCGCCGCGCCAGGCGGCGGCACCCGCCTTGCGGCGGACGAAGACGGCAGCCATCGGCAGGGCGAAGACGATCGTCAGGGCGCCGAGTGGCTGTACGAGGCTCAGTGGGCCGTACGCCAGCGCGACGACATGGAGCACCGCGCCGATTCCGTTCAACGCCACAGCGGCCCACCACACGCCGTGATGCAGGGGCGCGTAGGGGCGGGCGGGCGTGTGCGCCGCGACGCGCTCCTGAAGGATCGCCCCGGCCGCGTACGCGACCGCGGAAACCAGTGACAGCAGCACGGACAGCGCGAGTGCACTCATATATCCACGATCTCTCGCCTGGTGCGATTAGTCGTCGTCCTGAAGACGGCATTACGACGTACTGCTGTAGTAGTACATCCGGAGAGCCCGAGTCATTCCCCTGGTGGTGGCCCCCGCCCCTGGGTGGAGACAACCGGTGTACACGGGGTTCCCGTCCGGGCACCTGTCGCGACCACCCGACGTTACGGACAGTGACGGGTGATGGTGATCGGGTTGATCGGCTTGATCGGGACGCACGGGTCGGTCGCGGGTGGTCGCGGACCGGTCGGAGAGGGAGGGCGGATGGATCTCGCGGAGGTCGGTTCCGTGGGCGGGTTCTTCGCGCTGCGGACGGGGGCGCACGGCGGCGCGTACGTTCCGTTCGCACAGATCTACGCGGGCGGCCTCGCACCGCTGTCGGCGCGCGTCGACACGGTCGCCGGGAAGCTCGGCGCGCCCGAGCGCCGGGTCGCCGCGTCCGTCGCGCAGCTGGGACTCGCCGCCCGGCTCTGGTCGGTCGCGCTCGGCTCGGCCGCGCTGCACGGCGAGGTCCCGGACCTGGACCCCGCGCGGCTGTACTGGGACCCCCATCGCTCCTCGCCCGACGACCTCCGGCTGCCCGAGCCACGCGCCGTCCCGACCGTCGACGCAACGGCCGGCGGCCCACCCGTCACCGCTCTCGCCGAGGCGGTCCGCGAGGTCGTCCAGTACGGCCACCTCGTGCCGCTCGCGGCGGCCCTCCGCGCCGACGGGCGGATCTCCCACCGCCTGCTGTGGGGCAACGCGGGCTCCGCCCTCGCGGGGGCGGTTCGCGAACTCCGCGTCTGGAGCCGACAGGCCGGACGGCCCGAAGCGGGCGAGCGGGCCGCCGCCATCGGCGCGGCGCTGTTCACCCACCCCGACCTGCGCGGCACCGGCACATCACGGGACGGATCCTTCCGGCGCCGCAGCTGCTGCCTCTACTACCGTTGCCCGTCCGGCGGCCTCTGCGGGGACTGCGTCTTCGACCGGCCACCGACACGCTCTTCCGCACGGGAGGTTTCCGGGTGACCATGACAGGGCTGAGATCGTCGGGCGACAGGGGTATGGCGTGAAGGTCGGGCTGCTGACCCGTGAGTACCCGCCGCACGTGTACGGAGGCGCGGGCGTCCATGTGGAGTTCCTGGCCCGTGAGTTGCGTGAGCTGACCGATCTCCGTGTGCACTGCTGGGGCGAGGACGGCGCCGGCGCCGACGAGCGCGCCCCCGGTGTCGTACGGCACCGGGCCGCCGCCGGGCTCGAAGGCGCCAACGACGCGCTGCGCACCTTCTCCGTCGATCTCGCGATGGCCGCCGCCGTCGAAGGCAGCGACCTGGTGCACTCGCACACCTGGTACGCGGCGCTCGCCGGCCATGTCTCCAAGATGCTCCACGGCATCCCGCATGTGATGACCGCCCACTCGCTGGAGCCCCTGCGGCCCTGGAAGGCCGAACAGCTCGGCGGGGGATACGAGTTGTCCGGCTGGGCCGAGCGTTCCGCCATAGAGTCCGCGGACGCCGTCGTCGCCGTCTCGCACGGCATGCGCGCCGACATCCTCGACTGCTACCCCTCGCTCGACCCGGACCGCGTGCGGGTGATCCACAACGGCATCGACACCCGCCTCTACCGCCCGGACCGTGCCACCGGCGTACTGGAGCGGATCGGCATCGACCCCGACCGCCCCTTCGTGCTGTTCGTCGGCCGTATCACCCGGCAGAAGGGCGTCCCGCATCTGCTGCGCGCCGCCCGCGCCCTCGACCCCGAGGCACAGCTGGTGCTCTGCGCGGGCGCACCCGACACGCCGGAGATCGAGGCCGAGTTCCGGGAGCTGGTGGACGAGCTGAGCGGCAGCCGCGACGGGGTGTTCTGGATCCCCGAGATGCTGCCGCGCCCCGACGTGGTCCAACTGCTCAGCCACGCGGCCGTGTTCGCCTGCCCCTCGGTGTACGAACCGCTGGGCATCGTGAACCTGGAGGCGATGGCCTGCGGCACGGCGGTCGTCGCCTCGTCGGTCGGCGGCATCCCGGAGGTCGTCGACGACGGCAGCACGGGCCTGCTGGTGCCGTACGACGAGCGGCACCCGGAGGACTTCGAGACAGCCCTCACCGAGACGCTCAACCGGGTCCTGGACGACCCGGAGTCGGCGGCGGCGATGGGCGCGGCGGGACGGGACCGGGCGGTGCGCGAGTTCGGCTGGGACCGGGTGGCCAGGCGTACGTACGAGGTGTACGAGGAGCTGCTCAAGTCCCGTCAGGGGTAGATGGATCCGGACGGCCGGAACAGAGGTCGCGAACATAAGGAGCGGCGATGCGCGGTGGACCTTCGGTGCTCGGGATCGTGCTGGCGGGCGGGGAAGGCAAGCGGCTGATGCCGCTGACGGCCGACCGGGCCAAACCGGCGGTGACCTTCGGCGGCACGTACCGCCTGGTCGACTTCGTCCTGTCGAATCTCGTCAACGGCGACATCATGCGCAACTGCGTGCTGACGCAGTACAAGTCGCATTCGCTGGACCGCCATGTGAGCACCACCTGGCGGATGTCCAGTCTGCTGGGCAACTACGTCACGCCGGTGCCCGCCCAGCAGCGGCTCGGGCCACGCTGGTATCTCGGCAGCGCGGACGCGATCCTGCAGTCCCTGAATCTCGTCCACGACGAACAGCCGGACTACATCGCGGTGTTCGGCGCCGACCACGTCTACCGCATGGACCCGCGGCAGATGCTGCGGCGGCACATCGAGAGCGGCGCGGGCGTCACGGTCGCCGGCATCAGGGTGCCGCGCGCCGAGGCGTCGCAGTTCGGCATCATCACACCGGGACCGGACGGCACCCGAGTCGACCGCTTCCTGGAGAAGCCGGCCGACGCGCCGGGACTGCCGGGCGACCCCGAGCATGTCTACGCATCCATGGGCAACTACCTCTTCACCACCAAGATCCTCGTGGACGCGCTGCACCGGGACGCCGAGGACGAGTCCTCCGTCCACGACATGGGCGGCTCGATCCTGCCGATGCTCACCGAGCAGGGCATGGCGCAGGTCTACGACTTCGACGACAACCACGTACCGGGCGAGACCGCGCGCGAACACGGCTACTGGCGCGACGTGGGGACGCTCGACTCGTACTACGACGCGCACATGGACCTGATCTCGCACCAGCCGGAGTTCAACCTCGACAACAGACGCTGGCCCATCTACACCCACGCCGGCCAGCTCCCGCCCGCGCGATTCGTGGCGGGCGGCATCGCGAGCGAGTCGATCGTGGCCCCCGGCTGTGTGATCCGGGGCCAGGTGACGCGCTCCGTCCTGTCGCCCGGCGTGGTGATCGAGGAGGGCGCCGTGGTGCAGGGCTCGGTGCTCCACGACAACGTACGGGTGGGCCGCGGCGCGGTCGTACGCGGCTCGATCCTCGACAAGAACGTGGACGTCCCGCCCGGCGCCACGATCGGCGTCAACCCGGTGCGGGACGAGGAGCTGTACACGGTCTCGAAGAACGGGGTGATCGCGCTCGGGAAGGGCCAGCGGGTTCTTTAGCCAACACGCGGGGCATCGTGTTGCGGTGGGCGCACCCAAGAACCGTCCGCTCGTACAGCGCGTCCCTCAACTTCGTCAGGTACATCAACGACGTCTACTCTCATGCGAGTTGCACCGTTGACCAGGCGGGAAGAGCGGGGATTCGCACCAGTATGAGCGGTACGAGGGGTACGAGCGGGGACGGACGCGACGAGCGGGGCGACAGCGTCGAGGGGGGTATCAAGCCGCTCGCGGTGAGCGACCCCGTGCGCATCGGGCCGTACCTGCTGCTCGGGCGACTCGGTGCCGGTGGCATGGGGCGGGTGTTCCTCGCGCGGGCGGACAGCGGGCGGACCGTGGCCGTGAAGGTGGTGCACGAAGAGCATGTGTCCGACGCGCACTTCAGGGCGCGGTTCCGGCGGGAGATCGAGGCGGCGCGGAAGGTCGGTGAGCGGTACACGGCGCCGGTGCTCGACGCGGGTCCGGGCGACGAGCCGCCGTGGGTCGCCACGGGTTACGTTCCCGGGCTCTCGCTGGAGCAAGTCGTGCGGCTGTACGGGCCGTTGCCGGCCGCGGCCCTGCACACCCTGGCCGACGGGCTGCTGAAGGCGCTCAAGGACATTCACGGTGCGGGGATCGTGCACCGCGACCTGAAGCCGTCCAACGTGATGCTCACGGTGGACGGCATGAAGGTCATCGACTTCGGGATCGCGCGGGCGCTCGAGACGTCCGTCGAGTCCTTGTTGACCAGTACGGGGATGGCCATCGGCTCTCCCGGGTTCATGTCCCCTGAGCAGGTGCGCGGGCAGCGCGCGGGGGCCAGGAGCGACGTGTTCACCCTTGGGTGTGTGCTGACGTACGCGGCGACCGGGCAGCTGCCGTTCGGGCAGGGGGCGAGCAATCAGCACGCGGTGATGTTCCAGATCGTGGAGGGCGAGCCCGACCTGGCGCGCGTCGAGGATGCCCCGCTGCGGGCGCTCATCGCCCGGTGTCTGACGAAGGAAATCGACCAACGGCCTGATGTCGACGAGCTGTTGGCGGACCCCGAACGGCCGCGTCCCTCCGCCTCGGGCGGCGCCTGGCTACCTGCCGGCGTCGTCGCGCACCTGGCGCAGCAGTCCGCACGGCTGCTGGACGCCGAGGCGGCGCCGCTGCGGGAGGAGCCCGTGGATCTGGCGACCGTCGGGCTGCGGCCGAAGGGCGGGCCTCCCGAAGCCGCCCCGGCCGACAACGACACCACGACGCGACGGCGGGAGGAGGAGCCGCCCCGTCGGCGCCGCAGGCTCATCGTTCTGCCCATCGTTGCCGTCATCACCGTCGGCGGCGGCACGGTCCTCATGCTCGAGCCATTCGGGGGCGGCGCCGGTGACGGAGCGCGATCCCAGCCACCGGGCAGCAGTGCGAGTGCCACTCCCGGTGACCGCAACTCGTCCTCCGCGCCAAGCGGTTCTCCCACCAAGGGAGGGAACGGGAAGGACGGGGACGACGGCAAGGGCGACAACGGAGAGAAGGGTCAGGGCGCCAAAGACCCGTCGGATGGGCCGAACGCCCGTAGGACTGACGGCAGTTCATCCGAACGCGACAGCGGCTCCGACAGCGGCGGCGGGCCCGGCCCCACGGAACCGTCCGGCTCCTCGGGCTCGGGCGGCGGAGATTCGTCCGGCTCCGGCGGCGCGAGGCCGCCCGCACTGACGAGCTACAAGGCTGACTACACCAACTCGTGTGTCGGCGCGTGCGACATGCCGATCAAGGTGAGCTGGTCGGCGATTCCCCGGGCGACCAGGTACGACATCCAGTACACCAACAAGGGCAGCGACTTCACTGAGAAGAACGTCGACACCACCTACTCAACGGGCAGCACCAGCTACACGATCAAGGGTCCGTACTCCGGCGACGAGATCTGCGTCACGGTGCGCG
The DNA here is from genome assembly GCF_044458565.1 of Streptomyces sp. NPDC050433. NCBI lineage: Bacteria > Bacillati > Actinomycetota > Actinomycetes > Kitasatosporales > Streptomycetaceae > Streptomyces > Streptomyces sp. NPDC050433. The sequence continues at coordinate 212,472 of NZ_JBITIB010000003.1, read as the reverse complement.
CGGCCAACAAGTACGGAGCCTCCGCCTGGGCGGAGACCTTGTGCGACACGGTGCCCTACTAGGTCCTGTACGGCGATGCCGAATGCCCAAGATGGTGACGTGGCGGGCCAGTAGCCCCGGATCGGCCCCCGGAGGCGAGTGCCGGAGTCGTCGTGCGTATGGCGACTCTCGACGCGGACGGTCCGACAGGAACGTTCCAGGACGAAACCGGGGAACTGTGCTGGTAGGCGTGGAGTGACGATCGAGGGGCAGCGAGACTGTGCCGCCCCTCGATCGTTGCCGCACGGCCTCAATAAACCTCGGCCCCTCACACCATCCGGCGCCGCCTGCCCAGCCAGGTCTGGGCGATCACCACGACCGCCAGGAACGCGCCGCTGACGACCTGTTGGTACGCCGAGTCGAGCGAGCCGATCTGGTTGATGACGTTCTGGATGACCTTCAGCAGCAGCACGCCCACCAGCGAGCCGCTGATGAACCCGAAGCCGCCGGTCAGCAGCGTGCCGCCGATGACGACGGCCGCGATCGCCTCCAGCTCCATGCCGGTGCCGAGGATCGTGACGCCCGAGACCAGCCAGGCCGCGTTCAGCGCCCCGGCCAGTCCGGCGCACAGGCCGGAGAGGGTGTAGACGGCGATCTTCGTACGGGCCACGGGCGCGCCCATCAGCGCCGCGGCGTCCTCGTTGCCGCCGACCGCGTACACGTACTGGCCGAACCGGCTGCGCCGCAGCATCACCGCGCCCGCGACGAAGAGTGCCGCCGTGATCCACACCGGCACCCCGATGCCCAGCAGCTTCTCCTGGCCGAGGCTCGCGAAGAAGGACTTCTCGTCCACCAGATAGGTGTTGGAGCCCTCGTCGGTGATGGCCAGCAGGATGCCGCGGGCGGCGAGCATCGCCGCGAGCGTGACGATGAACGGCGCGAGCCGGGCCTTCGCGATCAGCAGACCGTTGACCAGGCCGATCAGACCGCAGACGGCGAGCGGCAGCAGCAGCGCCACGAGCGTGCCGTACTGCGATCCCCAGGCGCCCAGCACCCCGCCGAGCGCGAAGAGGGAGCCGACGGACAGATCGATCCCGCCGGTGATGATCACGAAGGTCATGCCGAGGGCGACGATCGCCAGGAACGCCGACGAGACCGCCATGTTCTCCAGGTTGTCGCCGGTCAGGAAGGTGTCGAAGCCGATCGACGCGCCGATGGCGACGAGCAGCAGCGTGACGAGCGCGCCGTGCTGCTGGGCGAGCGCGCTCAGCCGCTCGGCCCGGCTCGCGCCGAGGGGTGCCTCGTCAGTGTCCTTGCCGGGGGAGGGGCCGTTGCCCGTGGCGGGGGCCGGACGCTCCGTGTGGGTGTGGGTCATCGCTTTCCCCGTTCGCGTGCCGCGTAGACCGCCAGCACGATCACGACGGCCTGGGCGATCTGCGTCCAGGAGGGCGGCAGATCGTGCTTGATGAGCGTCGCCGTCAGCAGCTGGATCAGTACGGCGCCGGCCACCGTGCCGCCGATGCGGATCCGGCCGCCGCTGAGCGGCGTGCCGCCGACGACCACCGCGGTGATCGCCGACAGCTCCATCAGCGTGCCGAGCGAGGTCGGGTCGCTGGCCTGGAGCCGCGCGGTGGCGAGCACGCCCGCGATCGCGGCGAGCACACCGCAGATGACATAGACGAGGATCAGCACGCGCCGTACCGGCAGTCCGGCGAGCTGCGCGGCGGGCCGGCTGTCGCCGATCGCGAGGAGCTGCCGGCCGAAGGTCGTACGTTTCACGGTGAATCCGACGGCGACGGCCAGGGCGGCGGCGATCAGTACGAGATACGGGACGCCGAACAGATCGCCCGAGCCGAGTGAGGACATGCCGGGGTCGCGTACGTCCTTGAGCTGCGGCAGCAGTACGAGGGCGATACCGCGCCCCGCGACCATCAACGCCAGTGTGGCGACGATGGGTTGGACACCGATGAACGCGATGAGCGACCCGTTGGCGAGGCCGATGACGGCGCCGCCCAGCATCGCCACGATCAGCGCGACCCATGGGCCGTAGCCGAGGTACAGCGACAGCAGGGACGTCGACAGGGCCATCACCGAGCCCACCGACAGGTCGACGCCCTCGCTGCCGATCGCCAGCGCCATGCCCAGCGCGACGATCAGCACCGGCGCCACCTGCACGGCCTGGGTACGGAAGTTCTCCGTGGACAGGAAGTGCGGGGTGAGCGCGATGTTGACCAGCAGCAGGACGGCGACGCCCGCGTACACCCCGTAGTCCTGGAGCAGACGCAGCAGCCGCGCGCGGTCGACGGGGGCGCGCTTCAGGGCGAGTTCAGTCATGGTCCCTCTCCCCTCCTGAGGAGGTCGTGTCCACCGGTGCGGGGGCCGACGCCGTGTCGGGCGCCGCCGCGGCCACGATCGCCGCCGCGTCCGGGGTGACCGTCTTGAGCGCCGCGTCCGACTCCGGCGCCGCCGCGATCGCCCGCAGCAACTGGTCCTGCGTGACGTCGTCACCGGTCAACTCCGCGACCACGACGCCGTCCTTGAGGACCACCACCCGGTCCGACCCCTCGATCAGCTCCTCCATGTCGGAGGAGATCAGCAGCACCCCGAGCCCCTCGTCGGCGAGTTCGTCGATCAGGCCCTGCACCTCGGCCTTGGCGCCGACATCGATGCCTCGGGTCGGTTCGTCCAGCAGCAGCACCTTCGGCTGCATCGCCAGCCAGCGGGCCAGCAGCACCTTCTGCTGATTGCCGCCGGACAGCTCGCCGACCTTCTGGTGCGGCCCCGACGCCTTGATCCGCAGCCGCTTCATGAAGGTGTCCACGATCCGGTCGACCTTGGTGTCGTCCACCAGGCCGAACCGGGAGAGACCGGGGAGCGCGGCCAGCGCGATGTTCTCCCGGACCGACAGGCCGGGGACGATGCCCTCGGCCTTGCGGTCCTCGGGCAGCAGGCTGATGCCGGCCCGGATGGCGGCCGGCGTGGAGCCCGTACGTACGGCGGAGCCCGCCACCACCACCTTCCCGGAGTCCGGCGGCAGCGCGCCCGCGATGGCCTTCGCCGTCTCGCTGCGGCCCGAGCCGAGCAGCCCGCCGAGGCCCACGACCTCGCCGGGCCGGACATCGACCGACACCTGGTGCAACGTGTGACGTACCGTCAGATCCGCTGCACTGAGCACCGGTTCACGGCCCGCGTGGTGGTCGCCGGTGAATTTGGTGACCCCCTCGCTGCTCACCTCGCCCATCTCACGGCCGAGCATCAGCGACACCAGCCGCAGCCGGTCGAGTTCCGCGATCATCCCGGTGTGCACGAGCTTGCCGTCGCGCAGCACCGTGACCTTGTCGCAGACCTCGTACAGCTCGTCCAGCCGGTGGCTCACGTACACCACCGCGATGTCGCGCTCCTTGAGCATCCGGATCACGCCGAACAGGGTGCGCACCTCGCGCGGTTCGAGCGACGACGTCGGCTCGTCCATGATGACCACCCGCGCGTCGACGGAGACCGCCCTGGCGAGCGCCACCATCTGCTGCGCGCCGACGCCCAGCGTCCGCAGCGGACGCTTGACGTCGACCCGCAGTCCCAGCGAGCGCAGCGCCTCGTCGGCCTCGCCGTGCATCCGGCGGAAGTCGATCAGCCCCAGTCTGTTCCGGGGCTCGCGCCCCAGGAACAGATTGCGTGCCACGCTCATCAGCGGGACGAGGTTGACCTCCTGGTAGATCGTGGAGATTCCGGCGTGCTGCGCCTCCAGCGGGGTCTGGAAGCGCACCGGACGCCCGTCGTGGACGATCTCGCCCGCGTCGGGCTGGTACACACCGGTGAGCACCTTGATGAGGGTGGACTTCCCGGCGCCGTTCTCGCCGATGAGCGCGTGGACCTCGCCCGGCAGTGCGGCGAAGTCCACGCCGTCCAGCGCGCGTGCGCCCGGGAACGTCTTGGTCAGACCGGTGACCGACAGCACGTCAGTAGGCCTTGCCCAGATCGGACTTGGCGTTCTGCGGGGTGTAGGCGCCGTCCTGGATGACGATGTCCTGTGCGACCTTCTCGCCCTTGGTGAAGGCGTCGAGGGTCTGGAAGGCGAGCGGCCCGAAGCGCGGGTTGGACTCCACGACCCCGGAGATCCAGCCGTCGACGATGCCCTGGACGGCGTTACGGGTGCCGTCGACCGTCACGATCTTGACGGCTCCGGCCTTCTTGCCCGCGCCCTTCAGGGCGTTGACCGCGCCGAGGCCCATCTCGTCGTTCTCGGCGTAGATCCCGGTGATACCGGGGTTCGACTGGATGAGCTGCTCGGTGACCTGCTGGCCCTTCTCACGGGCGAACTCACCGGTCTGCTCGAACACCACCTTCAGACCAGGGGCCTTGGCCTTGATCTGGTCCTTGAAGCCCTTGGTGCGTTCGGTGGTGACGTTGTTTCCGGCGGCGCCGAGCAGGATCGCGACCTCGCCCTTGCCGCCGGTCGCCTCGATCATCTGGTCGGCCGCGCGCTTGCCCTGCTCGATGAAGTCCGAGCCGATGAAGCTCACATAGTCCTTGCAGGCGGTTGCGTTGATCTTGCGGTCGATGGTGATGATCGGGATCTTCTTCGCCGCGGCGCTGCGCAGCACCGGGCCCCAGCCGTCGGAGTTGAGGGGCGCGATCACCAACAGGTCGGCGCCCTTGGCTATCAGGTCCTGGACGTCGCTGATCTGCTTGGAGAACTGCGTCTGGGCGTTGGCGGACAGGAGCTTGATGCCCCGCTCCTCGGCCTCGGCCTTGATGGACGCGGTCTCGGCGATCCGGAAGGGATTGGCCTCCTTCTCGGACTGCGAGAAACCGACCGTGGCGCTCTTGAGGTCGGTCTTCTCGCCGCCGAACTGCGTGATGTCACAGGTCTTGTCGTCCGCGCCGGGCGTGGCGACGACCTGGCCGCTGTCCTTCTCGCCGGCCGACGAGCTCTTGTCGGCGGCGTCGTCCTCTGACTTGGCGCAGCCGCTGAGCGCGAGTGCGCCGACGAGACTCGCGGCGAGGACGGTAGTGGTGGTGGTACGGCGGACGGCGGAAAGCTTCATGAGGATCCCCATCTCGGCGCGGCTCCGGCGACCGGGACGCTCGCGGAGGTCGGCTCGTACAGAACTGGCGAACTGGACTGCCGGGCCGCCGGTCTGATCGACCGTCGGCCCGACGGACTGCTGGAGCAGATGTGCGGGAGTCGTTCGGAACGGTTTTTACATCGTTGTACGAAGGCTGTAAAGCCTTCGCGCGATAACGGCTCCACGTGCGGGGGCCGGTGGCGGTCTCAGTGACGGTCCTGTCGGCTGCCGAGTGTGCTCTCCCGCTCCACCAGCCGGAAATCGGCACGGAGTTCGCGTGAGCTGTTGCCGACGGGGTCTCCTGTGCCCAGCAGCCGGTTGACGACCGAGCGCACGGCGAGCCGGGCGATGGTCTGTTTGTCCGGCGAGATGGTGGTGAGGGTCACAGCCCCGTACCGGCCCTCGGTGATGTCGTCGAAGCCGACGACCGCGACGTCCTCGGGGACCCGCAGTCCCCGCTCGGACAGCACCCGCATCGCCCCGATGGCGATCAGGTCGTTGTACGCGAAGACCGCGTCGGGCGTCACACCCGAGTCGAGCAGCTGATTCATCGCGTCGGCGCCGTTGGCATGGTCCCAGCCGCCGGTCGGGGCGATCAGGGAGTCCGGCGCCGGCAGCCCGGCGGCCTTCAACTCGGCGCGCCAGCCGCGCAGTCGCAGATGCGACGGCTCGTTGACCCGGTCGGTCCTGGCGCCCAGGAACGCGATCGTCGACCGGCCGAGATCGAGCAGGTGCCGTACCGCCGTCCGGGCGGCGGCCACGTTGTCGATCGCGATGTGGTCGTACGGCAGGTCGTACTCCCGCTCGCCGAGCAGCACCAGCGGCGCGTCCTGGTCCCGGCCCAGCAGGTCCTCGGTCTCCAGCTCGATCGGGCTCAGGATCAGCCCGTCGATCACCCGTGCCCGGAAGCCCTGGCTGACCAGGACCTCCTGCTCGCGGCGGCCACCCGTGTGGTCGAGCAGCACCGTGTACTCGTGCTCCGCCGCCACGTCGATGACCGATCCCGCCAGTTCGGCGAAGTACGGGTTGCCCAGCTCGGGCACCGCCAGCGCGATGATCCCGGTGCGGCCCTTGCGCAGATGCCGGGCCGTGAGATTCGGCCGGTAGCCCAGCTCGTCGATGGCCAGCTGGACCCGGGCCCGCATCGCCGGGGTGACATGCCGGTAGTTGTTCACCACGTTCGACACGGTCTTGATCGAAACGCCCGCGCGCTCCGCGACGTCCTTGAGGCTGACGGTCACCGTATTTCCCCTCCGAGGTCGGCCCGAAGGTCGCCCCTGCCCAATCTGTACAACGTTATATACGTTGCGGGACGCGCTTTGTCATGGCCCTGGACAGCAAGTGGACCGGCATGTTGTCATGCCAACTGCCGTTCCTTCCAACGTTGTACAGACTGTCGCAACGAGCCGCCACCCTCGGACCCCGTCGGATGACGCAGGTCACCCGACCGGGGCCAGCAGCAAGGAGGATTTGTGCGCATCCGAAGAAAATTGGCCCTCTTGCTCGCCGCCGCCCTGGGCGTCGCCGGACTCACGGCGATCCCGGCGGCATCGGCCGCGGACGACCCGGTCGTGCCCCATGGACTCAAGGGCGAGTACTACTCCTCGTCCGCACCCGGCGCCTTCGACTTCCACGAGCTGAAGGCCACCGGCTTCGACCCGCAGATCGACTTCGACAGCCTCGAATCCCGGCTCTCCACGGCCACCGGCAGCGCCGATCACGCCACCGTCCGCTGGACCGGGAAGATCGTCCCTGAACAGAGCGGCCCGCACACCTTCTCGATGATCGGCGACAACGGATTCCGGCTCTGGATCGACGGCGAGATCGCCATCGACCACTGGGTGGACGACTGGGAGAAGGAGCAGACCGCCGACCCGATCGAGCTGACCGGAGGCCAGGAGTACGACATCAAGGTCGAGTTCTTCGAGAACGTCGGCGGCTCGAACCTCCATCTGAACTGGACCGAACCCGGTGGCGCGAAAGAGCCCGTGCCCACCTCGGCCTTCCGGCTCCCCGACGACTTCGCCTACGACGGTGCCATCGCCACCACCGTACTGGCCGACGGCCGCACGCTGCGGATGGAGTTCGCACAGGAGCTCGCCGCCGTCCCGGCCGGTCTCGCCGGTCATCTCGACGCCGTCATCGGTGGCGCCGAGTGGCCGATGACGTCGGTGAAGAAGGACCCCGCGAACGCCCGCAGCCTGCTGGTCGGCCTCAAGGAACCCGTGGTCGGCAAGGGCGGCTCCGCCGACATCCGTTACGACGGCCAGGGCGGCCTCACGTCGCAGGACGCCGACCCCGTCGGTGAGTTCTGGAGCAGTGGACCGAACAAATCCGAGTACCAGCTCTCCACCCCCTGGGCCAAGGACGTCGGCCCCGACAACGCGCTGCCCGAGTACCCGCGTCCGCAGATGACCCGCGACGCGTGGCGCAATCTCAACGGTGAGTGGCAGTTCGCCGCCGCCGAGCAGGGCGAGCGCCCGCCGGTCGGCAAGAAGCTGCGGGAGAAGATCCTCGTCCCGTACCCCGTCGAGTCGCAGCTCTCCGGTCTCGAACGGCACGAGGACCGCATGTGGTACCGCCGTACCTTCACCGTGCCCGACAGCTGGGACATCAGCGACGGCGGGAACAGCAAGGCGGGCAAGCGTCTCAAGCTGAACTTCGACGCCGTCGACTGGCAGTCCACCGTCTACGTCAACGGCGAGAAGGTCACCGAACACAAGGGCGGCTACGACCGGTTCAGCGTGGACGTCACCGACGCGCTCAAGCCCGGCCGTACGCAGGAGCTGATCGTCGGCGTGTACGACCCGACCGACGCCGCCGGCGGCGAGAACCCGCCCATGGGCAAGCAGCGCCTGGACCCGAGCGGCATCTTCTACACCTCCTCGTCCGGCATCTGGCAGACCGTCTGGATGGAGCCGGTCGCCGCCGACCACGCCGACTCGCTGAAGCTCACCCCGGACGTGGCGGGCGAGAAGCTGGCGGTCGAGGTGCGCGGCGTACGCGACGGGGTGCCGGTGACGGCCACCGCGTACGAGGGCAAGCGCAAGGTGGGCACGGTCAGGGGTCGTACGGGAGCGCCGCTCAGCGTGCCGGTGCCCGATCCGCGCCTGTGGTCGCCGGAGGATCCGTATCTGTACAAGCTGGATGTGCGGATCGGCGGCGAGCGGGTCGGCGGCGACAGCTCCGGCGACCGGCTGAGCAGCTACTTCGGCATGCGCTCCATCGCCGTCGAGAAGGTCGACGGCGTGCCGCGCACCGTGCTCAACGGCAAGCCCGTCTTCCTGATGGCCACGCTCGACCAGGGCTTCTGGCCGGACGGACTGCACACCGCGCCGACCGACGAGGCGCTCGCGTTCGACCTCAAGAAGCACAAGGACCTCGGCTACAACTCCGTGCGCAAGCACATCAAGGTGGAGCCGGACCGGTGGTTCTACTGGGCGGACAAGCTGGGGCTGCTCGTCTGGCAGGACATGCCGTCGATGCCGAAGTCCCCGGCCGCCCCCGCCGCGGCCCAGTTCGAACACGAGATGAAGGAGATGATCGACCAGCACGCGAGCAGCCCCTCGGTGATCATGTGGGTGCCCTTCAACGAAGGCTGGGGCCAGTACGACCAGGCACGGATCGCCGACCAGGCCAAGGGCTGGGACCCGACCCGGCTGGTCAACAACATGAGCGGCGTCAACTGCTGCGGGGCCGTCGACGGCAAGAACGGCGACATCGCCGACGCGCACGGCTATCCGACGCCGCTGCTGCCCGCGCCGGACGGGAAACGGGCGCTGGTCAGCGGCGAGTACGGCGGTCTCGGGCTCGCCGTACCGGGTCACGCCTGGCCGGTCCAGCACACCTATGTCGGCGTCGACAAGGAGAAGTACACGGACGAGTACCTGGGGCAGCTCGACAACGTACGCGACCTCGCCTGCCGGGGGAGCAACGGAGCCGTCTACACCCAGATCACCGATGTGGAAGGTGAACTCAACGGGCTCCTCACCTACGACCGCAAGGTCATGAAGCCCGATGTCCAGCGGCTCAAGGCGGCACACGAGGCCCTGATCCGCGACGCGTCCGACCCGGCGTCGATGGAGTGCGCGAACTCCTGAACCCCTGATCTCCGGGCGCCGGGCCGCTTCGGTCCGGCGCCCGGAGGAGGGACCGAAAGAACAGTGCGCCGCGCCGGGAATAAGCAGGTCGGAGCCCGCACTTGACAATGCTGTCGTCCCAGGACTGGTCTTTGGTACGGCCACCGACGTCAGCAGTCAGAGCGAGGACCACATGCCCAAGGCGTACGTCTACACCCGGTTCGGCGGCCCGGAGGGTGAAGCCTTCGTCGACCAGCCGAAGCCCGCCCCCGGCCCCGGCGAACTCCTCGTCGCCGTCCGGGCGGCAGGCGTCAACCCCGTCGACTGGAAGCTCCGCGAGGGCTACAACCGGCCGGGCTCGACCCCGAAGCCGCTGCCCACCGTGTTCGGCAGCGAGGCGTCCGGAGTGGTCGAGCAGGTCGGTGAGGGGGTGCGCGGATTCGCCGTGGGGGACGCCGTGTTCGGCTCCACCCTCACCGGTGGATACGCCGAGTACACCCTGCTGCCCGCCGCGATCACCGCCCACAAACCGGCCGCCGTGTCGTTCACCGACGCTGCGGCCCTGCCGGTCGCCGCCGCGACCGCGTACGACGGCATCCAGCAGCTGGCCCTGCCTGCCGGCGCGACCCTGCTGATCACCGGCGCGGGTGGCGGGGTGGGCGTGGCCGCGACACAGATCGCGACCGGCGCGGGGATCCGCGTCATCGGCACGGCGAGCGCCGGCAAGAAGGACTTCGTGGAGTCGCTGGGCGCCGTCCACCTCGCGCCGGGCCCCGGACTTCAGGAGCGGGTGCGGGCCGCCGCACCCGAGGGCGTCGACGCGGTCTTCGACCTCGTGGGCGGCGCCGACCTGGAGGCCGTCGCCGGGCTTGTTCCGGACCTGACGAAGCTCATCAGCGCGGGCGACAAACCGCGGGTCGTGACCCTGGGGGGCGCCGCGGTCCTGCGGCTGCGTACGGCCGCCGTCCTCGAAGAGGTGGCCGCGCTGGTGGTGGCGGGCACTCTGCGGCCGTACGTGACGCGGACGTTCCCGCTGGCGGAGGCGGCCGAGGCGCTGCGCGTCGTCGAGGACGGGCACGCGCTCGGCAAGGTCGTGATCGAGGTCGGGGCGTGAGCGCCGCCGGGCCGGTTCCCGCGCCCGCAGGCCGGTCGTACCACCCGCTGGACAATCCCGTACTGGCCGGACTGACCGGCCCGCACGCCCACTTCGCCGAGCGGCGCGGCCGGGTGCTCGCCTACCGGCCGGAGGTGTCGACCTGGCTCGCCCTGCCGGACGAGCCCGACGCGGCCGACTGGGCGGACGCCGCCGCGCTCGTCGGAGCCGACGGCACGGCCACGCTGGCGGGGGCGAATGTGCTGCCGCCGGCGGACTGGGAGGTCACCTTCCGGGTGGACGGTGTCCAGCTCATCCACGAACCCGTCGAACCCGCCGCATCCGTGGACGTCGTCCCCGACGAGGAGGCGGTGCTGCTCGGCGCCGCCGATGTGCCCGAGATGCTGGACCTGGTGGAGCGCACCAGGCCGGGCCCCTTCCGGCCGCGCACCATCGAGTTGGGTACGTATCTGGGTGTCCGCCGCGGCGGCGAGCTGGTGGCGATGGCGGGGGAGCGGATGCACCCGCCGGGCTGGACGGAGATCAGTGCCGTCTGTACGGCGCCGGAGTTCCGCGGCCAGGGGCTGGGTGCCCGGCTCGTCCTGGCGGTGGCCGAGGGGATCAGGGCGCGCGGCGAGAGGCCGTTCATCCAGGCGGCCGTGGACAACGAGAACGCGGTCCGGCTCTACGAGGCGCTGGGCTTCCGGCTCCGCCGCCGTATCCCCTTCGTGGGGATCCGCGTCCCAGAGCCGTCTCGGGTCCCGGCGACGGCCGGCGGCTGAGCGGTCGGACCCGCACACGGCGTGGGGCGGGCGGACGGCCTGAGGTGGTCGTCCGCCCGCCCCATCGGGCTGGGTGAGTCCGGCTACGTCCGGACCGGCTCATTCATCTGACCCGACCGGATCGCCCGATTGCGCTTACGACCCGCCATCATCGCCGCGCCCGCGCAGACCAGGCCCAGCACAGCGGTTATCGCTCCTGGGATGACCAGGCTGAGGAACACGCCACGGTCGGGGCTGGAACCGACGACCCATGGCGCGGCCACCATCCAGGCACCCATCAGGCACAGGGCCCAGCTGAAGCCGTACGTCCTCGTCGGAGTGGCGGAGAATACGAGGGCCAGGCCGGCGATCGCGATGCCCATGATCACGTTGTGGACCACGAGACCCGGCTGGCTGGTCGTGTAGTGAAGGATCCACGGCGAGAGTGCGATGAACAGGCCGGCGAGAAAGATCGGCCCGTCCAGCAGCGCCACGTCACGTCCACCGAGCACGCGGGCGTACCTCGCTCGCATCTCTGGTACGTCAGGGTGAGCGCCTATGTCTCCCCTGGTGTCGGTTGCACCAGGGTGAGCACCTGTAGCTCCCCTGGTGTGTGAAACATCGGCCATGAGTCTCGACTCCTTCGGTCTGAGAGGTGCGACCGTGCTGCACCGGATCGAGCGGTACAAGACCATTCTGCCCCTTATTCACCTTTATGTGTAGTTGGGGCGTGAATAAATGCCCGGTGCCTCATGGCAAACTGTTCGAGGCCGCTCGGCCGGACGGCCGTATCCGTGCAGGGCACGGGGCGGATGACCCGGTCGGGTGAGTGCCCCCGGACGGGTGAGTGACGAGTGATAGGGAACGGCACCGGCGATGACGTTGACAGATGACGGGACCACGGTCGGCGAGAGCGGACCGGACGCCGTGTACGGCCCCGGAATCGATCCCGAGCGCATGGCCGTCTGTCTGGCCGTGCTCGACGAGCTGGACAAGCTGGACGTCGACCACCCCGACGCCGTCGCCGTACGCCGCGCCACCGCCGGGATCTACCGCACCGTCAAGCAGCGCCGCCGCCAGGAGCGCCGGGCGGCGAAGACCGCCAACGACAAGGCGGTCACCGAGTCGACGGCCACCGGATCCGCCGAGCGCATCGACGACGAGACGCAGGGCCTCCTGCCGTCGTCCTCGGTCGCCGGTGAGATCGCCGGAATCCTCCAACGCCCGCGCTCCTGCTACATCTGCAAGACCCGGTACGTCGAGGTCGACGCGTTCTACCACCAGCTCTGCCGGGATTGCGCTGCCGAGAACCGGGCTCGCCGCGACGCCCGTACGGATCTCACCGGCAAGCGCGCCCTGCTGACCGGCGGGCGCGCCAAGATCGGCATGTACATCGCACTGCGGCTGCTGCGCGACGGCGCGCACACCACCATCACCACCCGCTTCCCCAGCGACGCGATCCGCCGTTTCAAGGCGATGGAGGACAGCGCCGACTGGATCCACCGGCTCAAGATCGTCGGGATAGACCTGCGCGACCCGGCCCAGGTCGTCGCTCTCGCCGACTCCGTCGCGGCCGAGGGTCCGCTGGACATCCTCATCAACAACGCCGCGCAGACGGTACGCCGCTCCCCGCAGGCCTACAGCGAGCTGCTGGCCGCCGAGTCCGCGCCGCTGCCCGCCGGTGAACTCCCGTCCTCGCACGTCATCGGCGCGTTCGGCAGCGGTGCGCAGGCCGTGCTGCCCGCCGGCGGCGGCGAGGCGCTGAGCGCGTCGGACATCACGGAACTGGCCCTCGTCGGCGGCTCGGCCACGCTCGCCCGTATCGAGGCGGGAACGGCGATCGACGCGGGCGGGCTCGTGCCCGACCTGCACGACACCAACAGCTGGATCCAGACGGTCTCGGACGTCGATCCGGTGGAGCTTCTCGAAGTCCAACTGTGCAACTCCACCGCGCCGTTCATCCTGATCAGCCGACTGCGCCCGGCGATGGCGGCAGCGGCGGCGGGGCGTACGTACGTCGTGAACGTGTCGGCGATGGAGGGTGTGTTCAGCCGCGGCTACAAGGGCGCCGGCCATCCGCACACGAACATGGCGAAGGCCGCGCTCAACATGCTGACCCGGACCAGCGCGCAGGAGATGTTCCAGTCCGACGGCATCCTGATGACCGCCGTCGACACCGGCTGGATCACCGACGAGCGCCCGCACCCGGACAAGATGCGGCTCGCAGACGAGGGCTTCCACGCCCCGCTCGACCTCATCGACGGCGCGGCCCGCGTCTACGACCCGATCGTGCGCGGTCAGGCCGGCGAGGATCTGTACGGCTGTTTCCTCAAGGATTACGCGCCGGCCAACTGGTAGACCCCGCCGACCGGCAGGGGGGCTGGCCGCCGCTCACGGCCCGCGGAGCGCTGTCCGGAAGTGACCCACGTCGCGGACCCCATCGAGCGCACCCGCGCTCATTTGGTTACTGTATGGCGCACGGACGCCACCCAGGAACCGCACGAAGGTTCCTCGGCCGTCTGGGGACAGGCCTGCAACCAGGCCACCGCCCCGCCCGAAAACCGGCGCCACCGCGACCGAACCGACCCTGCCCCTGCCCCCGTTCGGCGCCCGGTACGAGTTCGTCTTCGGTGCGTCCGGGGTTACGCGACACAAAGGAGTGCGCGGTGACACCTGAATTGGCTCAGCACGAGAACAGCCCGGCGGAACGGAGCGGTGGAGGGAGCGGTGACCGCAGCGGCGGTCCCCAGAAGCTCCGGAACATCGAGGTGTGGGCCAGGTCCGCACCGATCCGGCTGGCGGGCTACGAGGACGACCTCGCGGAACCGCACATCCTTCAGGGCATCGACTAGACAACCCTGGAACGCCCTCGCACCAGATCTGCCATCGAGCGCCGGACGGGCGACAGCCCGTCCGGCGCTCCGCTTGCGGTGCGGTCCCGTGTCCGGCAGATATGGAGTCACATTTCCGGACAGGACGAACACCTGGGAGACCCCGTGCGACGTCTACCCGTTCGCCGTCGGCACGCCGCGCTCGCCGTGCTGTCGGCCGGCATCCTGATCACGGCCGGCTGTGGCGAGGACGGCGTAGGCGCGGACGCGCGAGCGGCCAGGGCGGCGCAGGAGGCGGCCTCCGCGAAGGTCACCCTCCAGCCACTCGCCGCCACCGGCCCTGCCCCGTTCACCGAGTCGACGGCGGCGCCGGTGCTGGACGCGGCCCCCTCGCCCGCACCGTCGCCGAGTGAACCGGGCGCACCGAGTGAACCGGCGCCGTCGGAGAAGCCCGGTGATCCCAGTGGCCCCACCACCGGCCCTCAGACGCTGCGCTCCATCTCCGGCGCCACCGCCGGGCTGTACGGCGGCAGGAAATCGCTCACCAGCTGCGACGTCGAGGCGCAGGTCCGCCTGCTGACCGACGACCGCGCCAAGGCCACCGCCTTCGCCCGCGGCGCGGGCATCCGCCCCGCGTCCGTCCCGACGTTCCTGCGCGGCCTCACCCCCGCCGTGCTGCGCGCCGACGTACGCGTCACGAACCACGGCTACCGGAACGCGGCGCCCAGCGCCTTCCAGGCCGTACTCCAGAGCGGTACCGCCGTCCTCGTCGACGACCGCGGACTGCCCAGGGTCCGCTGCGCCTGCGGAAACCCGCTGCGCCCCGCCGTCGCCCGGCGCGCCGACGCGGTCCACCAGGGCAAGCCCTGGAGCGGATACCGGCCCGACCGGGTCGTCGTGGTCAACCGCGGCGCCGGGCCCGTGACCTCACTGGTGATCGTCGACGCGGTTGACAACACATGGCTGGAGCGGAAGACCGGCACCCACGGCGACCAGGACAAGAAGCCTGACGTGCCGCCGCCGTACCCCCCGGAGACCGACATCATCGACCCGTCACTCCAGCCGCCGGTGCCGGACGGCGGCGGTACGGACAGCCCCGACCCCGGCAGCTCCGACCCGGTGATGCCGATGTCCCCGGAGCGGCCAGGTCCCGACATGCCGCTCGACGGCGACCCCGGCACGCTGTCCGACCCGGGCTACACCCCGTCGGCCCCGGACGACGACCCGGCCGGTCCCCTCACTTTCCCGACCTGATGGGCCCCGTCGGACCGGTCGAGATATCCGACAAATGATGACAGAGTGACCCCATGGTCCATCGGGAAGCGGGGCCTGCGTCGCTCCCCGACGACTGGCCCGCGAAGCCGGAACTGAGCCTGGCCCTCACCGGCATGGGCTGCTTCGACTGGGATCTCGGCAGCGGCCTGCTCCATCTGGACCGGGTGGCGCTGGGCATCCTCGACGTGAACGAGGACGACTACGACGGCACCCGCGCGAATGTCCTGGAGCGCCTGCCGCCCGGCGAGAACGACCGGCTCGACGCCTTTGTGAGCGAGGCGATCAGCAGCGGCGAGGACGGTTGCGGCGCGTACTTCCGGGTCCGGCGCCGTGACGGCACCCTGCGCTGGACCCACGCGCAGGGCACCGTCCGCCGCGACGAGACCGGCCGTCCGCAGCGGCTCATCGGCATCATGCGCGACGCCACCCAGGAACTCGCCGACTCGATGGCACGGCTCGAACTCGACGAGGAGCGCCGACGCCGGACCACCGTGGTCGAGGGCGCGACGGCCGCCCTCGCGCACGCCAGAACGGTCCAGGACGTCATCGATGTCCTGAAGGAGTCGGACGGCCTCGAACACCTCGGCGCCGCCAGCATGGTCATGGGTCTCCTCGACTCGGGGCGTATCCGTCTGGTCGCCGACGGCCCCGCGGGCTCGTTCGTACCGGGCACACGCATCACACGGGTGGACGAGGAGTACCCGATGAGCGAGGTGATCCGGACGCTCGCCCCGCGGTTCATCGAGACCGCGGAGGACTTCGCCACCTCCTACGCCGGCCTGTGGCCGCACATCAGCCATCTGGGTATCACATCGGCGGCCTATCTGCCGCTGATCGCGCAGGGCCGCCCCATCGGGGCCGTCGGGCTGCTCTACGGAGACAAAATCGGCTTCACCACCGAGGACCGCAATCTGCTCGTCGCTCTCGGCAGCGGCATCGCGCAGAGCCTCCAGCGCGCCGTGCTCTTCGAGCAGGAGCACGATCTCGCCGAAGGGCTCCAGCGGGCGATGCTGCCGCGCCGGATCCCGGCCGTGGCCGGTGCGGAGATCGCCGTCCGCTACCGATCGGCCCGGCTCGGCAGGGACGTCGGCGGTGACTGGTACGACGTCATCCCGCTGCCCGGCGGCCGGGTCGGTGCCGTCATCGGCGACGTACAGGGCCACGACACCGACGCCGCGGCCGTGATGGGACAGCTGCGGATCGTGCTGCGTGCGTACGCGGCCGAGGGTCACACCCCGGCCACGGTGATGGCGCGGGCCTCGGAGTTCCTGCACGAACTCGACACCGACCGCTTCGCGACCTGCGTCTATGCCGAGGCCGACCTGGCGACGGGCGTCGTCCGGATGGTCCGGGCCGGTCATGTCGATCCCATGATCCGGGACACCGACGGCAGTTGCCGCCGGCTGCCCGCCGAGGGCGGACTGCCGCTGGGACTCTCAACGGAGTTCGGCCGGGTCGACTATCCCGTGAACACCGTCGAGCTGGATCCCGGCCAGACGCTGGTCCTCTACACCGACGGACTGGTGGAGATGCCCGGCACCGATCTGGACGAGGGGATGCAGCGACTGGCCGGCGTGATCGCGGACGGCCCCCGCGACCTCCAGGAGCTTGCCGACCGGCTCTGCGGGGTGGTGGACGGCCGGGGCGGTGAGGACGATGTCGCCGTACTGCTGCTGCGCAGACAGGGCGCGTCCCCCGGCAGGACCGGCGGCAGGCTCCAGCAGCAGGTGGGGCGGGGCGAACCCGAGGCGCTGGCGTCGGCCCGCCACATGGTCCGGGCGGCGGTACGTGCCTGGGGCGCGGGGGACCGGTCGGACGACATCGAGCTGGTGTCCGACGAGCTGATGACCAACGCCCTGACCCACACCGACGGCGGCGCGACCGTGACCGTCCGCGTGCTGCCGGGCCCGGAGAGACGGCTGCGCGTGGAGGTGGAGGACCGGTCGAGTGTGCTGCCCCGGATCCAGGACGCGGGGGAGACGGGGATCTCGGGCCGCGGACTGGTCCTGGTGGACGTGCTGGCCGACGAGTGGGGCGTGGAGTCGCGCGGCGGCGGCAAGAGCGTGTGGGGCGAGTTCACGATTCCGTGACGGCCGGAGCGGGACGGCTGAGAGGGCCGCGAAAGGCGTGGGGCATTACAGTCACGCTAACTGAGCGTATCGTGTTCGTACTTGACCGTAACCGACCGCAGGCGATTGACTTGCCGCCTCTCTCTGGCCTGACCTGACCTGCCTTGTTCTGCTCTCCCTGTCTCCTTCGTCCCCCAAGACATGAGGCCCCCTTGACCACCGAGCTGCTGGCACCTCTTGATCTGGCCTTCTGGCATCTCGAATCCCCGGACCATCCGATGCACCTCGGCGCGCTCGCCGTCTTCGAGGCGGCCCCTCCCGGAGCCGCGCCACCGGGCACCCGGACCGGCGACGACGAGGCGCTGCTGGAGCTGCTGGCCACCCGCACGGCGGCCGTCCCCCGGCTCCGGATGCGGGTGCGGGACGTGCTGCTGCCCGTGGGCGGCGCCGCCTGGAGCGTGGACAAGGACTTCGACGTACGCAGACACGTCAGGCACCTTCGACTGCCGCCCGGAGACTTCGCCGCGGAGACCGCCCGGCTGGCCGGAGAACTCATGGAACGGCCGCTCGAGCGCGGCATCCCGCCGTGGGAGATGTACGTCCTGACGGGCGGCGCCGCGCCCGGGGCCGCGGGGTCCGGCGGCGCACCGGCCGGACGCCCCTTCGCCGTCCTGGTGAAGCTGCACCACGCGCTCGCGGACGGCATGCGCGCCGTGGCCATCGGAGCCGGGATCTTCGACCAGATCGCCGACGTGCGCGCCGCCGGCGCCCGGCGTGCGCGCCCCGCGCCGCCCCGCTCCTGGCTGCCCGGTCCCTGGCAGGCGGCCGACCTGGCGCGGAACCGGCTCGCCGAGCTGCGCAAGGCGCTCGGGATCGGCGCCTCCGTCGTCCGTGCCAGCCGGCTCGACCTGCGCGGTACGCCCGCCCTCATGGCGGGCTCCAGCGGCACCCGGCGCCTGGCCACCGCCGTGCTCGCGCTGGAGGACGTACGGCAGGTGCGCAAGGCGCATGGCGGCACGGTCAACGACGTCCTGCTCGCCACCGTGGCCGGCGGGCTGCGGCGCTGGATGCTGGAGCGCGGTGACCGGCTCCCGGACAGCGACCCGCGCTCCGACCCGCGCGCCCTGGTGCCGGTCTCGGGGCGGCGGCCGAGCCGGGCCCGGCAGGGCGCCGGCGCGGGCGGCGTCTCCGGCTCGGGCAACCAGTTCTCCGCGTACCTCCTCGGTCTGCCGGTCTCCGAGCCCGATCCGTCGGCCCGGCTGAGCGCGGTGCGCCGCGCCATGGACCGCAACAAGAAGGACGGTCCCTCGCGGGGTCCCGGAGCGGTGGCCGTAATCGCCGGGCAACTGCATCCGCTCGCGCACCGGCTGGGCGCGCCGCTCGCCGGCAGCGCCGCCCGGATCCTCTTCGACGTGCTCGTGACGAGCGTGCCGCTGCCGCGCGCGACGCTCTCGTTCGGCGGCTGCCCGCTGCGCGAGGTCTATCCGATGGCGCCGCTGGCGCGTGGCCAGTCCCTGGCTGTGGGGCTGACGACCTACGGCGGTCAGGTCCATGTGGGTCTGGTCGCCGACGGCAAGGCGGTGCCGGACCTCGGCGGGCTGGCGAAGAACATGACCGAGGAGCTGAACGCGCTGCTGAGCCTGGCGCCGCCTGCCGAAGCCGCCGAAGCTGCTGAACCCGCCCTTCCCGCACGGGCAGACTTGGCATGATAGGTCGGACAATTCCCGCCTCACCGGCACGGCCCGGTGGTGCTCCCCAACGCCGGGCGCGCTGAACGGACATGGGCCGGCAGGTCGCCGACTTCGCCCCCTCAAAACTGTTGACGCCACCCAGTCATCCGATGAATATTCTGGGTGTCAACTTCGGGAGGCACAGCGCCATGCGGCAGAACACCCTCGGACGCGGCGAGGTCGGCGTATCCGAGCTCTCCTTCGGATCGGCCGGGATCGGCAATCTCTACACCCCCGTCGAACCGGAGCACGCCGCCGCCGCGGTCGACGCCGCCTGGGACGCGGGCATCCGCTACTTCGACACCGCGCCGCACTACGGCATCGGCCTCGCCGAACGCCGGCTCGGCGAGGCCCTGCGCTCCCGCCCCCGCGCCGACTACACCCTGTCCACCAAGGTGGGCCGCCTGCTGGAGCCCCTGCCGTTCGCAGACGGCGACGACCTGGCCAACGGCTTCGCCGTACGCGCCACACACCGCCGCGTCTGGGACTTCAGCGCCGACGGCGTACGGCGCGGTATCGAGGACAGCCTCGAACGGCTCGGCACCGACCGCATCGACACCGTCTACCTGCACGACCCGGACGACCATGTCGACGAGGCGTTCGGCCAGGCATACCCCGCCCTGGAGCGCCTGCGCGCGGAGGGCGTCATCGGCGCCATCGGCGCCGGAATGAACCAGACCGCCGTGCTCACACGCTTCCTGCGGGACACGGACGTCGACGTCGTCCTGTGCGCGGGCCGCTACACGCTCCTCGACCAGTCCGCCCTCACCGAGCTGCTGCCCGAGGCCGCCGAGCGCGGCCGGAGCGTGGTCGTCGGCGGTGTCTTCAACTCCGGGCTGCTCGCCGACCCGCGCCCCGGCGCGACGTACGACTACAGGGCCGCCCCGCCACCGCTCCTGGAGCGCGCCCTGCGCATCAAGGCCGTCGCCGAGCGGCACGGCGTCCCGCTGCGTGCCGCCGCCATCGCCTACCCCCTGCGACATCCGGCCGTCGCGAGCGTCCTCGTCGGGACGCGGTCCGCCGACGAGGTCCAGGACGCGGCGGACATGTACGGCCGCACGGTCCCCGACGCGCTCTGGGACGACCTGCGCGCCGACGGTCTGCTGGCGGGCGACGCCCGATGAGCGGAGCGCCGACCCCGACCCGGCGGCCGACCGCGTCGGCGCCCGTCGTGGACGCCCACCACCACGTGTGGGACCTGTCCGTACGTGACCAGGACTGGATCACCGGGTCCGCCATGGCACCCATCCGGCGGAACTTCGGCGTTGCCGACCTCGCGCCGGAGGCCCGCGCGGCCGGAGTCGGCGCCACCGTCCTCGTCCAGACCGTCACCGTCCCCGAGGAGACCCCCGAATTCCTCGCCCTCGCCGAGGCGAACGAGCTGATCGCCGGCGTCGTCGGCTGGACCGACCTCACCGCCCCCGGTGTCGCCGACACCCTCGCCGCACTGCGCGAACTCCCCGGCGGCGACAAGCTCGTGGGCATCCGGCACCAGGTCCAGGGCGAGCCCGACCCCGAATGGCTGCTGCGTCCCGACGTACGGGACGGGCTCGCCGCCGTGGCCGCCGCCGGGCTCGCGTACGACCTGATCGTCCTGCCCCACCAGCTACCGGCCGCGATCACCGTCGCCGCGCTGCTGCCGCAGCTGACCTTCGTACTCGACCATCTCGGCAAGCCGCCCATCGCGTCCGGCAGCCTCGACCCCTGGGCCGGTCATGTCCGGGCGCTGGCCGCCAGGCCGAACACGGTCTGCAAGCTCTCCGGCATGGTCACCGAGGCCGAGTGGGACCGCTGGACGGCCGAGACGCTGCGCCCGTACACGGAGACCGTGCTCGACGCCTTCGGCTCCGCCCGCCTGATGTTCGGCTCGGACTGGCCGGTGTGCCGGCTGGCCGCCTCGTACGCCGAGGTCATGGACGTCACCCGTACGCTGACCGGCGACCTGAGCGGGAACGAGCGGCGGGCGGTCTTCGGCGCGACGGCCACGGCGGTCTACGGGCTCTGACCAGGGGCCGCTGCCCGCCGGGCGTTCGCTCCGGCGCTGCGGCACCCTGGAGGAATGCCGGAAGTCCCCGAAGTCGAAGCGCTGCGCGAATTCCTCGACGGCCATCTGGTCGGCAAGGAGATCGTCCGCGTCCTGCCCCTGACGATCAACGTCCTCAAGACGTACGACCCGCCGCTCACCGCCCTGGAGGGCGCCACCGTCTCGGCGATCGAGCGGCACGGCAAGTGGCTCGACATCGTCGCGGGCGGGTCCGGGCTGCATCTCGCGATCCATCTGGCCCGCGCGGGCTGGCTGCGCTGGAAGGACGAGTTCCCCGCGGCGCCGCCGCGCCCCGGCAAGGGCCCGCTGGCGCTGCGGACCGTCCTGGCGGAGGGCGACGGCTTCGACCTGACCGAGGCCGGCACCACCAAGCGGCTCGCCGTCCATCTCGTACGGGACCCCTCCCAGGTGCCCGCCATCGCGAGCCTCGGCCCCGACCCGCTCGACGACGCCTTCGACCGCGACGCGCTCGCCACGCTGCTCGCGGGGGAACGGCGGCAGCTCAAGGGCGCCCTGCGGGACCAGCGGCTGATCGCGGGCATCGGCAACGCGTACAGCGACGAGATCCTGCACGCGGCGAAGATGTCGCCCTTCAAACCGGTCCACAATCTGACCGACGACGAGACCACCACCCTGTACGAGGCGATGCGCACGTCGCTGAAGGCGGCCGTCGAACGCTCGCGCGGCGTCGCGGCCGGCCGGCTCAAGGCGGAGAAGAAGAGCGGCCTACAGGTGCACGGCCGGGCCGGCGAGACGTGCCCGGTCTGCGGCGACACGATCAGATCGGTCGCCTTCGCCGACTCGTCGCTCCAGTACTGCCCGACCTGCCAGACAGGCGGCAAACCGCTGGCGGACCGCCGGACGTCCCGGTTCCTCAAGTAGCGTCGCCCGCACGTGGTGCGGGGCTCGTCCAGCCATCGGCCGGCTCCGACGACGCGTCGCCCGCCCAGGAGCACGCCCCCGCCCTCACCCGCCCCGCACCGTCATCAGCCGGTGCCCCCCGGCCGTACGGACCTCGAACCGGTCGATCTCCCCCAGCGGTAGCGCCGCACCGCCCCACGTGACCATGGGACCGTCGGCCGCACCACTGGCTGTCCAGGTCATCACGGTCTCCTCCGACCCGTCACGGCCCACTGCCACCAGCGCGCACACCCCGGTCGCCGCCGACTTCGACAGCTCCAGCGCGACTTCCGTGCCCCAGCCCTTCTCCGCCGCCGTCACCACCGCCGCCGTCCCGGTCCTGCGGTCCGTCGCCGTCCACCGCTCGGCGGCCGGCACCGTCGGGGAGCCGCCACCGCCCCACTGCGCGTCCACGATCGCGTACGGGCCACCCACCGCGATCACCACCGCCGCCGCGACCAGAGCCAGCCGGCGCCGGCGGCTCACCCGCGGCCGGGCGGCCGTCCCCTCCAGCATCCGGTGCAGCAACTCGGGCCCCGCCGACACGAAGGGAGCCACCCGCGCGGGAGTCTGCCGCGTGTACGCGTCGAGTTGCCCCTTCACCCCGTCGAAATCGCCCAACAGCAGTGCGCAGTGCGGGCAGTCCATGAGATGGTCCTCGAAGCGGAAGGCATCGGCCGCGTCGAGCACACCCAGTGCGTAGGCGCCGACGTCGCGATGGATCTCCGGGGTCCGCATGCCTCCAGATACGGGGCGCGACGGCAAATCGCTCAAGCCCGCGTCCTTCTCCACGAACCGATCCGGGGCCCCCTGGGCCCACAGCCCTTAAACTTCCCCGTCATGCTGCGTGTACTGGCCGTGGACGACGAAGCGCCCGCCCTCGAAGAGCTGCTGTACCTCCTGCGGGCCGACGCGCGGATCCGCAGCGCCGAGGGCGCCACGAGCGCGACCGAGGCGCTGCGCCGTATCGGGGCCGCCCTCGACGCCGGTCCCGACGACCCGGCCGCCGTCGACGTCGTCTTCCTCGACATCCACATGGCGGGACTGACGGGGCTCGACGTCGCCAAGCTCCTGGCGGGTTTCGCCGAACCCCCGCTGATCGTCTTCGTCACCGCCCACGAGGGCTTCGCCGTCCAGGCGTTCGACCTCAAGGCCGTCGACTACGTGCTCAAGCCCGTCCGCCGGGAGCGGCTGGCCGAGGCCGTACGGCGGGTCGCCGAACTGGTGGGGGAGCGCGGCCCCGTCGTGGACACCTCCACCGACCAGATCCCCGTCGAACTCGGCGGCGTGACCCGCTTCGTCCCTGTCGCCGACATCGTCTACGCCGAGGCCCAGGGCGACTACGCCAGACTCCACACCGACACCGGCAGCCATCTGGTGCGTATCCCGCTCACCACCCTGGAGGAGCGCTGGCGCTCGCGCGGTTTCGTACGGATCCACCGCCGCCATCTCGTCGCCGTCGCCCGTATCGACGAGTTGCGCCTCGACGCGGGTGCCATGAGCGTGCGCGTCGGCGACGCGGAACTCGCCGTCAGCAGACGGCACGCCAGAGCCGTACGCGATCTGCTGATGCGGCTGCCCGGCCGCTGACCTGGCGCTTCGCCCGCCGGGCGGTGGCGTGCGGGGGCTTCCCTCCGCCTTGACGGTCTGTTTAGACTCCGGCCCTGGCACCGCGACGACGACCGTGGCACGACGGCACGAGGGGGAGGGGATCATGACCGCCGAATCCACCCCCAAACGCGAGGTCGTCACCGGCGAACCCCGCCGGGTGCGCCCGCTGCCCCGCTACCGCGCGCAGGCCGAGATCGACGAGCAGACCGCACTCGGCGACGCCTACGTCCGCTCCCTCATGCGCAGCCAACTCCGCGCCGGGCTCACCGCGTTCGCGCTGCTCGCCACGGTCGTCGGCGCCCTTCCGCTCGTCTTCGCCGCGCTGCGCGACACCACTGTCGTCTGGGTGGTGCTCGGCGTCGCCGCCTATCCGCTGCTGACCCTGCTGGCCTGGTGGTACGTGCGCCGCGCGGAGCGCAACGAGCGGGACTTCGCCCGGCTCGTGAAGGGCCGGCCGCTGCCGTGAGCCAGAGTTGGACGGTGACGGCCGTCGCCGTCGTCGTGGTCGCCACCGTCCTCGTCGGCGGGTTCGGCCTGCGCATATCCCGTACCACCTCCGACTTCTACGTGGCCTCCCGTACGGTACGGCCCGGCCTCAACGCCGCCGCGATCAGCGGCGAATACCTCTCCGCCGCCTCCTTCCTCGGCATCGCCGGCCTGCTCCTGCTGCACGGCCCCGACATGCTCTGGTACCCGGTCGGCTACACCGCCGGCTATCTGGTCCTGCTGATCTTCGTCGCCGCCCCGCTGCGCCGCTCCGGCGCGTACACCCTCCCCGACTTCGCGGAGGGACGACTGGAGTCGCGCCCCGCCCGGCGCGTGGTCAGCGCGCTGGTCGTGGGTGCCGGCTGGCTCTATCTGGTGCCGCAACTCCAGGGCGCCGGGCTCACGCTGGAGATCCTTACCGGCGCGCCGAACTGGTTCGGCGCCGTCCTCGTCGCGGTCGTCGTGGTGGTGGCCGTCGCGGCGGGCGGCATGCGCAGCATCACCTTCGTGCAGGCCTTCCAGTACTGGCTCAAACTCACGGCCCTGCTCGTCCCCGCGATCTTCCTGCTGCTCGCCTGGCAGGGCGACGGACGGCCCGCGATCGACTTCGAACTCACCGAGATGTCCAGCCGCGTCGACCACCCGCTCTACGCGACGTACGGACTGATCGTCGCTACCTTCCTCGGCACCATGGGGCTGCCGCACGTCGTCGTCCGCTTCTACACCAGCCCCAACGGCCGGGCGGCCCGCCGCACCACGGTCGGCGTGCTCGCCCTGATCGGGGGGTTCTATCTGCTGCCGCCGGTGTACGGCGCGCTCGGGCGCCTGTACGCGCCCGCGCCCGCCCTCGGTACGGATGCCGACGCCGCCGTGCTGCTGCTGCCCGATCTGGTGATCGGCGGTACGGCGGGCGATCTGCTCGGCGCGCTCGTCGCGGGCGGCGCCTTCGCCGCGTTCCTGTCCACCGCGTCCGGTCTGACCATGGCGGTGGCCGGAGTGCTCACCCAGGACGTGCTGTCCTCGCGCGGCGTTCGGCACTTCCGGCTGGCCACGCTGCTCGCGATCCTCGTACCGCTCGGCGGCTCGCTGGTCGTGAGCGGTATGCCGGTGGCCGACGCCGTCGCCATGGCGTTCGCCGTCTCCGCCTCGTCGTTCTGCCCGCTGCTGGTGCTCGGCATCTGGTGGCGGAGGCTCACCCCGCCCGGTGCGATCGCCGGCCTGCTGCTCGGCGGCGGCTCGGCGCTGGTGGCCATCGGGATCACGGTCAGCGGCGCCGTACGGTCCGGATGGCCGCACGCCCTGCTCGCCTGGCCCGCCGTCTGGTCGGTGCCGGTCGGCTTCCTCGCGATGATCCTGGTGTCGCTGGCCACGCGGTCGCGGATACCGCCGGGGACCAAGGCGGCCATGACCCGTTTCCATCTCCCGGAGGCCCTGATGCCCCGCGCCAGAGGGGGCCCCCGATGAGCGGCGCGGCCCTCGCGATCCTGCTCGTCCTCGGCACGCTGCTGCTCGCCGTCGGCTTCCTGCTCGGACGCCGTGGCGGAGGCGGACGCCCGGACCGCACCAGCGACGTCGGTACGCCCGTCGAGCACGCCACCTTCGAGACCCTGCACACCGCGTCGCTCGCCGCGCCGCCCCTGCGCGCCGGGCTCACCGAGGAGAGCGCGGGCAAGGCCGCCCGCCGACTGCGCTCACTGCTGGGCACGGAGGCGCTCTGCCTCACCGACCGGGACCGGGTGCTCGTCTGGGACGGCATCGGCGAGCACCACGGCAGGCATGTGATGGACCATGTGCAGGCCCTGCTCACCAGCGGGCGTGACACGGCCTTCGCCAGCGGCTGCGGCGATCTGGACTGTCCGCTGCGCTGGGGCGTCGCCGCGCCGCTGACGGTCGACCACCGGGTACTCGGCACGCTCGTCGCGTACGCCCCACGGGAGTCCGCCGTCCTGGCGCGGGCGGCCGGGGAGGTCGCGCGCTGGGTTTCCGTCCAGCTCGAACTCGCCGAACTCGACCGCTCCCGCACCCAGTTGATCGAGGCGGAGATCAAGGCGCTGCGTGCCCAGATCTCGCCGCACTTCATCTTCAACTCACTGGCCGCCATCGCCTCGTTCGTCCGCACCGATCCGGAGCGCGCCCGCGAACTGCTCCTGGAATTCGCCGACTTCACTCGCTACTCGTTCCGCAGGCACGGCGACTTCACCACCCTCGCCGACGAACTGCACTCCATCGACCAGTACTTGGCGCTCGTCCGGGCCCGCTTCGGCGAACGGCTGTCGGTCACCCTCCAGGTCGCGCCCGAGGTGCTGCCGGTCGCCATGCCGTTCCTCTGCCTCCAGCCGCTCGTCGAGAACGCGGTCAAGCACGGCCTCGAAGGCAAGATCACGATGAGCCACATCACGATCAGCGCGCTCGACGCCGGATCGGAGGCCGAGGTGGTGATCGAGGACGACGGGGTGGGGATGGACCCGGAGCGGCTGCGCCGGATCCTGCGTGGCGAGGGGGGTCTGTCCACGGGCATCGGACTGCTCAACGTCGACGAGCGGCTGCGCCAGGTGTACGGGGACGACTACGGGCTCGTCATCGAGACGGGGGTGGGGGCGGGCATGCGGATCACCGTACGGATCCCCAAGTACCGCGCGGGAGTGCACGGCACGTGAGGTCAGAACAGAGCGATCGCCAGATGCCCCAGCGGCAGCCCCAGCTGCCACGCCGGGGTCCAGACCTGTGGCCCCTCCTCCTCGGGTCTCTCCGTGCCCCCGCCCTCGTCCGTCAGTGGATCGCCGCCCGGCGCCCCCACCGCGTCGAGATCCGGTGCCAGCAGTTCGGTCTCCTCCAGCCACCGCCAGGCGGCCAGGGCCAGTTCCAGATCCGGGTCGGGACGGGCGGTGCCGGATCGTTCCGCCTGGCATGCGCGGGTCTCCAGCAGGTCGAGCTGGTGACAGACCCATTCACGCCAACCGGTGCCGTACGCGGTCAGTGTCCGCCACTCGGCCATCCGCGCCACACCGCCGGGCCCGCCGACCGGCCCGTCGGACAGGTAGATGGTCAGGGCGAGCGCGTCGCGACCCGCCCGGTACTCAAGTGTCGTGGGCGGCATCAGGTCGCCGGTGCGCAGTAGTTGGTCGGCGATGTACTCCGCGTACATCCATGCCATGGGGACGAGCAGGCCGCCACCGCCGCCTTCGTCATGACGTTCCGGACGCATTGTTTTCCGCCTTCCTTCCTCTCCGTGGACGCTGCTTCACGGAGCATTGAACCGGCGGCCGGTGCCCAGCGTGGCCAGAAGAGCAGGATCGGACAGCGGACCGGAGGCGATTGTGACGGGTGAGGCCGGCGGTGACCCGCATGTGCGGTCGCAGCTCGGTGCCTACGCGCTGGGGGCGCTCACGCCCGAGGAGGACCGGACGATCGCCGGGCACCTGGACGGCTGCGCGGCGTGCGCCGCCGCCTATGTGGAGGTGGCCGACGGCGCGGCGCTCCTCGCACTCTTCGACGAGGAGGACCTGTGGTAGCCGTGGTAGCCGGGCAGCGAGCGGCCGAGGGCGCGCAGCGCGTAGTAGGAGCGGGACTTGACGGTGCCGGCCGGGATGCCGAGCACCTGCGCGGCCTCGACCACGCTGAGCCCCTTGAAGTAGATCTGCGCGAGTACGGCGCGGTGCTCCGGGCTCAGCGTCTTCACTGCCTCGCGCACGTCGAGCGCGGCCACGGAGCGCTCCGTGGGATCGCCCGGTTCCGGGGTGGCTTCCAGGACGCCGTCGCTGACCTCGGTCGGGCGGGCGAGGCGTGAGCGGCGGGCGTCGATCGCCAGCCGGCGGCCCACAGTGAACAGCCAGGGCCGCATGGACTCGTAGGGCCCCTCGAACGCCTCCGGGTGCTGCCACGCGCGGACCAGTGTCTCCTGGACCAGGTCCTCCGCGCGCTGCCGGTCGCCGTAGGTCAGGCCGAGCAGGAAGTGGAGCAGCGCGGGGCCGTGGTCGCGCTGCAACTCGGTCAGTGCCCGCTCGTCGGTCGTCGCCGTGGCCGTGGCGGTGGTCATCGTGAACGTCCCTTCGCGCGGAGGTCGCCGGCGTCGCTGCCGTTGGCGTATCGGAACGCATCCGTGCGTCCGGGGACAGTCGGCTCACAAGGGTCTGCGACGAGCGGTCGCTCCGCGCGGCGAGTGGTGCGGTGAACGGTTGGGCCGATCCCTTTCGTCCATCTCAGGTGCTTCGCCAGACTTGCAGCATTAATCATATTAATATGAAGTTATGCATGCTATGACCGTTTGGTCGCCTTCCTCGTCAATGAAGGAGCCTGACCGATGACGACGCGCATGCGACAAGGGACGGCAGCCGCCGCCGCCCTCCTGCTCGGTACGGCCGCGGGATGCGCCGGATCCGGCACGGCGGACTCGGCCCTCGACCGGCCCGTCAGAAGTTCCGAGGGGCTGGGGTCTTCGTCGGCCGACGGCACGGCGCCGCAGCGCGGGTTCACGCTCGTCGCCTCCGGAGACGTCCTGCCGCACGACTCCGTCATCCGCCAGGCGAACACCGACGCGGGCGGCGAGGGCCACGACTTCGTACCGATGCTCGCCGGGGTCAAGACCGTCGTCTCGGCCGCCGATGTGGCGATCTGTCACATGGAGACGGTGTACGGCCCCGACGGCGGCCCCTTCACCGGCTACCCGTCGTTCAAGTCGCCGCCCGAGGTCGCCTCAGCACTCCGGGAGACCGGTTACGACTCCTGCTCCACCGCCTCCAACCACACCCTGGACGCCGGCGCCGAGGGCATCAGCCGCACGCTCGACGCGCTCGACAAGGCCGGGGTCAAGCACGCCGGTTCGGCGCGCTCGGCCGAGGAGGACGCCCGCCCCGCACTGCTCGAAGCGGGCGGCGCGAAGGTGGCCCAACTGGCGTACACCTACGACACGAACGGCATCCCGCTGCCCGAGGGACAGCCCTGGGCCGTCGACCTCATCGACGAGGAGCAGATCGTCGCCGACTCACGGGCCGCCCGCGCGGCGGGCGCCGACATCGTCGTCGTGAGCATGCACTGGGGCACGGAATGGCAGACGGCGCCCGACGAGAAGCAACTCCGGCTCGGCGAACGGCTCACCGGGTCCACCACCGACGGCCGCCCCGACATCGACCTGATCATCGGCACGCACGTCCATGCCCCGCAGGCGTACGAGAAGGTCAACGGCACCTGGATCATCTACGGCATGGGTGACCAGATCGCCGGCGAGATGGTCAACAACGCCGGACAGTTCGACCCGCGCGGCACCCAGGGCTCGATCGGCCGGTTCACCTTCGCGCCGCCCGCCGCCAAGGGGGAGCGCTGGGTCGTGACGAAGGCGGAGTTCATCCCGCAGACCATGGACAACAGTGTCGGACGGGTGATCAATCTGTCGAAGGCGCTGGACGACGACCCGTCGAGGGACGACTACCGGGCCGCACGGTCCTCGATCGAGGAGGCGGTCCTCGGGCGCGGGGCCGCCAAGGACGGCCTCACGATGGGCCGTTGACACCTGCCCGGCGACCCGGGCCCTACGGGACGACTGTCACCGGCCAGCGGCCCGCCTTGACCAGCCGCACCGCCACCGAGCCGATGAACCGGTGTCCCGCCGACTCCGACGCGCCCACCACCACGGCGTCCGCCTTCAGGTCGTCGGCCGCGGTGACCAGCCCGTTGTAGGGGTCGCCGCGCAGCGTGTGGAACTCCCAGCGGACGTCCCAGATGCCTCTGACCCGCTCCGCGCTGGAGCGGATCTCCTCCGCGAGCCCTTCGGCGATCTCCCCGGTCGTGTCCGCGACCGGGGCGCCGAGCGCGGCCCCCGAGGACATCAGCGGCTGGACGTACACGATCGCGAGCAG
This sequence comes from Streptomyces sp. NPDC050433, assembly GCF_044458565.1. NCBI lineage: Bacteria > Bacillati > Actinomycetota > Actinomycetes > Kitasatosporales > Streptomycetaceae > Streptomyces > Streptomyces sp. NPDC050433. The sequence goes on along the minus strand of NZ_JBITIB010000003.1, from coordinate 182,696 downwards.
GGCGTTCTGCCGCCGGGCGAGACCACCGGCGTACGCCGCCGCGCGGAGTGACGACTCGGAGCCGTCCACACCGGCCACGATCACCTTGGGGCCGTCGGTGCCGCGTTCGAAGGGGGAGGGCTGCTGATCCGTCACGGCAGCGAGGCTATCCGCTCCCGGACGACGCCACCTCGGGGGCCTCGCCATCGGTCGCAAATGATGCTCATCAGCTCATCCCATTGAGTGTTTTTTCCGCCATCCGTGGTGTCGGTGAGCGCCGTGCCACACCCGCCGTGCGAGCCATTGGCCATGGATGCCATCAAGAAGGACCAGTTGATTCCGGGGCGCCGGGCCGTGCTGCGTATCGCCGCTGTCCTCGGGGCGGTGGGGCTGACCCGGTTACTGACCGCGGGAGACGCCCAAACGCCGGGCCGCCCGGCGACCGCGAGCCCGACGGGGGGCACCCCGGTGGCGGGACCGCAGGCGCCGGGACCGCAGGCGCCGGCCCGTCGGCCGTCGGCCTACCGGCTGAGCCCCATGACGGAGTTCCAGCCGCCCGAGTACCGGCCGGCCAAGCTTCCCGTACGCACCGAACCCCTCCTGAAGATGCCGTACCTGGGCCGCTCGATGATCCTCACCTTCGACGACGGGCCCGATCCGAGCTACACGCCCGGCATCCTCAGGACGCTGCGCGCGCACGACGTACGCGCGATGTTCTTCGTCTGCGGCGGGATGGCCGTGGGCCGGCCGGACCTGCTGCGCGAGATGGCCGACGACGGGCACATCGTGGCCAACCACACCTGGTCGCACCCGGAACTGCCGAAGCTGAGGCCGAGTAAGATCCGGGCGGAGATGGAGCGCACCAGCGAGGTGATCGAGCGGACGCTGGGCCGCCCGCCGGTCTGGTTCCGCGCCCCGTACGGCTCCTGGAACCGGCACACCTTCGAGATCGGCGCCGACCTCGGCATGGAACCGCTCGCCTGGACCCTCGACACCCTCGACTGGAAGTCGCCGGGCACCGGGAAGATCGTCCGCAGGGTGGTGGAGGGGGCCGGGCCAGGGGTCGTGGTGCTGTCGCACGACGCGGGCGGCGACCGCTCACAGAGCGTGGCAGCGCTCCGGGACTATCTGCCGAAGCTGCTGAAGAACGGCTACGGGATCACCGTACCGAGGCTCTGATGTCCGCGGTGGGCGGGACGGCGCGCACCCGTCCCGCCCACCCCCGCAACGGAGTTGGCCGACCCGCTCAGCGGGTCTCCACCAGCCGGGCGAAGACCACCACGTTGCCGTCGTAGCCGCCCGCCTTCGAGTAGCCGCCACCGCAGGTGATCACGCGCAGTTCCGCGTGGCCGGTGTCGCCGTAGACCCGCGCGCCCGGGAAGTCGTTCTTGGAGAAGACCTCCACGCCGTAGATCTCGAACACAGCCACCTTCTCGTCGAAGCGGGTCACCTCGATGTGCTCGCCCTTGGTCAGCGAGCCGAGGCCGTAGAAGACCGCGGGGCCCGCCTGGTTGTCGACATGGCCCACGACGACCGCGGTGCCACGCTGGCCGGGTGCGACGCCGTTCTGGTACCAGCCCGCCATGTTGGCGTCCTCGGGCGGCGGGGCGGCGATCCAGCCCTCCGGGTCGAGTCCCACATCCATCACGGGCGCGTCGACCTTGATCGCCGGAATCGTCACGCGGGACATCGGGGCGTACGGCAGGGGCTTCACGATGGGGATGTTCGCCGCCTCCGTCACGGCTTCCTGCCGTGAGTCCAGCGCCGCCGCCGAGGCCGGCTGGGGCGGTCCGATCGAGACATCGGCCCCGTTCCGCATCAGTGCGAGACCAGAGAGCAGGACAAGGGCCAGAACGCCCCAGGGCGAGCGTTTCCTCGACTCCGAGGCGCTGCGGAGCAAGCCCATGGTTCTCCCTTCGTGGGCGTCTCGTAATGCACGTTAAGCGCGGATTTGCGAGTCGGCGAGAACTGGAGGGCGAATGGGTGGTGCGGCCGTCCGTGGCCGGACCAACTGCACCATTCGAGTAGTCGTCGTACAAAACCTCTGACGGTCCGTGACCTGCGGGTCCGTCGGGGCCGGGCGCGTTCCGTCGGCGTGTCGCCTCACCGGGGTGGACCAGTGTCGAAATGCGGCGAATGTCCACTCCGGTGATGGTTCGTCATGGAGGGCGTACTCGTCGAATTTCCCGGAGCACCGCTTTGGGGCGTCTTCCGCTGGAGGCTCAACGATGCGTGCTTCACGCGCTCTCATGGTGACTGCCGCGGCCTGCGCCGCCGTGGCGCTCTCCGCCCCGCTGGCCGCGGCCAACAACGGCCCGACCAATATCCGCGTCAACCCGTTCGCCGTCCACCAGGGCGGCACGCTGCACATCACCGTCGACGGCTGTCGCCACGGCGGCACCGTCACGTCCAACGCCTTCCCCACGGCGCAGCTCTCGGTGAACTCTTCGGGCCACTCGGAGGCCAGGGCCCGTATCAACAACAACGCCACGCCCGGCGACTACAACCTCTCCGTCAAGTGCAGCGACAACAGCCGCGTCGCGACCCACCGCTTCCGGGTACTGGCCGGCCAGGGCGCGGAGGGTGGCCTCGGTGGCTCCATCGGCCCCAGCTCGACCGAGATGGCGGTCGGCTCCGGTCTGGTCGCCACGGCCGCGGTCGGCGGCACGGTCTTCATCGCCCGCCGTCGTCGCATGAGCGACACGCTCGTCTGACCTGCCAGCCTTCGGCACGGCGAACGCCCGTGGCCCCAAGTCCCGGACGGGACTTGGGGCCACGGGCGTTCGATCCGCTCGCGGGCCGGGCTCAGCGGCTCGCCGATCGGCGGCGTACGACCAGGACGGTGCCGAGCGCCGCCGCGGCCACCAGGCCGCCGCCGATGGCCAGCTCCGTGCCGTTCATGGCGATGAAGCTGCCGCCGAGGCCGCCCTTGACACCGCCGGGAGGCGCGATCGCCGTGGAGCTGGAGGTCGGCGTCCGGGTCGCGGTCGGGCTCGATGTCGGCGTCGGGGTGGGGGTCGACGTCCGGGTCGGCGTGGGAGTCGGGGACGGGGTGCCGCCCGCGATGGTGAGGTCGGTGGTGCCCTTTTCGCCGTTGCACGTGAAGGTCACCTCGTACATCGCGCCGGGCTTGGCGTCCCAGAAGATGGAGGCGCGCGCCGATCCCCCGGAGGGGATGACGGTGTCGTCGAACACCCCGGACCGGGCGGTGGCGGTGCTGCTGCAACCGGTGACCGTGAGGGTCACCTGGCCGCCGGCCGCGATCACCGAGGGGGTGACGGCGAAACCGAACGGTGTGACAGGGGCCGCCGCCGCGGCCGTGGCGGTGGCAGGCGTGGTCAGTGCGAGTGCGACCGCTCCCAGCAGAGCGGCGGACGCGGCACGTATCGCGCGCATGGACAACCCTCCGGTCTCCGAGGGGCAGTGCGGAACTGGTTTCCGCGGATGGCGGGAAATGCACCTCGATACCCGGCACGCTAGAAGCGCCCTACCACAGCCGCGATCTCAGTCGGGCGAACGGGTTGTCCTGTCACCCGACTGGCCCGCTCCTCTTCCCGGCCGCAGGACGGGCCGCACAGGCGGCCCGCCCCGCCGCCGGCACTCCCTACGTACGGATGTGCGGGAAGAGATCGACGAACGGGGCCGCCGTCGCCGCGATGCCCCGGCCGTACGGCGCGTCGAAGTCCCAGATCAGGAAGAGCAGGAAGGCGATCAGAGCACTGAACAACCCCGCCAGCAGCAGCTCGCGCCAGCTGCGGCGGATCTGGAGCGTGAAGATCAGCCCCACGGTCACGACGGCGCCGGTGATGAGGCCGAACCAGACGACCCCCGGCATCGTCGCCCCCGCGTTCTGGCCCCTGGCGCCCCGCGCGTCGTCGGCCGCCGCCACCTGGTCGACCAGCGGCTGATAGGACTGGGCCTCGTGGTCGTTGGCCGGGACGTAGTCGCTGACGCTCCGCCGCACCTGCTCCAGCAGCGCCGTGCCCTTGTCGCTGAGGCTGTTGTGCTTCGACATGTGCGGCCACTCCTTGTCGACCACGAAACTGACGTACGCGTCGACGTCGCCCCGGATGCGGTCACGCACCTCGGCCGGATAGACCTCGGACCGCGCCTGCACCTCGTGCAGGGCCTGCGCCTCCTGGCGTACGGACTCCTGGGCGGCGCCGCGCGCCTCCCAGACGCCCGCGATGGCCAGGCCCAGCACGATCGCGTAGACCACGCCGATCATCATCGTCATGTATTCGAGGACGTCGGGACTCTCGGAGGGGTCGTCGTCGGCCGGCACCCGGCGGTTGTTGATGAGAACGATGGCCACGACGACCGCGCAGGCGGCGGCCATGGCCAGGGTCAGGACAAGCCATTCCGACATGTGTCTCCGTCAGCTAGCGGGAACGGGGGCGAAGGATGGCAGCCGCCAGGACCGCCGGCGCGGTGAGCAGCAGCATGAGCATGACGACCGAGGTGCTGTTGGTCGGCTGCTTGCGGACCGGTGCCTTGTACGCGGGCAGGACCCGTACCTCCGGCGGGTCGGCCTTCGGCGGCGGCGAGGGTGACAGGGACGGCGACGGCGACGGAGTGACGGCCGGCGGGGGAGCCGGCGGGTCTGCCGCCCGCCGCACCGGCGGCGGTGCGGGCGGTGGCGGTGCGGGCGCGGACTCGGCGGTCACCGGCGGCTCGGGTTCCCGTTCGGGCGGTGGCGGTGGTGGCGGTGGTGAAGGCTCCGGTGGGGGGTCCGAGGGCGGTGGTTCCGAGGGCGGCGGAGGCTCCGGCGGGGGTTCGGACGGCGGAGGCGGCGAAGGCTCGGGCCAGCAGGGCCCGTCGCCGATGATGACGACCGCGCCCGGACCGCCCGGCCCCGTCCACGCCGAGACGCAGATGTCCGCGGCGGCCGGGACGGGCGCGCTGAATATGCAGACGAGGCCGGTGACGGCCAGGGCCCGCAGGGCAAGTGATCGGTTCACGGCGGAAGTTTGAATCAACATGGCGCGCGCCACGCCGACTTGGGGCCGGATTCGCCTGATCGTGGGGTATCGGGTCATTCCACGTTTCTTTTTTCTTTCCGAAGATTCTTTGAACGGCGTTGAACGCTCCTGACCCTCCCGCGCGTACTTAGGGCCATGAACGGCGCGGCCCTGGCGCCCCAACTGGCATACGAACTACGGGAGTTGACATGAAAACCTGGCGGAACGCCTCGATCGCGGTGAGCGCGGCGGCCGTACTGGCCCTGACGACGGCGTGCGGTCAGGACAAGGGTGAGAGCCCCAACGGCCAGGCGGTCGGCGCCGCCGCGCCCGCCGACGGTGGCGGCGGCTACGGATCGGACAGCGGCTACGGCGACGAGTCGGCGACCGAACCCAAGACGGCCGGCCAACTGGCCGTGTGGGACAGCAAGAAGCTCGGCCAGGTCGTCACCGACAGCGAGGGCTTCACGCTCTACCGGTTCGACAACGACACCGCGGAGCCCCCCAAGTCGACCTGCGAGGGCGAGTGCGAGAAGGCGTGGCCGGTCGTCGCGGCCGGTGACGTCAAGGCCGCCGCCGGCACCGACGCCTCGAAGATCGGCGAGGTCACCCGCGCCGACGGCACCAAGCAACTGACCCTCGGCGGCTGGCCGATGTACCGCTACGCCAAGGACGCCAACCCCGGCGACGCCAACGGGCAGGGTGTGGGCGGCACCTGGTTCGCCTCCGCCCCCGACGGCAAGAAGGCCGCTCCCGGAGCCGCCGGAGCCGACGAGGCGGGCGGAACCGAGGCCGATCTCGCGGGACTGTCCGTGCGAAACGACCCCAAGCTCGGCGAAATCGTGGTGGACGCCAAGGGTATGACGGTATATCGGTTCAAGAAGGACAGCGCATGGCCGATGAAGACCGCCTGCACCGGTGCCTGCCTGGAAAAGTGGCCGGTAGTCGCTCCCGTCGAAAAGAATGACACCGAAGGCATCATCAAGAAGGGCTTCGTGACGTTCGACCGGCCGGACGGAATCAAGCAGCAGACCATCGACTGCTGGCCGATCTACACCTTCGCCGGCGATGCCAAACCCGGTGACACCAATGGTCAGGGCGTCGGCGGCACCTGGTACGCCGTCGCTCCCGACTCCAAGCTGGTCGGAGCGCCCAAGTAGTCCCCACGTCGCGCCTCCGGCCGAACCGGTCCGCCGCCACGCCCCGTGCGTGGCGGCGGACCGCTGGTGTGTGGGGTTCGGGTGTGACCGAGAACGGACCGCTAATTTCCGTTTCAGCTCGCTCTCTTGGCGGGCGATCAGTAGCCTCGGGCTCGAACACCGGCCGTGTGCACGGCCGTTCCCCCGTGGCGACTTGTTGGAGATCTCGATGGAGCGTCCCGCCTGGGTACCGCAGGGCATCGACATATCGGTGCCGAGCGTGTCCCGCATGTATGACTACTATTTGGGCGGTTCGCACAATTTCGAAGTGGACAGGGAAGCGGCCCGAAAGGCAATGGAGTTCACTCCGGGGCTTCCCAAGATCATGCAGGCGAACCGGGCGTTCATGCGCCGCGCGGTCCGTTTCGCCATTGGCGAGGGCGTGACCCAGTTCCTCGACATCGGCTCCGGCATTCCGACGTTCGGCAATGTCCACGAGGTCGCTCAGGCCGCCGATCCGGACGCCAAAGTCGTGTACGTCGACCACGACCCGGTCGCCGTGGCGCACAGCAACGCGGTGCTCGACGGCAACGACAACGCCGCCATCGTGGCCGCCGACCTGCGCGCCCCCCAGCAGATCCTCGACAGCCCCGAGGTCCGCGACCTCATCGACCTGGGCCGGCCGGTCGGCCTGCTGCTGGTCTCCGTCCTGCACTTCCTCCAGGACGACGACAAACCCTTCGCCGCCGTGGCCGAGTTGACCGAGGCCCTTGCCCCCGGCAGTGTCATCGTCGTGTCGCACGCCGCGTACGCGGGCATCCCGCTGCCCCAGGAACAGGTCGCCGGCACGGTCGGCGTCTACAAGGACATCCGCAATCCGCTGGTCATGCGCACGCGCGAGGAGATCGCCGGGTTCTTCGACGGTTACGAGCTCGTCGAGCCCGGTCTGGTGGCCATGGGCCACTGGCGGCCCGAGAGCCCTGTCGGCCAGGAGGACCCGTACGCGTTGTCGGGCTTCGCCGGAGTGGGACGCAAGGCGTGAAGGTGCCGGCGGAGGACCCGGACGCCGCGGCGGAACCGGACGGAGTGGAGGACCGGCTCAGGCGGTTCGCGACCATCTGGAGCCGCGCGATCTTCCCGGCGACCGCCACCTCACTGACCCGGACCGAGTTCGAACAGCATCTGCTGCCCCTGGCACGCCTGTTGAGGGACGCCCTGCACGACAAGATCTTCGACGCCGCGCCCGCGCACGGCGTCGGGGCGGCGCTGGTGGCCGCGCACTGCACGGACCCGGACGCGCTCGCCCGCTCCCTCGGGGTCGTCGACGCCTATCTGGTGCTGTACTGCGGTGCGGCGGCCGATCCGGCCGGCGACCACGCCGCCGAGGAACTGCGGGCGCGCTGCGCCCGGCTCCAGCACGCGTTCGCCGCCGGATTCGCCCTGGCGCTGCGCGAACGCACCCTCGCCGAGCAGGAGGCCATCGCGCGCTCGGCGCTCGCGGCACGCGGCGCCGCCGAGGACGCTCTGCACGCCACGGAGGCCCGGTTCCGCGCGGTCTTCGAGGGCGCGGCGATCGGCATCGGCATCGCCGACCTCGACGGTCATGTGCTGGAGGCCAACAACACCCTCACCCAGATGCTCGGCGGCCTCGAACACCATGTCCGCAGCAGGAACGTCGGCGAGTGGGTGCACCCCGACGACGGACCGCAGGTCTGGAAGATGCACGGCGAGCTGATACGGGGCGAACGGGAGAGCTTCCGTACGGAGAAGCCGTTCTTCCGCAACGACGGCACGGTCCTGTGGACCAATCTGACCGTCTCGCTGCTCCGGGACGTCGACGGAGAACCGCAGTACCAACTGGCGTTGCTGGAGGACACCACCGAGCGGCGGCTGCTCACTCTGCGGCTGCGCTACGAGGCGACCCACGACGCCCTGACCGGACTGCCCAACAGGACGCTGTTCTTCGAACGCCTGGAGAAGGCGCTGGCCCCCGCCAAGGAGACGGCGGACGGCACACCGGCGCCGCCCAACCGCTTCGGCCTCTGCTACCTCGATCTCGACGGCTTCAAGGCGATCAACGACAGCCTCGGCCACTCCGCGGGCGACCGCATGCTGGTCGAGGTCGCGGACCGGCTCCAGAGCTGCGCCACGGCGCCCGGTGAGATGGTCGCCAGGCTCGGCGGCGACGAGTTCGTCGCCCTGACCACCGGACCCGACACCGAGCGCGAGGTGGGCGAGCTGGCGTCGCGCATACTCGGCGCGCTGGCCACCCCGATCAGCCTGGACGGCCGCGAGTTCACCGTCCGGGGCAGCATCGGCATCGTGGAGGGCAAGGCCGGCGAGTCCACCGCCGCCGAGGTCCTGCGCAGCGCCGACATCACCATGTACCGGGCCAAGTCGGCGGGCGGCAACCGGTTCGAACTCGCGGATCCCGAGGCCGACGCCCGCGCCATCACCCGGCACGGGCTCACCACGTCGCTGCCGGCGGCCCTGGAGCGCGGCGAGTTCTTCATCGAGTACCAGCCGCTGGTGGATCTCGCCGACGGCAGGGTGCACGGCGCCGAGGCGCTGGTGCGCTGGAGCCACCCGACGCACGGGGTGCTCAGCCCCGACCGGTTCATCCCGCTCGCCGAGCACACCGGGCTGATCGTGCCGCTCGGGCGCTGGGTGCTGGAGCAGTCCGTACGGCAGGCCCGTGTGTGGCAGGAGGAGCTGGCGGCGGGCACCTTCGCCGGGCCGGTGCGGATCAATGTGAACCTCTCGCCCGCCCAGCTGCACCACCCCGGCCTCGTCGCCGACACGGTGGAGGTGCTGGAGCGGGTCGGCCTCGCGCCGGGCTCGCTCTGCCTGGAGGTCACCGAGTCCGCGCTGATCGGCGCGGACGAGGATCTGCTCAAACCGCTGCGGCAACTCGCCGAGATGGGCGTCGACATCGCGCTCGACGACTTCGGCACCGGCTACTCGAACCTCGCGAATCTGCGCCGGCTGCCGGTGAGCGTGCTCAAGCTGGACCGTTCCTTCACCCAGGGCATGCAGCAGCACCCGGCCGACCCCGTCGATCTCAAGATCGTCGAGGGGATCGTCTCCCTCGCCCATGGTCTGGAACTGGCCGTGACCGTGGAAGGCGTCGAGACCGGGGCACAGGCGGACCACCTGCGAAGACTCGGTTGCGACACGGCGCAGGGCTGGTACTACGCGCGTCCGGGCCCGCCGGAAATGCTCCATACGCTGTCGCTGGCCGACGCGGTCTGACACCGTCCGCCCGGATCAGACGGCCGGCCGGGCGGGTGCCGGCCGTCCGTTCCGGACGGTCAGCGGCGCTCGCCGCCTCCGCCCGTACGGCCCGCGCCGCCCGTACGGGCGGGTGCCCGCGTGCTGAACAGCACCTTCTGCAGCTCGCGCGCGGCACGCGGCGGCGCCACGTCGCTGCGGTGCGCGAGCGCGATCGTACGGCGCAGCCCCGGCGGCGCCAGCGGCGTGACCCGCAGATCCCGCCCCGCCTGCTCCGCGACCATGCTCGGCACCACCGCCACCCCGAGACCGGCCCGTACGAAGCCGAGCACGGCGTCCATCTCACCGCCCTCGACGGTGAACACCGGCTCGAACCCCTCGGCGCGGCAGGCGGCGACGGTCAGCTCCCGCAGGTCGTAGCCGTGCCGGAACATCACCAGCTGTTCCCTCCGGAGGTCGGAGATCCGGACCGGCCGGCGCGGTCCCGGCGCCGCCGCAGACGAGACCACCACCAGGTCCTCGTGCAGCAGCTCGACCGTCGTCAGGGCCGGTGAGGGCGTCGGCAGCGGCAGCACCACCAGGGCGAAGTCCAGGGCGCCGCGCGCCAGTTCGCGTACGAGGTCGTGCGAACCGCTCTCCTCGATCAGCAGCTCGATGCCCGGATGCCGATCGTGGAAGACCCGCAGGACCTCAGGCAGCAGACCGGTGCAGAGACTGGGCGGCGCGCCCAGCCGTACCCGCCCGCGCCGCAGCTGGACCAGCTCCTGCACCTCGTGGCGCGCGGTCTCCGCGTCCGCGAGGATCCGCCGGGCCGTCGGCAGCAGGGCCTCGCCCGCGTCGGTGAGCGCGACATTGCCCCGGGCCCGGCCGAACAGCTCGGCGCCCAGCTCCTTCTCCAGGGCCCGGATCTGCTGGGAGAGCGAGGGCTGCGAGACATGCACGCGTTCGGCGGCGCGCGTGAAGTGCAGGGTCTCCGCGACGGCGACGAAATAGACGAGCTGCTGGAACTGCATGGGCCAAGGATAGGCCCACGATAGGCACAGGCTATGGACATGAGCCGAACCATGTCTTGGACCTCTTGGTGTGCCCGGCTCTAGCGTGCGTGTCATGGCTCTGGCAACGCGTACGGACAAGCGGGCGGACCGCAAGGCCGGTGAGCCGGGCGGCGGGCGCCCCGGCAAACGGCCCTCGATGCTCGGCACCCTCTGGGGTTCCACGGTCGGCAAGAAGGCCGTCATGGCCGTCAGCGGCCTGATCATGCTCGGCTACCTCGTCGCGCATCTGCTGGGCAATCTGAAGATCTTCTTCGGTCCCGGCGAGTTCAACGCGTACGGACACTGGCTGCGCACCATGGGCGCCCCTGTCCTGCACCACGAGTGGGCCCTGTGGATCGTGCGCGTGGTGCTGCTCGCCGCCGTCGTCCTGCACGGCGTCTGCGCGTACCAGCTCAGCCGCCGCGACATCGCCGCCCGCCCCACCGCCTACGCACACAAGCGCCGCCGCGCGAGCTACGCCACGCGCACCATGCGCTGGGGCGGAATCATCCTCGCGCTGTTCATCGTCTGGCACCTGCTCGACCTCACGACGCTCACCGTCAACGAGAACGCCGAGCCCGGCAAGCCGTACGAGAACGTCGTCGCGACCTTCTCCACCTGGTACGGCAACGTCATCTACATCACCGCGATGCTCGCCCTCGGCATGCACATCCGGCACGGCTTCTGGAGCGCCGCACAGACTCTCGGCATGGGCAGCGCCACCCGTGACCGGATCCTGAAGATCACGGCCAACGGCCTCGCGCTGGTGCTGACCGTCGGCTTCATCTCCCTTCCCGTAGGCGTCATGACCGGAGTGGTGAGCTGACATGGACGACCTCCTCCCGCCCACGTACACCGACTACGCGACCGGCGAACCCCTCGTCGACACCAAGGCCCCGGCCGGGCCCGTCGCCGAGCGCTGGGACACCCGCCGCTTCGAGGCGAAGCTGGTCAACCCGGCCAACCGCCGCAAGCACACCGTCATCGTCGTCGGCACCGGCCTCGCCGGCGGCGCCGCCGGCGCCACGCTCGCCGAACAGGGCTACCACGTCGTCCAGTTCTGCTACCAGGACTCACCGCGCCGCGCCCACTCCATCGCCGCCCAGGGCGGCATCAACGCCGCCAAGAACTACCGCAACGACGGCGACTCCGTCCACCGCCTCTTCTACGACACCGTCAAGGGCGGCGACTTCAGGGCCCGCGAGTCCAACGTCCACCGGCTCGCCCAGATCTCCGTCGAGATCATCGACCAGTGTGTCGCCCAGGGAGTGCCCTTCGCCCGCGAGTACGGCGGCCTCCTCGACACCCGCTCCTTCGGCGGCGTCCAAGTCTCCCGCACCTTCTACGCCCGCGGCCAGACCGGCCAGCAACTGCTGCTCGGCGCCTACCAGGCGCTGTCCCGGCAGATCGCGGCCGGCACCGTCGAGATGCACCCGCGCACCGAGATGCTCGACCTGATCGTCGTCGACGGCCGGGCCCGCGGCATCGTCGCCCGCGACCTGATCTCCGGCAAGGTGTCCACGTACTTCGCCGACGCCGTCGTCCTCGCGTCGGGCGGCTACGGCAACGTCTTCTACCTGTCCACCAACGCCAAGAACAGCAATGCCACCGCCGTCTGGCGCGCCCACCGGCGCGGCGCGCACTTCGCCAACCCCTGCTTCACCCAGATCCACCCCACCTGCATCCCGCGCTCCGGCGACCACCAGTCCAAGCTCACCCTGATGAGCGAGTCGCTGCGCAACGACGGCCGTATCTGGGTGCCGAAGGCGCACGGCGACACCCGCCCGCCCGCCGAGATCCCCGAGGACGAGCGCGACTACTACCTGGAGCGGATCTACCCCTCCTTCGGCAACCTCGTCCCGCGCGACATCGCCTCGCGCGCCGCGAAGAACGTCTGCGACGAGGGCCGCGGCGTCGGCCCCGGCGGCCAGGGCGTCTATCTCGACTTCGCCGACGCGATCCGCCGACTCGGCCGGGGGGCGGTCGAGGAGAAGTACGGCAACCTCTTCGAGATGTACGAGCGCATCACCGCCGAGGACCCGTACCAGGTGCCGATGCGCATCTACCCGGCGATCCACTACACGATGGGCGGACTCTGGGTCGACTACGACCTCCAGACCACCGTGCCGGGGCTGTTCGCGATCGGCGAGGCCAACTTCTCCGACCACGGCGCCAACCGGCTCGGCGCGTCCGCCCTGATGCAGGGCCTCGCCGACGGCTACTTCGTCCTGCCGTCCACCATCAACGACTACCTCGCGCGCAACCCGCACCAGGACACGGTCGACAACAGCCACCCGGAGGTCGCCGAGGCCGTCGCCGAGACCGAGGACCGGCTGCGGCTGCTGCTCGCCGTCGACGGCGACCGCACCCCCGACTCCTTCCACCGCGAGATCGGCGAACTGCTCTGGGAGCACTGCGGCATGGCCCGCAGCGAGGTCGGGCTGCGCAAGGCACTGAGTCGGATCCCGGAGATCCGCGAGGAGTTCTGGCGCCGCATCAAGGTGCCCGGCACCGGCGAAGAGCTGAACCAGTCGCTGGAGAAGGCCAACCGCATCGTCGACTACCTGGAACTCGCCGAGCTGATGTGCCTCGACGCACTGCACCGCGCCGAGTCCTGCGGCGGCCACTTCCGCGAGGAGTCCCAGACCGACGGCGGCGAGGCCGAACGGCACGACGACGCCTTCTCGTACGCGGCGGCCTGGGAGTTCACGGCCACCGGCACCGCGCCCGTCCTGCACAAGGAAGACCTCGTCTTCGAGTACGTCCACCCCACCCAGCGGAGCTACGCATGAGGCTCACCCTGCGCGTCTGGCGGCAGAGCGCTGCCGACGCCACCGGCGCCATGGTCACGTACGACATCGACGGCATCTCCGAGGACATGTCGTTCCTGGAGATGCTCGACTCGCTCAACGAGCAGCTGATCCTCACCGGTGACGACCCGGTCGCCTTCGACCACGACTGCCGTGAAGGCATCTGCGGCGCCTGCGGCGTCGTCATCAACGGCGACGCCCACGGCCCCGAACGCACCACCACCTGCCAGCTCCACATGCGGCACTTCGCCGACGGCGACACGATCGACGTCGAGCCGTGGCGGGCCGGCGCGTTCCCCGTGGTCAAGGATCTGGTCGTGGACCGGTCGGCCTTCGACCGCATCATCGGCTCCGGCGGCTACATCAGCGCCCCCACCGGCTCCGCGCCCGAGGCGCACGCGACGCCCGTGCCCAAGGCGGACGCCGAGTTCGCGTTCGAGCACGCGGAGTGCATCGGCTGCGGCGCGTGCGTGGCCGCGTGTCCCAACGGCTCGGCGATGCTCTTCACCTCGGCCAAGGTCAACCACCTCAACGTGCTGCCACAGGGCGCACCGGAGCGCGAGACCCGGGTCCTGGACATGGTCGCGACCATGGACGAAGAGGGCTTCGGCGGCTGCACCCTGACCGGCGAGTGCGCGACGGCCTGCCCGAAGGGCATCCCGCTGCCGTCGATCACGGCGATGAACAAGGAGTGGCTGCGGGCGACGCGCAAGGTGGCGCGGTAGGACGGGCGCATTAGGACGGGCTGCGGCGCGGATCAGCGGTGTCGCGCCACTCCTCAACGCGCGGAATCATCCGGCGAGATGGGGAACAGGGACCCGGCCCAGCCCCGCGACCCTTGCCGGCCGGGTGAAGGAGTCCAGGAGCGCGTCGCGGTCGTACGTGCTGGTCGTCACCAGCACCTCGTCGGCGCCGCTCTCCTTGATCACCGACTCCAGGGCGTCGGCGACCTGCTCCTCGGTGCCCTGGACATGGCCGCGCAGCCCCGACTCGTAGAACTCCCGCTCCTTCGCGGTCATCGTCAGCGACTCGATCCGCTGGGCGGGCGCGAGTGGCGGGAAGACGCCATGGGTACGGGAGTGGGCCATCGACCAGGCCTCGGACATCAGCAGCCGGCGCGCCTCCTCCTCGCTCGCGGCGACCGCGACCGTCCCCGCGACGATCACCCGCGGGCGGTCAGACCAGGCGGACGGGCGGAAGCCGGCGCGGTAGCGCTCCACGGCCCGCAGCATGCGGTCCTGGCCGCGCAGGTCGCCGACGACCATGGGCAGACCGGCCGCCGCGGCGATGTCCGCGCCCTCGCCCATGGCCAGGACGAACGGTTCCGGCCGCAGGCCCTCGGCGGGCAGGGCGTGGACCTGGGGGTAACGGCCCTGGTCGCCGGTGAACCAGCCCAGCAGTTCCCCGACGCGCCCGGCGAAGTCCGCGACGTTCTGGATGTCCCGCTTGTCCGCCCCCAGCGCCCGGCGTATCCCGTCCGTGAAGCCCACGGAGCGGCCGATGCCCATGTCGATCCGGCCGGGGAACAGCGACTCCAGCACCCCGAACTGCTCGGCCACGACGAGCGGCCGGTGGTTGGGCAGCATCACCCCGCCCGTACCGACGCGGATCGTGGACGTCGCGGCGGCGACGGCCGCCGCCAGGACCGTGGGCGCCGAGCCCGCGACACCGGGCACGCTGTGGTGCTCGGACACCCAGAAGCGGTGATAGCCGAGCGCCTCCAGCCGCCCCGCGAGGCGCACCGTTTCGCGCAGCGCCTCGGGAGCGTCCTGGCCCTCGCGGGTGCGGGAGCGGTCGAGTACGGAGAAGCGGGTGTTCGCGATCACTGACGTCACGTTCAGTTCAACAGCGACGGGCCACCAGGATTCCCCGGCCCTTCTCTAGGCTGGGCGTGTGACGGACAACAACAGACCACTGGCCGTGTTCGACCTGGACGGGACGCTCGCCGAGACCGCGCACCGCCAGCACTTCCTGGTGCGCATCCCGAAGGACTGGAACGGCTTCTTCGACGCGGCGGGCGACGACACACCGCTGGCCGAGGGGGTGGCACTGGTGCTCAAAAGCGCCGACGAGTGCGAGGTCGTCTATCTGACCGGCCGCCCCGAGCGCTGCCGCAAGGACACACTGGCGTGGCTGCGGGCGAACGGCCTCCCCGACGGCCGGGTGTTCATGCGCCGCAACGACGACCGGCGGCCCGCCCGCACGACGAAGGTGGAGCGGCTGGGCAAGCTGGCCGCCGGCCGGGAGATCCGCATGCTCGTGGACGACGACGAGCTGGTGTGCGACGCGGTGGAGCGTGCCGGATTCCGGGTCGTACGCGCCCGCTGGGCGAGCACGTCCCAGGCGCTGAAGGACGGGCAGGAGCGCGAGGGACGCACCTGAGAGCGGCCTTGGCGCCGCCGGAGTCCCCGGGGTACTCGGGGTCGGCGCACCGGGGTCAGCCGGCGCTCTCGCCGTCCTCCAGGCGGAAGCCGACCTTGAGCCCGACCTGGTAGTGCTGGATCCGGCCGTCTTCGATATGGCCGCGGACCTGCGTCACCTCGAACCAGTCCAGCCCGCGCAGGGTCTTGGACGCCCGGTCGATTCCGTTCCGGACGGCCTCGTCGACGCCCGCCTCTGAGGTGCCGTAGATCTCGGTGACCCGGTAGGTGTGGTTGCTCATGGGAGTCGCTCTCCTCTTCGGCGATCGCGGTGTCACTCCACCGTGCCCCACCCCGCGCCCCCGCGCGCGGGGGCGAGGGGCTTGACCGGCCACCTGGTCCATACCAAAATCGCGCCAATGCCCGTGCGAGCACCGCTTGCTCCCCCCATGTCGGGTCTCACTCGTTCGTGCCGCACGCCAGAAGGTGACCTACGTGAAAAAGCGCTTCCTTGCCGGCTCCGCCGTGTTCGCGTCCTCCGTCGCACTGGTGGGATGCGGGATGCTCCCAGGCGGGGACGACAAGGTCATCACCATCTGGCTCATGAAGGACAGCGTCTCCTCCGCGTATCTGGAGCGGTTCACCGCGGCGTACGAGGAGGAGAACCCCTCGGTCCGGCTGGAGGTCGAGATCCAGGAGTGGACCGGGATAGGCAAGAAGGTGATGGCCGCGCTGGAGGCCGACGACTCGCCGGACGTCATCGAGGTCGGCAACACCCAGGTCGCGCAGTACGCGGAGAGCGACGGCCTGCGCGACCTCACCCTGGAGTCCGTACGGGACCTGGGAAGCGAGGACTGGCTGCCCGGTCTCGCGGAGCCCGGCAGCATCAACGGCTCGCAGTTCGGCATCCCTTGGTACGCCGCCAACCGCGTCGTCATCTACAACAAGGACCTCTTCGCGCAGGCCGGGATCGACGAGCCGCCCAAGACCCGCGCCGAGTGGCTGGACATCACCGCCCAACTCGACGAGGGATCCCAGCAGGGCATCTATCTGGCCGGCCAGGACTGGTACACCCTCTCCGGCTTCATCTGGGACGAGGGCGGCGAGCTGGCCGTCGAGGCGGGCGGTGAGTGGGAGGGCCGGCTGGGCACGCCCGAGGCGATCAGGGGCATGAAGTTCTACAAGCAGTTGCAGGCGCTCGGCGACGGCCCCAAGGGCTCCGACGAGGTCAAGCCGGAGCAGGAGGCCGAGTTCGCCAGGGGCGACATCGCGCAGATCATCGACACCCCCAACTCGGCGGTCCAGATCGAGGAGAAGAACCCCGGACTCAAGGGCAAGCTCGGCTTCTTCCCGGTCCCCGGCAAGACCGCTGGCGCACCCGGCGCCGTCTTCACCGGCGGCTCCGACCTCATCGTCCCCAAGAACTCCTCGCACCGTTCGGCGGCGGTCGAGGTGGTGAAGGCGCTGGCCGGCGAGAAATGGCAGACCGAGCTGGCCAAGACCATGAGCTACGTGCCGAACAAGACGACGCTCGCGGGCGTGATCGAGGGCCAGGAATCCACGGCCGCGATGGCGGCGGGCGCCGCGCAGGGCCGGGCGACGCCGAACTCGCCGAAGTGGGCCAACGTGGAACTGGACAACCCGATCAAGCCGTACATGACGGCGGTGCTCCAGGGCGAGGACCCGAAGTCGGCGGCCGAGGTGGCCGACACGAAGATCTCGGCGGCGCTGCGGTAGGTGGGGGCGGGGGCGCGGGGCGTGGGCCGCCCCCGCCGGACGCTTTCCCGCCCTTCGGGCCGCAAGGGCAGACGAGGACAGCTTCTCTCCGGACACCGCCCGGCCTCCCGCTTGCGGCCGGGCACTTTGCCAACGCGTTACCCGTTGGTCCCGGCCATTCAGCCGTCTCACATCCCCGCTCCGCCGGGCTGTCATGTCGAATCCAGCCGGTCACGGAAGAAACAAGGTGCCGGGTCGCCGCGTCTGCGGCGTCCCATGACCGCTCGTACCTTCGTCCGGCACAGGAGACCGCTATGTCCGCCTCACCCGCCGTGATCCCCGCGCAGCTCCCGGCCCCTCTCCCCGCCCCCGCGCAGCTGCCCCTCCCCGCCGCTGCCCCCGTCCCCGACCTCGACCAGCGCTATGTCGTCTCCCTCGCCCGCGACCAGGACGACGTACGCGCCGCCCAGCGCCTGCGCTACATGGTCTTCGCCGGCGAGATGGGCGCCCTGATCGAAGGGCCCGAACCCGGCCTCGACAGTGATGCCTTCGACGCCTACTGCGACCACCTGCTGGTACGCGAGGCCGAGACCGGTGAGGTCGTGGGGACGTACCGGCTGCTGCCGCCGGACCGTGCCCGTGCCGCCGGACGGCTCTACTCCGAGAGCGAGTTCGACCTCCAGCGGCTCGACCACATACGCGACGACCTCGTCGAGGTCGGCCGCTCCTGTGTCCACCCCCTGCACCGCAACGGCGCCGTCATCGCCCTGATCTGGGCCGGGCTCGCCCGCTACATGACCCGCACCGGGCACAACTGGATGGCGGGCTGCTGCTCCCTCACGCTGAGTGACGGCGGCGCGCTCGCCTCCGCGACCTGGAACACCGTCAAGGACCGGAACCTCGCGCCCGAGGAGTACTGGGTCACCCCGCACCGCCTCTGGACCCCGGACAACGCCACCGAGCCCGCCGCGCGCGCCGAACTCCCCGCGCTGCTCCGCGGCTACCTGCGGCTCGGCGCGTGGGTCTGCGGCGCGCCCGCGCACGACCCGGAGTTCGGTGTCGCCGATCTGTACGTCCTGCTGTCGCTGCGCCGCACCAACCCGCGCTACCTGCGGCACTTCCTCTCGCTCGCCCCGGCGCGATGAGCGCCTGGCTGCCCACGGCGCCCTGCACCCCGCAGCTCTGCGCCCCCCGCTCCGGCGCCACGCGCCGGGGCACCGTCGCCGCGTCCGCGCGGCTGCTGGCGGGTCTCGGCGCCGTCGTCGCCGGGATCCTGCTCGTCCCGGTGGTCGCCCTGTTCAGCGCCGGCCGACGCGACCGGCTGACCAGCGGCTGGACGCGTACCGTGATCCGGATCTTCGGACTGCGCATCCAGGTCGAGGGCGCACCACTGGCGGCGCCGTTCACCGTGCCGCTCGACGCACCGCTCACCGCGTCGCCCGACGCACCGGGCAGCGGAGTGCTCGTCGTCGCCAACCACATCTCCTGGCTGGACATCCCGCTCATCGCGACCCTGTTCCCCGGCCGGGTCCTGGCCAAGAGCGACATCCGCCGCTGGCCCGTCCTCGGCCTGGTCGCGGAACTCGGCGGCACACTCTTCGTGGACCGCGACCGGCTCCGCGCGCTGCCGGACACCGTTCGAGACGTCCGGGACGCCCTGCGCGCCGGATCCCGCGTGATCGTCTTCCCTGAGGGCAGCACCTGGTGCGGCCGGGACCAGGGGCGGTTCACCGCCGCCATGTTCCAGGCCGCGCTGGACGCGGGGGCGGCCGTCCGTCCCGTACGGATCGGCTACCGCCCGCTGGGTCCCGCCGCCTTCGTCGGGGACGACCCGCTCGCCGCCTCCCTGTGGCGGATCGTGGTGGCCCGAGGGCTCACGGCGGAGATCGAGGTCCTGCCCCTGATCCCCGCCGGTCGCCACCCGGACCGCCGCTCACTGGCCCGCGCGGCCCAGAGCGCCGTCACTCACCCGGATCTCGCCCGGACCGCGCCCGCTCACACCACCGTTGCCAGCGACAGCGCGAACCGTCCGGCCTCGTCCGTCCACCAGCGCGCCAACTCCATTCCCGCCCCCGCCAGTTCGGAGCGGACACCGTCCTGAGTGAACTTCGCGGACACTTCCGTACGCATCTCCTCACCCGCCTCGAACGTGACCACCAGATCCAGCTCGGGGATCTTCACGGCGAGCGCCCGGCGCGCCCTGAGCCGCATCTCGATCCACCGCTGTTCGCTGTCCCAGTACGCCACATGGTCGAAGTCCGCCGGGTCGAAGTCGGCGCCCAGCTCCCGGTCGACGACTGCCAGCACGTTCTTGTTGAAGGCGGCCGTCACACCTGACGCGTCGTCATAGGCCCTGACCAGTACGGCCTCGTCCTTCACCAGGTCCGTCCCCAGGAGCAGCGCGTCGCCGGGCACGAGCAGCGCGCGTACCGACGCGAGGAAGTCGGCGCGCTCGTCGGGGAGCAGATTGCCGATCGTGCCGCCGAGGAACGCGACCAGCCGCGGTCCTGGCGTCTCCGGCAGCACCAGCTCCTTGGTGAAGTCGGCGATGAGCGCGTGCACATGGAGGTCCGGGCGCTCGGCGAGGATCGCGTCGGCGGCGCCGGTGAGCGCGCTCTCGCTCACGTCGACCGGCACATAACTGTCCAGCAGCGGCAGCGCGTCGAGCAGATGCCGGGTCTTCTCCGAGGACCCCGAGCCCAGCTCGACCAGCGTGCGGGCCCCCGTCGCCGCCGCGATCCCGGACGCGCGGGCGAGCAGGATCTCCCGCTCGGCGCGCGTCGGGTAGTACTCCTCCAGCGCGGTGATCTCCTCGAACAGTTCACTGCCCCTGGCGTCGTAGAACCACTTGGGCGGCAGGGACTTGGGGTTTCGGGTCAGCCCGTGCAGCACATCGGCGCGCAGCGCGGCGTCGGTGGTGTCCTCGGGCAGGGTGCGGGTCAGCAGGTACGGGCTCACGCGGGGGGCTCCTTGAGGGGAGTGAGCAGGACATCGGCGCGGGTCGCCGCCAGCAGGGTGTGGTCGGGGACCTCGCACCAGCGCGGATCGTCGTCGTACGGCTCCGCGGCGACGACGGCGCTCCGGCCGGGCTCGGCGAGATACCAGAGCGTGTCGCCCCAGGCGGTCGCCGTGACCGTCTCACCGTCCGTGAGCAGCAGATTCAGCCGGGAGTCCGGCGCCGCCTCCGCCACCTCCAGGACCGTGTCGGCCAGGGCCTGGCCCATGCCGTCGCCGTCCCGCAGCCGGTGCAGCACCAGCGCCCACACGAACGCCGAGTCGGTCCGGGCGTCCAGCGCGAGCAGTTCGGCGGAGGACAGTGAGGCGGCCAGTGGCGCCAGGCTCGCCGGCCAGCCGCGTACGGCGCCGTTGTGGCTGAACAGCCAGGGCCCGGAGGCGAACGGCGCCGCCGCCGCCTCACCGTCCGCGCCCGACTCGGTGGCGTCGCGCACGGCCGCGAGCACCGCACCGCTGCGGACCACCCTGGCCAGGTCGACGACGCTCTGGTCACCCCAGATCGGCCCCGGGCGCCGGTAGCGCGCGGGAACCGGGTCGCCGTCCGCGTACCAACCGACCCCGAAACCATCGGCGTTGACCGTCCCGTGCCGCTGCCTGCGCGGCTCCCAGGACTGCCGGTACAGCCCGTACTCGGGGCTGATCAGCACCTCGCGCAGCGCCACCGGCGGCCCCACATAAGCGATATGACGGCACATCAGACATCACCCGCCGAGCGGGCGGTACGGAACCCGGCGAAGATCTGCCGGCGCACCGGCAGGTCCCAGTTGCGGAACGTGCCGCGGCACGCCACCCGGTCCACCGCGAACGAGCCGCCGCGCAGCACCTTGTGCGCCCCGCCGAAGAACACCTCGGAGTACTCCCGGTAGGGAAAGGCGGCAAAGCCGGGATAGGGCAGGAAGTCGCTCGACGTCCACTCCCACACGTCCCCGATCAACTGCCGTACGCCCAGCGGCGAAGCGCCCCGCGGATAGCTGCCCGCGGGCGCCGGCCGCAGATGGCGCTGGCCGAGGTTGGCGTGCTCGGGGGTCGGGTCCTCGTCGCCCCACGGGTAGCGCCGTGAGCGGCCGGTGGCCGGGTCGTGCCGGGCGGCTTTCTCCCACTCCTCCTCGGTCGGCAGCCTTCGCCCGGCCCAGCGGGCGTACGCGTCCGCCTCGTACCAGCTGACGTGCAGCACCGGCTCGTCGGCCGGCACGGGCTCGACCGCCCCGAAGCGGCGGCGCATCCACTGGCCGGCCTCCCGCCGCCAGAACAGCGGTGCGGCGATGCCGTGTTCACGGATCTGGTCCCAGCCCGCCGGGTCCCACCAGCGGTCGTCGGTGTACCCGCCGTCCTCGATGAAGCGCAGATAGTCGCCGTTGGTCACCGGCACCGTGTCCAGGTGGAACGCGGGAACGAGCCGGTGGTGCGCGGGCCGTTCGTTGTCCAGCGCCCACGGCTCGGCCGAGGTGCCCATGGTGAACTGCCCGGCCGGGACGAGGACTTCATCCGGCAGGTCCGCACGCTTCACGGCATCGGGACCCGGCGGCTCGGGCGCGGTCAGCACGGCGGGACCGCGCCGCAGCTGATGGGTGATCAGCATCGTCTCGTCGTGCTGCTGTTCGTGCTGCGCGATCATCCCGAAGGCGAATCCCGCGTCCAGCAGCGGGCCGCCCCGCAGCGGACTGCTGTCGAGGATGTCCAGCACCCGCCCCCGGATGTCGGAGGCGTACGCGCGCGCCTCGGTGGGCGCGAGCAGCGGGAGCGTGGGACGCAGCGCCCGGGGATGCTCGAAGGCGTCGTACACGGAGTCGATCTCCGGCCGGACGGCCTCCCGGCCGCCGACCGTCCGGAGCAGCCACTGCTCCTCCTGATTGCCGATGTGTGCCAGGTCCCAGACCAGCGGTGACATCAACGGCGAGTGCTGCGCGGTCAGTTCGGGCTCGTCCACGCAGGAGGTAAGGAGGGCGGTGCGTTCGCGCGCGGTGGTCAGCGCGTCGACTGCCCGGCGCCGCAGCGCCTCGACGGATATCCCTTCCGCCGCCCCTTCCGCCGCCGCTTCGGCGGTGCCCTCCGCCGGCTCGGCCGGTGTCCCGGCGTTCTCGCTCATGTGCGCAGCTCCTTCCCGGTCGCGGGGACGTCCATGTCGTCGGCGGGGCAGCGCCCCGGCACGACGTACCGCTCGTTGAAGGCCGCGACGGCCTCCCGCACTGCCTCGCTGGTGCCCATACGGGGCAGCGCCTCCTGCGCGACGGCGAAGCACCGCACCGCCGCGGCGTGCAGCTCGGGGTCGGTGAGCCCGTCGCGGGCCGCCGTGATCCAGAGGGGATTGCCCGGCGCGGGCCGGGCGCCCGCCGTCTCGGCGAGCGTCTTGACGGTCCGGTACACCGTCTCGGCGGCCTCGGGGTCGTCGAACAGCGCGGTGGTCACGGCCAGCGGCACCATCCAGCCGTCGTCCCCCGGCTGGGCGTCGATCATCCGCAGCTCCAGATGGCCGCGCGGGCGCACCGGCGGGAACAGGGTGCTGATGTGGTAGTCGAGATCGGCGCGCACCGGGGGGCGAGGCAGACCACGACGGATCCACTCACGGAAGGTCAGCCCCTCGGGCACCTCCCAGGGGCCGTCCGCCGTCCGGACGCACATCACCGGCGCGTCCAGCGCGTACGCCGCCCACGCGGCACGCGGCTCCCGCCGCATGTCGGGCGACTTGGTGCGCGCCGGATCGAGGTCCGTCCACAGCGCCTGCCTGGTGGACCGCCAGCCGGTGGTACGGCGCGCCTGGACCGGCGAGTTGGCGAACGCGGCCACCAGCACCGCGCCCAGCAGATGGGCGAGCTGCCAGCGCCGGCCGTACCCGAGCGGGCCGGGCTCCTCGTGACCCGCGTCGAGGCACACCTGGATGGAGGCGGACGAACGCATCATGGCGCGGCCCGAGGGGCCGATCCGGTCGAGGTAGGTCTCCATCGCGTCGTACCGCGGCTCCTTCAGGAGCCTGCCGGGTGAGTGCCACGGATCCTGTCCGAGGCCGGTGAGTGTGAGACCGGCCGTACGCAGTTCGTGGCGTACGGCGGTGAGGTCGGCCGCCGTGGAGTCGACGCACTCCATCAGAGAGGCGGCGGGCGCCGAGCTGAGTTCCAGCTGACCACCCGGTTCGAACGTCAGCGCCGATCGAAGGGGCAGGTCCCGAAGGCCGCCGAAGGCCTTGTCGAGACGCTCGGTCCGAACAGGCAGTTCGGGGTCGTACAGATCGTGCACGAGCCATTCGAGTTCAACACCGACGACGCGGGGCGGCCCTGTCTTGAAACATATGCCGCGCACCAGCGCCTCGGCGTCGTCCTCGCGGAGGGGCGGACCCTCCACTGCGAATTCGTCCGACGGCATGGCCGGATCCTCCTGTCGAAGACCGTGACCGGACCCCGTCCCGGAGCTCGGGGCGGGGCGCTTTGTCCAACCTAAGGCCACTCCGGCCGCTTCGCACAAGAGTGCCCTCCCGGACGGGAAACTTGGTTGCCCCGAGCGTGTTTTCCCACCCACGATGCATGCCATGAGCGCACGGCTGCGGGGGATCGCGAAACACACCGAAGAGATCGTCGAGGCGGGCGGATACCGCGCGGCGGACGGCCGCCAGGTGCCGCTGGCCGCGCTGCTGGCCGCCGCCACCGAGGGGACCCGGCTGTACGGCCCGGAGCCCGTCCCGGTCACGCCGGACACCTCCCGTACGACATCCTTCGAGGTCACCGGCGAGAGCAGCCTCCAGGCCGCCCGGCGGATGACAGCGGCCTCACCCGGCTCCGTGGCGGTCCTGAACTTCGCCTCGGCGCGTAACCCGGGCGGCGGCTACCTGAACGGCGCACAGGCCCAGGAAGAGGCGCTGTGCCGGGCCTCCGCCCTCTACATCACCCTGCTGCGCGCGCCCGACTACTACGCGTACCACCGCGCCGACCGCAGCCCGTTCTACAGCGACCGCGTGATCCACTCGCCCGGCGTGCCGGTCTTCCGCGACGACCGGGGGCGGCTGCTCGACGCCCCGTTCACCGTCGGCTTCCTCACCTCGCCCGCACCGAACGCCGGGATCGTCGCGCGCGACCGGCCCGAGGAGACCCCTCGAATTCCGGCCATACTCGCCGCCCGCGCCGAACGGGTGCTTGAGGTCGCGGTGGCGGGCGGCTACCGGCGCCTGGTGCTCGGGGCCTGGGGCTGCGGGGTCTTCCGCAACGACCCGGCGGGCGTGGCCGGCGCGTTCCGGGCGCTGCTGGTCCGAGGCCGGTTCGCGGGCCACTTCGACCAGGTCGTCTTCGCGGTGCTCGACCGCACGGCCGATTCGGCCACGCTGGCCGCTTTCCGCCGCACGTTCGCGGACGACCTGGCGGACGGTCTCGCCGACGACCTCGCGGATGGCCCCGCGGACAACTCCCGCGGCGTGCTGCCGGCTCAGCGCCAGCCGTAACGCTCCCGCAGCCGCCGTACGACCCGGTCGAACCGCCCCCGGTCGAGCGCGCACGCCTCGCGCCGCATGCCCGCGTCGTGGATCCGCAGCACCCGGTCCAGATCCACCCACGACTCACGGCCCTGCCGGTCCCACGGCCCGACCCCGATCGGCACCCACTCGTGGTCACGGTCGTGCCGCTTGCTGGAGAGTTGCACGGCGAGCAGGGTCCCGGCCGGCTCACGGGCCACCACGAGCACCGGCCGGTCCTTGCCGCGCCCGTCGTTCTCCTCGTACGGCACCCAGGTCCAGACGATCTCACCGGGATCCGGGTCACCGTCCCTGTCGGGTGCGTACGAGGTGCGTACGGGCCCCACGTCACGAGGTTCGGCCTCGGTGGTGGCCGAAGGGCCACTCCTGCCGGGGAGTTCGGGCTCGGGGGAGCGGTCGGGGGCGCCGGGTTCGGTGAAGGGCTTCATCCGACCGAAGGTAGGGCCTCGTCACCCCCGGCCGCCGACCGGGTCCGCTCAGCCCCCGCTCATTCCCCGATCAGACCCACCCCTCCAGCGCGGCCATGAACGCGCCGAAGTCGTCGCGGTGCGCCGTATGCCCGGCGCCCGCGACCGCACGGACCTCGAAACCACGTGACCGCAGCTCCGCCGCGTCGGCGGACGACACCATGGGGCTCGGATCGGCGGTCGTCACCAGCGACGGCACCACCGGCCGGGCAGGCCGCAGATCCGCGCCGAAGGCCGGCGCGATGCCGTACGCCGTCCCCTCGTCCCACCTGGCGAGGGTCGCCAGTTCGATCTCCACGTCCTCGTCCTCCCAGCGGGGATTGAGCGCGCGTATCTCCTCGCGCGAAAGGGACTTGGCCGCCGCGAGCAGCGCGGGCCCCGTGCTCTCGATGGCCCCCTTCTCCGGGCCCGGCAGATGCCACGCCGGATCGCAGTAGACCGCGCGGCGCGGCGCCAGCCGCTCCACCGCGAGCGCGAGCGCCATCCCGCCCAGCGAGTGACCGATCGCCACCTCCGCCCCGGCGGGCAGCGTTTCCACGAGGTCGTCGGCGAAGTCCCCCGGTGCGTAAGGCCCTTGGCCGCTGGAACCGTGACCGCGCAGATCGACGGCGATCACGCGCAGTCCGCGCGCGGCCAGTTCGGGCCCCACCCGCCGCCAGGTCCGGTGGTCGGCCATGATGCCGTGGATCAGGAGCGCGACGCGGTCGCCCTCGCCCCAGGTGTGGGTGTGCAGTCGCAAGACAATCCCTTTCGTACGAAGGTGAGTTTCCCGTGCGGTGCCGCGGTGCGCCGTAACGAGGTGACGCGGTGACCGGACCGCACGACAGGCCCCGGAATCCGCCGACGACCCGTCTGGAAAGATGCGGGGGGCGATGAGCCAGTTACCTGAACCACCCTCCCTGCCCCGTCCCGGACGCCCGACCGAACGTCCCGTCCCCACCAGCGCCGACGTCGCCCGCCTCGCCGGAGTCTCGCGGGCCACCGTCTCGTACGTACTCAACAACACCTCCGCCGTACGGATCAGCGAACCCACCCGCCGCAAGGTCCGCGAGGCCGCCGAGGAGCTGGCGTACGTCCCCCACGCCGCAGCGCGCAGCCTGCGCGCGGGGCACACCAGGATTGTCCTGCTCCCCACCGCGCACGTCCCCGTCGGCCCCCTCTACAGCGGCTTCCTCAACGAACTCCAGTGGGCGCTGCGGCGGTTGGACTACACCGTCGTCCAGTACGGCAGCCTCGGCCTCGACGGCGACGAGGCGGCGCGCGCCTGGGCCGAACTGCGCCCGGTGGCCGTCGTCTCCCTCGGCGAGATCGCCCTCACCCCGCAGGGGGTCCAGATACTCAAGCGCTCCGGCGCGAAGGCCGTCATCACGCTCGGCCCGCAGCGCATCGAGGGCGCGCACGCCCTCGTGATGGACCAGAGCGAGATCGGCAGCCGCGCCGTGGACCATCTGCTGAAGCGCGGACGCCGCCGGATCGGCGTCGTGATGCCCGAGGAGCCGGGCCTGGAGCTGTTCTCCGAGCCCCGTCTCGCCGGCGCGCGGGCCGCCGCCGCGGGGGCCTCCACGGGCGCGCGCGTCGAACCGCTGTCGCTGGCCTACACGGAGGAGTCGGCCGCCGCTCTCGCCGCCCGCTGGGGCGGCCTCGGCCTGGACGCCGTCTACGCCTACAACGACGAGTACGCGATGCTCCTGATGCGGGCGCTCCAGGACGCGGGTGTCGACATCCCCGGCGGCACGGCGGTGCTCGGCGCCGACGACCTGCTGCTCGGGCGGCTGCTGCGGCCCCGGCTCTCCACCGTGCGGATCGACCTCGTCACCGGGCAGCGGCTGGCCGCCCTGGTCGACCGGGTCGTGCGCGACCCCGGCGGGGAACCGGAGCGGCACGACCTGATGGGGGCGCGGGCCGTACGACGCGATTCGACCTGACGCCGCCGGCGTCGGACGACCCGCGCGGACGACATGCGGGCCCCCGGGCCGTTGTCTAGCGTCGCCAGCATGAGCACTCACTGGCATCCCTATCCGCGGCGCTTCGAGATCCTGCTGGTACCGGAGCACACCACCGGCCACACCGGTCCGCCGGACGCGTCGACCGCCCTGCGCTCAGCCGTGGTGGAGGTGACCGGAGAGACCGGTGAGTCCGGATACCCGCGCTACGAGGGCGGCGGCATGGTCGCGGACATCGACCCGGAGACCCGCACCGTCGAAGGCCTGCTGATCGACGGTTACGAGGTGGACTACGGCCTCTCGGTACGAGTCCGCGACGCCCCCGACACCTCGGACACCCCCGACGTCGGGGAGCCCTGGACCCGCTGACTCCGCGCGCGCCTCCCATGAAAGAGTGCGCGAGCGAACAGCAGACCGAAGGGGAGAGGGCCCATGAGCGATCCGACGAGCGATCCGATGACCATCCGCGACGTCTACGTCGTCGACGCCGTCCGCACGCCGATCGGAAAGTTCGGCGGCGCGCTCTCCTCCGTACGGCCGGACGACCTCGCCGCCCATGTCGTACGGGCGCTCGTGGACCGTACGCCGGAACTCGACCCGGCCAGGATCGACGACGTGGTGCTCGGCGCGGCGAACGGTGCCGGCGAGGACAACCGCGACGTCGCGCGCATGGCGGCGCTGCTCGCCGGGCTGCCCGTCTCCGTGCCCGGCGTCACCGTCAACCGGCTCTGCGGTTCGGGGCTCGAAGCGGTCATCCAGGCGGCGCGCGCCGTCGCGCTCGGCGACGCCTCGATCGTCGTGGCGGGCGGCGTCGAGTCCATGTCCCGCGCGCCGTGGGTGCTCCAGAAGCCCGAGCGCGCCTTTCCCGCCGGGCACCAGCAGCTGCACTCCACCACGCTCGGCTGGCGCATGACCAACCCCGCGATGCCCGCCGACTGGACGGTCCCGCTCGGCGAGGGCGCCGAGCTGATCGCCGACAAGCACGCGATCACACGCGAGGCGCAGGACGCGTTCGCGCTGGAGAGCCACCGCAAGGCGGCACGGGCGTGGAGCGAGGGGCTGTACGACGCGGAGGTCGTGCCGTACGGGGGAGTGGAACTCGCACGCGACGAGTGCGTCCGCGACAACACGTCCCTCGAAGCGCTCGGCAGGCTCCGGCCCAGCTTCCGTAAGGAGGGCGAGGGTACGGTCACGGCGGGCAACGCCTCACCGCTCAACGACGGCGCCGCCGCACTGCTCCTCGTCGACGAGACGGGCCTGCGGGCGACGGGCCGCGAACCCCTCGCCCGGATCAGGACCTCCGCCGTCACCGGCATCGAGCCGCAGCTCTTCGGCCTCGGCCCGGTCGAGGCGGTGCGCCGGGCGCTGGCCAAGGCGGGCCGGGACTTCGCCGACCTCACCACGTTCGAACTCAACGAGGCTTTTGCCGCCCAGTCGTTGGGCTGCCTCGCCGAATGGCCGGAGCTGGACCCGGCCCTGGTGAACCCGCGCGGCGGCGCGATCGCCATCGGTCACCCACTGGGTGCCTCCGGCGCGCGCCTCGCCGGGTCCGTCGCGCACCAGCTGGCGGCGGCCGGCTCGGGAACCGGTCTCGCCGCGCTGTGCATCGGCGTGGGCCAGGGCCTCGCCCTCGTACTGGAACGCTGACGGCGCCGGCGCACCGACACCGGGCGCCGCGTCAGGCGCCTTACCCGCCCCGCCCGACTTACGCTCCTTCGGCGGTGCCGTTGCCCTGCGCCTTCGCGGCGGCCTCCGCCTCGGCGACCGACTTGCGGACCTCGTCCATATCGAGCGCACGTGCCTGCCCGATCACGTCCTCCAGGGCCGTCTCGGGCAGCGCACCGGGCTGGGCGAAGACCGCGACGTTGTCCCTGACGATCATCAGCGTCGGGATGGAGCGGATCTCGAACGCCGCCGCCAGCTCCTGCTGCGCCTCCGTGTCGACCTTGGCGAAGACCAGGTCGTCGTGGCGCTCGGACGCCTTCTCGTACACCGGGGCGAACTGACGGCACGGACCGCACCATGAAGCCCAGAAGTCGATCAGGATGAAGTCGTTCTCCGACACCGTCCGGTCGAAGTTCTCCTTGGTGAGTTCCACAGTGGCCATGGCCTGATACCTCTTCCTGTTCTCTCCGGATGGGAGCCGCCTGGCACAACGGTGCGTACCACCGCCGTATTCCTCGCCCATTCCCGAAGATCGTGTGGCCATGCGGCGGGCACCGCACCAGACTGTCCCCATGACGGAAGCGATTGAGTACGACGTAGTGGTGCTGGGTGCCGGACCGGTCGGGGAGAACGTCGCCGACCGTGTCAGGGCCGCCGGGCTGAGCACGGCGATCGTCGAGAGTGAACTGGTCGGAGGCGAGTGCTCGTACTGGGCGTGCATGCCGAGCAAGGCCCTGCTGCGGCCGGTGATCGCCCGTGCGGAGGCACGCCGTGTGCCGGGGCTGAGCCCGTCGGTACAGGGTCCGCTCGACGTACCGGCCGTCCTCGCGCACCGTGACACGTTCACCTCGCACTGGAACGACGACGGCCAGGTCGCCTGGCTCGACACGATCGGCGCCGTACTCCACCGCGGTCACGGCCGCCTCGACGGCAAGAAGCGGGTGATCGTCACCGGCCCCGACGGCGGCGAGCAGGTCCTCACCGCCCGCCACGCGGTCGCCGTCTGCACCGGCTCCAGCGCCGTCGTACCCGACCTGCCGGGCCTGGCGGGCGCCAAGCCCTGGACGAGCCGCGACGCGACCAGTTCCCCGAGCGTGCCGGACCGGCTCGTGGTGGTGGGCGGGGGAGTGGTCGGCGTCGAGATGGCCACGGCCTACCGGGGGTTCGGCTCGGACGTCACGATGCTCGTACGGGGCGACGGACTGCTGCCGCGTATGGAGCCCTTCGTGGGCGAAATGGTCATGAAGTCGCTTACGGAGGCGGGCGCCTCCGTACGGACGGGAGTCTCCGTCACCGCCGTCGAGCGCGACGGCGGCAGCGGACCGGTCACGGTGGTCCTCGACGACGGCGAGCGGATCGAGGCGGACGAAATCCTCTTCGCGACCGGCCGGGCACCACGCACCGGGGACATCGGCCTGGACACCGTCGGGCTGAAGCCGGGCTCCTGGCTGACGGTCGACGACAGCTGCCAGGTGGCCGGCAGCGACTGGCTCTACGCCGTCGGCGACGTCAACCACCGCGCGCTCCTCACCCACCAGGGCAAGTACCAGGCCCGGATCGCGGGCGCCGCGATCGGTGCCAGGGCCCGGCAGGTCCCCGTGCTGGAGACCGACCGGTGGGGCGCCCACGCGACGACGGCCGACCACGCCGCGGTCCCCCAGGTCGTCTTCACCGACCCGGAGGCCGCCTCGGTCGGCCTCACCCTCCAGGAGGCCGAACAGGCGGGCCACCGGGTCCGCGCGGTCGACTACGAGATCGGCAACGTCGCGGGCGCGGGCCTGTACGCGGACGGCTACCGGGGCCACGCCCGCATGATCGTGGACCTGGACACCGAGACCCTGCGGGGCGTGACGTTCGTGGGCCCGGGGGTCGGCGAACTGCTCCACTCGGCCACGGTGGCGGTCGCCGGGGAGGTCCCGATCGACCGCCTGTGGCACGCGGTGCCGTCCTACCCGACGATCAGTGAGGTATGGCTGCGCCTGCTGGAGACGTACCGCCGTTAAGTACAAACGGCGGAGGTCATCGCTGAGCAGCGGCTGCGTGGCGCGCTCACTCAGGACGACTTCGGGCTGGCCGGGCCCGAGGGGTGAGAGCGAGAGCAGAGCCGCAAGGGCGAAGCACAAAAGGGCTGTTGCTCCACCATCGCCGTGGAGCAACAGCCCCTTTCAATAACCGAGTTACTGCTGGACCGTCTTCGGCACCGCGGAACCCGCGCGAGCCGACGACGAGGTCTTGCCACGCGCCGTGGTCCGAGCGCCCCCGGTCGCGGTGACGAGTTGCAACGCGACGGAGTCATCGAATGCTCCCCCCTGAACCGCCCCCATACCGTGTTACGTTCCTGCTCCGGATGGGAGGGAATCCTTCCGTGAACTCCGCGTCCTCCGCCGTGACCAGCGCCCGTTTCGTCGCCACCCACAGCGTTCTCACGCTGAACGCGGCCCACCCCTACGTCGCCAAGTCCCTCGTCGACGCCCACGAGATGCACCGCACCGTGACAAGCGCCTCCGCCCGCAAGGGACTTCGCGTGGTGCGGGCGGAGATCCGTGGCAGTCTGACGGTCACCTACCCGCCAGCGCCGGCCCAGGTTCTGACCCAGGGACTGGGGCAAGCGCGTGCGTACAGCTGCGGGCTGCTGCTGACGCGATAGGAGAGAAGGGACAGCAGGGATGCTGGAATGGCGCGCGCTGAGCGCACTCGCCGAGATGGCGACCGTCGTGGTGACGGGCCCGGATCGCGGATTCCTGGGAACGGGCTTCTACGTGGCTCCGCGTACGGTGCTGACGGCCGCTCATGTGGTGCGTGGACAGGTGGGCGGCCTGACTGTCCACTCCGCGACGCGCGGGGAGACCGAGCCCTGCAAGGCCCGCGTGCGCAGCGTGCTCCACACCGAGGAACAGCCGGGCGGAATGATTCCCGTGGAGCAGGACCTGGCTCTGCTCGAACTCGTCGACGATCCCGGCGACCACGAATGCGTCTGGCTGACCGATCTGGCTGCCTGGCACGGCGGCCGTCTGACCGCATACGCCCATATGCACGAACCCGGCACCCGGCAGCCCGTCATGTGGAGCGCGGCGCTGGACGTGAATGCCCGTACCGGCCCGTACGGCCTGCACCTCGCCCCTGCCGTCGAGATCCCGCAGGGCAGCAGTGGCGGGCCCCTGGTCGATTCCAGGGGGGACGTCGTCGGCATGCTCAAAGCCCGCCGCCAAGGTGGCGGAGGGCTCGGAGTTCTCCTATCGGCCCTGCGCGGCTTCGGCCCCGAGTACCAGCGCATGATCACCGAGCACGATCGCTGGCACGGCACCCGCCCGCTGGAGGTCCGCACCACCACCTGGACCCGTGAACAGCAGCTCATGTTCCCCGACTCGGACGGCCGGTTCCGCGCCGATGGGTGGACCCCGCAAGACCGGCGCACCGCGTTCCACCTGTTGGCCTCATTTCCCCACCCCGACACCCCCGCCACCGTCGTCGAACTTGTCCGGAAAGCAATGGACGGCCAACCGGTCTTCCCCGGCCCCATCGGCATCTATCCTGAGCTGCAAGCCTGGCGCGACGGCCACGGATTGCTCGGCGAGCGCACTGTGCCGCGCCCTGCCGCACTGCACCTGCGTTACCTCTGGCTCGTCGCCCAGCACCTGAGAACCCTCGGCGGCGCCGAAGCCCTCCTTGACTGGGTCGACCAGCGTGCCCAGTCCCTCGACGACCTCGGACTCCTCCGCCGACTCCAGGGCCGCACCGCCCGGCCCCGTCCCGCACGTCCAGCAGGCGGCGCTCCTGCCCCCCAACCGTGCTGGACCTCCGGCGCTGCGTTGCTCGTCGGCGTCTCCTCGTACACTCACCTCCCCGACGTCCCCTCCATCCGCAACAACCTCGACGATCTCTCCGCCCTGCTCACCGCCCCCGAATTCGGCATCCCCGAGGAACGGGTGAAGGTGATCGCCGACCCCGTCAACGACAAGGACATACACGACGTCATCGACGACCTCGTCGAACAGGCCGACCCGTCCCACGGCGCCTTCCTCCTCTACTACGCCGGTCATGGCCGAAGCCACCCCGAGCACGGCAGGCTGCTGCTTTCTCTGGCCGGCTCCCGCCAGCACAGGGCCCACTCCTACTGGGCGTTCGACAAGATCCGCGACCACATCTCCGAGTGCGGACTGCCAGTCCGTCTGGTCCTGCTCGACAGCTGTTACAGCGGCTCCGCCCTCGACATGCTCTCCGGACTCACCGACTCCTCCGTCGCCATTGGTGGCACCTATGTGATGACCTCCTCCGGCCCCACGGAGCCGTCGGCCGTGACCGCCGGCCGGAACACCGCCTTCACCGCAGGCCTCCTCGCCGCCCTGCGCGACGGTGTCCCCGCCGCTGGCCCGGTCCTGGACACCGAGACCGTGTACGAATCCATCCGTACGTACTGCGAGAGCCGGAACCTGCCACACCCCTCCCGACAGATCCGCCACGACGGAGCCCGCATCCCCCTCATGCCCAATAGGGCCCACCACCCCCAGGAGTCACGGTGACCGACCGCACGGCCCTCACCCTCACCACCGCCGACGGCGCCCCCGTCCCTGACGCGCTGCGCCGCTTCCTCACCCGCGACCCCACCCTCCAACGCGTCGGCCGCGCCACCTGGCAGCCCGCGGGCCCGCCCGACCCCGGGCAGCTCGACACCGGCCTCGACATCCTGACCCTCGCGATCACCGGCGTCCTCGCACTTCCCTCCGCCATTGACACCATCCGCCGCTGGTGCGTCTCGACAGGCGGTGAGGACACGGCAGTCTGCGTGAGGGGAGGGGACATCTCAGTCACCGTCAGCGGAGCCACCACACCGGAACAGGTA
This sequence comes from Streptomyces sp. NPDC050433, assembly GCF_044458565.1. Taxonomy (NCBI): domain Bacteria; kingdom Bacillati; phylum Actinomycetota; class Actinomycetes; order Kitasatosporales; family Streptomycetaceae; genus Streptomyces; species Streptomyces sp. NPDC050433. Next base: position 149,083 of record NZ_JBITIB010000003.1, on the reverse strand, counting down.
GCCGCTCTGGCTGCGGCACTGACCACTGCTCTGCAGCCGGTGCCGGACGCGGGTACGGCACCGGAGACGGGCAGGCCCTCAGGGGTGTGACGGCGCCCCGATCCGCGCCCGCGGGGATGGAGCCGTCCGGATCGTCTTCAACCACGAGGCAGGGAAGGGATTCCTGCCTCTGCAGTGACCCGCCTCCGGCCTCCGGAGCAATCCCCGTCGCGAAGTGCTCCCCGACCTGCCCGGGGACTCGTCCGGGGGCCCGCAGATGGCGGGGCCGCGATGACTGCGCTCACTCCTGGGGCGTGTCGGCGTTGTGGTTGGCCCGGCCGTACTTGGGCGACTCCCACAATGCGGGAGGCACCTCCCGTGCCCGAAAGGTACGAGCGAAAGCGTGCGTGCCAGGTGTCGTTCGCGGACGGGACACAGCTTGCTCCCGCCGAGCCCCGCAGCACGCTTCCGTGTCGTACCGGACAGGGGCGACGCCCCCGTTCACTCCGCCCGGATGATCACCCCCAGCGCCGCGTCCCGTACGTCCGCCGACGGGTGGTGGCGCAGGGCGCGCAGGGCCGTGCGCCACTCGTCGGGCCAGCCGATGTGGCCCCCCGTGCCGGACACCACGGCGACCGCCAGGAGGCCGGTGGCCGGGTCGGCGGTGGTGGTCAGGTGGGTGGCGGCCGTCAGGAGCGTCGCCGGGTTGGACGGCGGGCGGCCGTAGCCGAGGCGGCTGCGCAGGCGGTCCGCCGTCGCCGACGCCAGGGCGGGGCGGCCGTCCGCGTTGGTCGCCAAGTCCCGCAGCCGCGCGGTGAGTTCGGGCAGGTCGTCGTCCAGGTCCACGAGGCCCAGGAGCAGGCCCGCGCGTGCCCCGGCCAGTGACGGCTCGTCGGCGAGCCGCGCGGCCACGGCCGCCGGCACCGGGCGGATCTCGCGCGCCGGCCGGTCCGGCAGCGTGGCCAGCAGCGCGAGCGCCCGCTGGCGGGACGGCAGGTCCCGGTCCGACGGCGCGTCGGGCTCGCCGGCCGCTATCGCCGGGAGCAGCGCCGCCAGCGTGTCGTCCAGCACGCTTCCCGGCTCTGCCCCGCCGACCGGATGCGGCAGGCCGGAGACGGCCAACCGGCCGATCGCCGTCACGGCCTGCCGCCAGACGTCGCGTGTCCCGGCCCCCTCGCCGAGGTCGGTGACCCGCTCCGACAGGCCCGCCACCGCCTCCGGGGCGTACCGCGCCCACTGGGGCAGCACGCGCAGCCCGGCCGTCGCCGCCTCCGGGTCCGCCGACCGGCACACCTCGCCCACCAGACGGGCGTACCTGGGCCGGTGGATCTCCGGCAAGGACCAGGCCGCGGTCCGTACGACCGCCTGAAGCACCTGTGGTGCCCCCAGCGTGGCAGCCGTGAGCACCGACCACGTCCGCTCCTCGGAGAGGAGTTCCGTCGCGAAGGCCACGACGGCCGCCTGTACGTCGGCGTGCTGGTCCGGCGCGTCGAAGGCCGTCGAGAGCAGCGCGGCGGCCTCGGGGAGCGGCAGGAGCGTGGCCGCCAGCCGTACCGCCTCCTTGCGGCTCGTCACCTTCACGCCCTCCTCCGCCGTCAGCACCGCGCGCAGCCGCTCGGCGAGTTCGGACGGCGCGGCGAAGCGCGCGGCGCGGGTCGCGGCGTACACGGCGACCCGCGCGCGGTCGTCGCCGACATGGGCGAACAGCACGGGCAGCGCGTCCTGCGGCTGCTCCGCCCACGCCAGGGCGGCCAGCGAGGCCTCGGCCAGCACCACGTCCGGGGAGTCGGCGTAGCGCAGGGCGAGCGCGCGCCCGTGCTCCGGGACCGTCGCGGCGGCCCGTATCGCGGCGGCGCGGTGGTGGACCGGCTGCGACCCGTCACCGGCCACCGCGGCGGCCATGGCGCCCGCCGCCGCCTGCTGGCGCGGCAACCAGCGCTCGGCGTACCGGAGTTCGGGCAGCGGCCGGCGGCTGCCGCGCTTGAGGAAGCGGCCGTACGGCGGCGGCCCGCCGAGCAGCACGTCCAGCAGATCGGTCCGACGCGCCGTCAGAACCCGTGCGACGGGGGCGAGTACAGCGGCCGACGGCTCAAGCTCCAGAATCCTGGCGACCCGCTCGTCACGGGTGGACGGCGGCTGGAGCCAGCACCTCGCCGCGGACGTGAACGCGCTGTCGTCGCCGTGTTTCAGGGCCTCTTCGAGCAGTCCCTGAAGCACGGGCATCCGATGGGCCCGCCTGCCGAGCGAGTACGTCAGCGTGAGCAACAGCCGGTAGTCGGCCTTCTCCGTCGCCGCGTCCAGCCACGGGCGCAGCGCGTCGAGCACCAGGTGTTCCTGGCCGCGCCGCAGTGTCCGGTCGAGCGGGCCGAGGTGGCCCACGCCGACATGGCCGGCGATCTGTTCCAGCGCCCCCAACGACCAGGCCACCAGGGCCTGTTCACCGCCTGCCGCGTTCTCGCGCAGCAGGTCGACCGCCAGCGACCGCAGGGCCTCCCTGGTGCCGTACGAGATGTCCCGCGCCTCCAGCGCGTCCCGCAGGACACGGTCCAGGGACGGCGTGTCCTCGGCCGTGAACAGGTCGGGGCGCACATCGGCGAGTGCGTCGAGGGCGGCGTAGCGCACCGGGTCCTGCTCGTTGCGCAGCCGCAGCATGTCGGTCAGTACCTCGTGCACGGCCGCCCGGTCACGGGAGTGCGCGGCGTTGGCGATCAGCAGCGGCCAGGCGCGGGCGCGGTCGCCCGCGTCCGGACGACGCGTACCGGCGAGCAGTTCGGGCCGTGCCTCGGCGACCGGGCCGTACGCGACCAGCTCCAGGACCTCGTACCAGGAGCCGCCGCTCTCGCGGCGCCGGGCCGCCCACCGGCGGGCCTCCGCCCAGCGGCGCTCGCGCGGCAGCAGGGCGAGCACCGGAAGCAACTGGTCGGCGTCCTTGATCTCGACGCCGGCCGTCGCCGAGTCGAAGAAGCCGCTCCGGCGGTGCGGCGGCAGCGCCTTGAGCAGCGCGGCGAAGTGCGGCCGGCCGGCCCAGTGGCGGCCCAGCGCGGGCAGCGAGGGCGGGTCGGCCTGGACGATCCGCCGCAGGACGGAGGCCGAAGGAAACGGCGGGTACGACCGCCCGCTCCGCTCCGGCGCGATCAACAGCCGTACGGTGCGCTCTGCGTCGACGGCCACCAGCTCGTTGAGCCGCCCGGCCAGCGCCGCCGGAAACGCGTCGGGCCCGTACCGCTCCAGCAGCGACAGCACCCGCTCGGCGCGGGTGGAAACGGCGGCGGTGACGCCTTCCGCGTAGCGGTGCCAGGACGTGTCGCGCTCGGAGCGCGGGCGGACCGTTAGTTCCCGTTCCAGGTGGTCGAGGACCTGGTCGGGAAAGCGGAGGCCGAGCTTGGTCCACGACTCGACGGCGTAGGAGAGTTCGGGCAGCGCCGCCGCCACGAACTCCGCCGAGCAGACGGGCAGCAACGTGGCCGCCGGGGAGTCACCCCACTGCTCGCGCAGCCTCGGGACCAGGCGCTCCGCCAGCGCCGTACGCCCGCTCGCGAGCACGACCTCGCCCAGCCGCCGCCGCGCGTCGGCCGGGGCGTCCTCGTACGCCGCCTCGATCGCCGCGTCCGGGAGCGGGAGCTTGCGGGCGGCCCGCAGCGCGTACGCCCGCACCACCGGGTCCCGGTCCGTCAGCAGCCCGGCCAGATGGTCCGTCTGCCGCCCGACGAGCGCGGCGAACGCCGCCAGCCGTCGCTCGTAGGTGCCGCGGCCCGCCAACTCGGCCAGCACGGCGGGCAGTTCGGCGGCTATGGGTTCCGAACGGACGCTGTGGGCAAGGTGCTTGAGACGTTCCGGGTACGACAGCGGTTCGAGCGCGGCGAGCAGACGGTCGACGGTGAGTGACATGACCGTGATTGTGCCGGGAGGGGTGCGGTGAGCCCAACGGATATCGGGCTCTCCCCGTCGGGCCCCTCGCCTCAGGCTCCTTCCCGTCAGGCTCCTCGCCTCAGGCCCCCGTACCGACGTACTCCCGCAGATGCCGCGCCGTGAGCGTGTCCGCGTGCGCCACCAGATCGGCCGGCGTCCCCGTGAAGACGACCTGCCCGCCGTCGTGCCCGCCCCCCGGCCCCAGGTCGATCAGCCAGTCCGCGTGGGCCATCACCGCCTGGTGGTGCTCGATGACGATCACCGTGTTGCCCGCGTCCACCAGCCGGTCGAGCAGCGCCAGCAGCTTGTCCACGTCCGCCATGTGCAGCCCGGTCGTCGGCTCGTCCAGGATGTAGACCGAGGACTTCTCGGCCATCTGGATCGCCAGCTTCAGCCGCTGCCGCTCACCGCCCGACAGGGTGTTCAGCGGCTGGCCGAGCCGCAGATAGCTCAGCCCCACGTCGTTGAGCCGGCCGAGGATCGCGTGCGCCTGCCCCGAGGTGAAGTACTCGTTCGCCTCCGCGACCGACATGGACAGCACCTCGCTGATGTTCTTGCCGTTCAGCCGGTAGGTGAGCACCTCGGGCGTGAACCGCTTGCCCTCGCACTCCTCGCACACCGAGGCGACGCCCGCCATCATCGCGAGGTCGGTGTAGACGAGCCCGAGACCGTTGCAGTTGGAGCAGGCGCCCTCCGAATTCGCGCTGAACAGCGCCGCCTTGACGCCGTTGGCCTTCGCGAACGCGGTACGGATCGGGCTCAACAGCCCTGTGTACGTCGCCGGGTTGCTCCGCCGCGAACCCCGGATCGGCGACTGGTCGGCGACCACCACACCCTCCCGGTTGGAGAGATAGCCGTGGATCAGCGAGGACTTGCCCGACCCCGCGACCCCCGTGATCACGCTCAGCACACCGGTCGGGATGCCGACGCTCACACTCTTCAGATTGTGCAGCGTGGCGCCCTCGATGGACAGCCGGCCGCTCGGTTCGCGCACCGACTCCCGCAGCCGCGCCCGGTGTTCGAGGTGCCGCCCGGTCAGCGTGTCCGAGGCGCGCAGCCCCGGCACGTCGCCGGTGTAGCAGATCCGCCCGCCCGCCGTACCTGCGCCGGGGCCCAGGTCCACCACATGGTCGGCGATCGCGATGACCTCGGGCTTGTGCTCGACGACCAGCACGGTGTTGCCCTTGTCCCGCAGCCGTAGCAGCAGATCGTTCATCCGGCGGATGTCGTGCGGGTGCAGCCCGATGGTGGGCTCGTCGAAGATGTAGGTGGCGTCCGTGAGGCTGGAGCCGAGATGGCGCACCATCTTCACGCGCTGCGCCTCACCGCCGGACAGCGAGGACGAGACGCGGTCCAGGCTCAGATAGCCGAGCCCGATCTCGACCAGCGACTCCAGCAGGTCCCGCAGATTGCCGAGCAGCGGCGCCACGGCCGGATCGTCCAACTTCCGTACGTACTCGGCCAGATCGCTGATCTGCATCGCCGAACACTCGGCGATGTTCACCCCGGCCACCTTCGAGGACAGCGCGGCGGCGCTCAGCCGGCTGCCGCCGCAGGCCGGGCACTCGGCGAAGACCACGGCACGGTCCACGAACGCCCTGACGTGGGACTGCATCGACTCCCGGTCCTTGACCAGAACCGTGCGGTTGACCTTGGTGATGAGCCCTTCGTACGTCATGTTGCCGGAGCCGACCTTGACTTTCGTCGCGCTCTTGTGGAGGAAGACCTCCCACTCCTCGGGGGTGAAGTCCTTGAGCTTCTTGTCCGGGTCGTAGAAGCCGGAGGCGACCATGATCTGCCAGTACCAGGCGTCCACCTGGAAGCCGGGGACGGTGATCGCGCCCTCGTTCAGGGAGAGTTCGCGGTTCACGAGCTGGTCGATGTCGATCTTCGACACCTGACCGATCCCTTCGCACTCGGCGCACATGCCTTCGGCGGCGTTGAAGCTGAAGGCGGTCGACGTGCCGATGTGCGGGGTGCCGAGCCGGCTGAAGATGATCCGCAGCATGGTGTACGCGTCGGTCGCCGTGCCCACCGTGGAACGGGAGTTGGCGCCCATCCGCTCCTGGTCGACGACTATCGCGGCGCTCAGATTGTGCAGCGAGTCCACGTCGGGCCGGCCCATGCTCGGCATGAACGACTGGATGAACGCCGTGTACGTCTCGTTGATCAGGCGCTGCGACTCGGCGGCGATGGTGCCGAAGACGAGCGAGGACTTGCCGGATCCCGAGACACCGGTGAAGACCGTGAGCCGGCGCTTGGGGATGTCGAGCGAGACCTCCCTCAGGTTGTTCTCGCGGGCCCCGCGGACCTTGATCACGTTGTGACTGTCGGCGGCTGGGATGTTCACGGACTGCTCCTCGGGCTGCTCGGCGAACGGCTAGCGTACACCGTACTCAGAGGCGATCGCACATATTTTCGAAACAACCCGTGGACTTCCCCGGCGGTGTTCTGTGCCCTGGAGCCGGACCCGGCGCTACAGCCAGCCGTTGCGTCGGAAGCTCCGGTGGAGGACGTAGCACGCCGCGGCCATGAGAGCGACGACGGCCGGATAGCCGTACGTCCACCCCAGACCCGGCATGTGCTCGAAGTTCATCCCGTAGATCCCGCAGACCATGGTCGGCACGGCGATGATCGCGGCCCACGCGGTGATCCTGCGCATGTCCTCGTTCTGCGCGACGGTCACCTGCGCGAGATGCGCCTGGAGGATTGAGTCCAGCAGATTGTCGAAGCCGGCGATCTGTTCGGTGAGCCGGGCCAGATGATCGGCGACGTCACGGAAGTACGGCCGTACGCCGGGAGTGACACCCGGCAACGTCCGGTTGGCCAGCATGTCCAGCGGCCGGTGCAGCGGCGCCACGGCCCGCTTCAGCTCCAGCAGCTCCCGTTTGAGCTGGTAGATGCGCCCGGCGTCGCCCCGGCCCGCGCGGCCCGCCGATTCGTTGAACACGGCCGTCTCGACATGGTCGATGTCATCCTGGACGGCGTCGGCGACGACGAGAGCGTCTTCGACCACCTGGTCCGCGATCGCGTGCAGCACGGACGACGTCCCCATCGCCAGCCGCTCGGGCGCGGCCTCCAGCCGTTCCCTGAGGGGCCCGAGCGAACCGTGCCTGCCGTGCCTGATGGTGATCACGAAGTCGGCCCCGGTGAAGACCATCAGCTCGCCCGTGTCCACCACCTCGCTGGTGGCGGTCAGCGCCTCGTGCTCGACATAGCGGCAGGTCTTGAAGACCGCGAACAGCGCCCCGTCGTACTGCTCCACCTTCGGCCGCTGATGCGCGTGCACAGCGTCCTCGACGGCCAGCGGATGGAGCCCGAACAACTCGGCGAGCCCCTTGAACTCGGCTTCGCCGGGCTCGTGCAGACCGATCCAGACGAAGCCCCTGCCGGACTTGCGGACCCGTCGTACGGCTTCGTCGGCCGGGCAGTCGCCCGGCTGCCGTATGCCGTCCTCGTAGATCACACAGTTCACCACGGCGCTGCCGAGCGGCGACCGGGCCGGATGGCTGAGGTCGACAGTGCTGCGGTAGACGCGCCGCACAGCTCGGCGGAGGCGACGGATCATGGGCACGAAACTGCTCCGTTCGAGGGATCGGCGGCCAGTCTGCCACCACCCGCGCGGCGTCAGGCCGTGATCGCCGAGCGTTTGACACGGGGCGGCATCCGGCGCCGTCCAGCGGCATCCGGCCACCTACGGGCCACCTACGGGCGACATGCGGGGCGCGGGCTCTGCTGGCACAGTCGTCAGGGAGCGGAGGGGAGCGGAGGCGAGCGCGCGGGGGCATCCATCGGCACGACCGGAGTGAGGCGAGCGGCCATGGCACCGAGGCATCCTGTGTTCGGGGCGCCGTGCTGGGCGAGCCTGCTGGCCCGCGACCTCGCCGGCACACAGGACTTCTACGGTGCCGTGCTCGGCTGGACCTTCCGCCCGGCCAGGCCCGGCGACCAGTTCGTCGTGGCCGAGAGCGACGGCGTACCGGTCGCGAGCATCGGCGCCCTGGCCCCCACCCTTCAGGTGGCCGTGGCCTGGACGCCGTACTTCGTGGTGGGCGACGTGGACGCCACAGCGTCCCGCATCAGGGAGCGCAGCGCCACGGTGGCCGTGGGCCCGCTCGCCTTCGAGATGGGGCGGGCCGCGCTCGCCGCCGACCGGGACGGCGCCGTCTTCGGCTTCTGGGAGGGCGAGCCGCTGCCCGACGCCACGGTCGGGCTCGGCGTACCGCCCTTCCAGCTGGAACTGCGCACCTACGACGCCATCGCCTCGGCGATCTTCTACGGCGAGGTGCTCGACTGGGCCGACGACGGGTCCGGCAGCATCGACGTCAGCTACGAGAAGGACCATGTCGTGCTCCGTACGGGACACGGTTCCGGGCCCGTCGTCGCGCGAATAAGCAGTGGCGGTATCGAGGCGGCGATGGACCCGCATCTGCGCCCAAGCTGGCACGTGTCGTTCCCGGTGGACGACGTGAAGGCCGTCAGAACCGCTGCCGACGCCGCCGAGGAGCTGGGCGGCGTCGTGGTCGTGGCGGAGGGGAGCGGGTACGGGGGCAGCGAGCACGTCACGCTGCGGGACCCCGACGGCGGGTTGTTCACCCTGACGGTCCGCTGATCGGCGGTGCGTGATCGGGCGTGCGGCGGGCACGGGCCGGGCACGTGCCCGGCGAGGTACGTCGAGATACGTCGAGGTACGGCGACGAAGGGAATCACCACGTGAACCAGCGACATCCGGACGACCCCGAGGGCAACGGCTCGGCCGTCCCCCGGGATCTGCCCGACCAGAACGCCCGCCCCGGAGATGATCCGCTCGACGTGGACATCGAGGGGCTGGGCACGTCCGACGACCCCGACCCCGAACCCGACCCCGCCCCCGACACGGGCGGGGTGCACCCGGAGCAGCCCGTCCCCGACGAGCCGTCGGGCTGACCGGCCCGGCGCTCATGTCCCGAGCGGAGGAACCCACGGTGAAAAGCATCCGGAAGCCCACGGCGGCACACGGCGCCGACACAGAAGTGACGGTGGAACTCAGCGGCTGCCGGCCGGAGGACGCGCACGCCGTGTTCGGCGCGCTTCGCACGGTCTTCGCCTCCGACCGAGCGCCCGACGACCGACCGCGGGAAGTGGCGGGCGCCCGCCCGACGGTGTGGAGCTCGACCTTCGACGTGTCGGAGGTACGGGAGAAGGCCGGCCCGACCCGGCTGACCGAGCCGGTGACCGCGGACGTCCAGGGCGGCTACTGGGCGGTCGCCAGGTTGCAGGAAGGGCTCACCGGGGCATTCGCCGTACAGGTGTTGGGTACGGCCGCGGGCGACCAGGAACAGGAGGTCCAGTTCCGGCTGGACACGCGTCGTCCCTGAGGGCCCCTGGAGGCCGTGCCGGAGGGTAAATACGATGTCGTGAGCCGGGAATCGGGAGGCCGGGAAATGACGAGCGTGACCTTCACTCTGGTGGCTTTGGACTGTCCGGATCCAGCAGCTCTCGCCGAGTTCTACCAGGGGGTGCTCGGCGGCGGGATCAGCCGCGACAGCGAGGAGTGGTGGGAGCTGCGTGAGCCCGGCGGCACCAGGATCGCTTTCCAGCTGGCCCCCGGCCACCGTGCCCCGGACTGGCCGCGCGCAGACGCGAACTCGCAGCAGGCGCACCTCGATTTCGACGTGACCGACATGGAGGCCGCGCAGGAGAAAGTCCTCGCGCTCGGCGCCACGGCGCTCGATCTCGACGACCAGGGAGGTAAACGTGGCTTCCGGGTGTACGCGGATCCGGCCGGTCATCCCTTCTGTCTCTGCCGGGCCGCTGACCGGCCGTAGAAGTTGCGCATTCGGCTCTGGCGGGTCACTATTTTTTAGTGACCCAGAAGTGGCAATTGCTCACGCTTCGTATTCGGGGGTCGTTGCAGCAACGGGGTGAAGCACGTGAGCCTCTGTGTGAGGAGCCTCGACCATGACGATTCCACTCGGCCGTTACTACGAGGTGGAATTGCACGCCTCTCCGGAGCGCGTATCGCAGATTCGGCGCATCGTCGCCGCGCACCTTCGACACTGGAATCTCGACCCGCATGTCGACCCGGTCTGCTCGGGCATCGGCGAACTGCTGACCAACGTCCACCGCCATGTCGGTGAGGACAACAAGTGCATGGTCGAACTCCGCTGGACCGGCCGGTATCTCACGGCCGCCGTCTCCGACAACGGTCCCGAGCTGCCCCGACTGTCGTCGGCCGGTGGCGGCGGACTCGCCCGTCTCGCCTCACTCAGCGACAGCTGGGGCACGTGTGGCACGGAGGAGGGCAAGGTCGTCTGGTTCACCAGGAGCGTGGAGGCGCCGCAGAACGTTCTGCGGCTGCCCGTCGTCCCGGTGGGCGGGACCGACGCCGCGGCGAAGGAGCCTGTTCCGGCCCTGAGCCTGGTGCCGGCGTTCGTGCCGTCCCTGGTCTCGGCCTGACGGCGTTCAGCACGTAGTCGTGGCGGGCCGGACCCGGAGCGGTGACACCGGCCTGTTCGCGCACGCGCTTTTCGGTGGGTGGACGACGGGTACGCGCTCCGGTGACGGCCCGTGCCCCCGTGACGCGGAGACAAGGAGTCAGAGATGGAAACCGACCAGGGCCAGGGCCCGGTAGGCGCTCGCGGCCGATCGGCCGAGCGCGAGGGGCGGTTGCGCACGTGTCTGCCGGCCCGCGTGACGACGCGCGAACACGAGGCGAGAGACGGCGGCGCGGAACATCAGGAAGCGCTGGATCAGGAGTGGAATGTGGTGCGGGGAGAGGACTGAATGACTGCGCGGCCGCACATCGATCAGACACAGACGGATCGGACAGGCGCCGACGCGTGGGAATGGCTGCGGGACGCGGCCTGCGCGGACGCCGACCCCGAACTGTTCTTTCCGGTGGGGGATGCCGATCCCGCCGCCGAGCAGGTGAAGCGCGCCAAGGAGGTGTGCCACGGCTGCCCGGTGGAGAGCCGATGCCTCGAATGGGCGCTCAACACCGGCCTTACGTCCGGAGTTTGGGGCGGTACGGACGAGGCGGAGCGGCGTCGGCTGCGCCGCAACGGCCGGCGCAAGGTGCCCGCGCAGCGCGCCAGGCAGGCGTCGGGGCCGGGGTCGGGGTCGGGGTCGGGCGGGACGCGCCGTCCCCGTACCCACTAGCGCGGAGGAGGGGCGAGCGGGGTGAGCGGGCACGACGGACACGGCAGAACCGGCGGATACTCCGGCGCGCCTGAGGAGGGGAGCGTACGGGCGGGAAACCGGACCGTACGGATCCACCGGCCGGACAAGGTCCTCTTCCCGGCCCCCGCCCCAGCCTCCGGCACCGCCCTCACGAAGGCGGACCTTGTCGAGCACTACCGGTCCGTCGCCCGCTACATGCTGCCCGAACTCAGAGGCAGACCACTGATGTTGGAGCGGCACCCGGACGGCGTCGGCGGTCCCCGCTTCATGCAGAAGAACATTCCGGGGAACTACCCCGACTGGGCACGGCGGGCCGAGATGGCGAAGAAGGGCGGCACCGTCACCCACCCCGTAGGCGACGACACCGCGACGCTCGTGTTCCTCGCCGGCCAGGCGAGCATCACCTTGCACCGCTGGCTGTCACGGGTGGAGCGCCCGGACTTCCCGGACCGGCTGGTGTTCGACCTCGACCCGGCGGAGGACGACTTCGAGCCTGTACGCGCCGCCGCGCTGCTGCTGCGCGAACTCCTCGACGAACTGGGCCTGCCGGCCATGCCGATGACGACCGGTTCCAAGGGGCTGCATGTGACCGTCCGGCTGGACGGACGTACGGCGTTCGACGAGGTACGGGGCTTCGCCATGGACGTGGCGCGTGTGCTGGCGGCGCGTGACCCGGACGGGCTCACCACGGAGCAGCGCAGGGACGCCCGCGGCGGCCGGCTCTACCTGGACGTGCAGCGCAACGCGTACGCGCAGACGGCCGTCGCCCCCTTCTCCGTACGCGCGCGGGAAGGCGCCCCGGTCGCTCCGGTCGCCACGCCGATCAGCTGGGACCAGGTGAAGGATCCGGCGGTCACGGCGCGGCGCTGGACGGTCGGAGACGTGCTGGAGCAGGCACGCACCCGCCCCTGGTCCGACGTTCCGGCCAGGGGCAGGTCGCTGGGTCCGGCACGGCGCCGGCTGGGCGCCCTGTCGTAAGGGCGCCCGCGCGGCGTCATGAACGGCGGCGTCTTGGGCGGTGCTGCTCAGGGGGCGGGGAACTCGCCCGCCAGCGCGGCGGCCATCCGCAGGTGCGGCCCCGCGTCCTCGGCCCGCCCCTGCCGCTCCAGCGTGCGGCCCAGCATGAGGCGCGCGTACTGCTCGACGGGGTCACGCTCCAGTACGGCGAGCAGTTCCGTCTCGGCCTTCCGCAGACGGGCGGAGTGGTAGTAGGCACGGGCGAGCAGCAGCCGCGGCGCGACCTGCTCCGGGACCTCGGCCACGAGCCCTTCGAGGATGCCGGCGGCCGTGACGTACTCCTGGGCGTCGAAGAACTGCTGGGCACGCGCCCAGCGCTCGGCGGCCGTTCCGAAGTCGTAGTAGGCGCTGATCACTTGCCCTCCTCTGGTTCCCGGCGATGTCCGGTGACTGCTTACACGAGCCCACAACACAGGAAGGTCGTTGAACATTCCACTACTGCCCCGACCGTTATCGCGAGGATGCTGCCCAGGGGCACCGGACGGGATTAGGTTGGGCGCCATGAGCAATCTTGATCGCCAGGCGACGCTCTCCGTCTGCGGCGGCCGTGGCTTCGTCGTCGCCGAGCCGGTGCGTGAACTCCTCAGCCCCCGTCACGTCAAGCTCGGCGAGTCCACACAGGTGCGCCGGCTGCTGCCCAACCTCGGGCGCCGCATGGTCGGCGCGTGGGCCTTCGTCGATCACTACGGCCCCGACGACATCGCCGACGAGCCCGGCATGCAGGTGCCGCCCCACCCGCACATGGGCCTGCAGACGGTCAGCTGGCTCCACGACGGCGAGGTGCTGCACCGCGACAGCCTGGGCAGCCTCCAGACCGTACGCCCCCGAGAGCTGGGCCTCATGACCTCGGGCCGCGCGATCAGCCACTCCGAGGAGAGCCCCCGCTCCCACGCCCGGCTGCTGCACGGCGCCCAGTTGTGGGTCGCGCTCCCGGACGCCCACCGCGCCGTGGACCCGCACTTCCAGCACCACGCGGACCTCCCCGCGGTCACCAGCCCCGGCCTGACGGCCACCGTCATCCTGGGCACCCTGGACGGCGCCACCTCACCGGGCACGACGTACACCCCCCTCGTCGGCGCCGACCTGGCCCTCACCGCGGGCACCGACGCGCGACTGCCCCTCGACCCGGACTTCGAGTACGCGGTGCTGGCGATGTCGGGCGAGGCGAGCGTCGACGGCGTACCGGTCCCGGCAGGCTCGATGCTCTACCTTGGCTGCGGCCGCACGGAACTCCCGCTCCGCACAGACTCCGCGGCGGGCCTGATGCTGCTGGGCGGTGAGCCGTTCGAGGAGGAGATCGTGATGTGGTGGAACTTCATCGGCCGCTCCCACGAGGAAATCGAGTCGGCCCGCAAGGACTGGATGGAGGGCCCCCGCTTCGGCGAGGTAACGGGCTACGACGGCGCCCGACTGCCTGCTCCCGAACTCCCGCCGGTGGCCCTGAAACCACGCGGCCGGGTGCGCTGACCTGGCCTGATTGATCCTGCGACGGCCCGCCGCGTGGCCTTCGCTGAGCCCCCTCACCGGGCTGGCGAGGGGGCTCAACTGTGCCTGCTGGTGGGTGCTCCCTCGGAGTGGGCGGCGGTCGCAGGTGTTGGCACCTGTGACCAGGTCTAATCAAACACTTGCTGACCCTTTGCTGACCTTACTGACGAGTAATCAGGTTCTGTCATCGAGATGATGATCAGGCTGGGTGCCGTACGGTCGTTGGCGCGATGCTGGACGAGTTCGCGTTGACAGCCGTGCCGGCGGCCTGCTTAGTCAGACACCGGGGAAGATGTGCCGCCCAAACCGCACGCGGGAAGCGAATCGTGAATGGCTTCGGTATTTCCTGCCGAGTCGGCGGTGCTCGAACGGAATTTTTACCTGTTTCCGATGACCCATCATGTCGAGTGCGTTGCGATCCTTGAGCCTGGCGAAAAGGGCAGCTGACCTGGGGTTTCGTCGAGTGGCTGACGGGGAGTGACGTGCGCTTGCGCAGGGTCTCCAGGACGACGTGGCGGTGGCAGCGCTCTTCGTCCTTCTCGAAGCACAGCACCGCGACTCGGGCCTGGCCTGTGTGTTCCGCGAGTACGTCGAGTTCAGCCCTGACTGCGTCGGAGCGCAGCAGGCTGCGGAATCGGGCTCGGCCCCCGCTGATGCGCCCATCCCAGAATGGGGCCCGGTTGTCCTTCGGGTTCCCGAGGGCTCGCAGGTGGGTGGGGTCCCAGTAGTTCTCGCCGAAAAAACAGCGCTATGCCGTACAGCGGCTCCTGATCTGGCCTGATTCGAGTCCGCGGAGTAGCCGGAGAAGTTGCCGGCCGCGGTGCTCGGTGCGGTGCGGAGCTCGAAGCCAGATCAGGCCGACCCGACCATGGTGAACCTGTGCGATGAGGGACCAGCTCGCGTCACGAGCGCGGGAGACTAGAGCAGGCCCCGCCCTGGCGACGCCAGTTCGGGGGTTTTCGTCTGCCCGCAGCTCCCGGCCGGGTATCGGTGGTGCCCGACTGTGCTGATCGAATGGGGCGGGAGGGGCCGATGGCCACGCGGGTGTTCTCGGATGAGGAACTGGAGGGCTTACGGTCCTTCCCTGCGATCGGCAAGGACGAGCTGATCCGCTACTTCACGCTCACCTCGGCCGATCAGGCGTTCCTCGGCAAGTTCCGCCGGGGGGGCAGTCCGGAGACCGGGCGCCGGTGGACGGGGGCCTGGCCGCATTCACCAAGTCTCATCCGGGTGACCGGCCGTGCCAGTCTGCGCGGTCGGTGTTTCATAGGTGGTCCCCGTTTCAACACCGGGCGCCGACGGCATCGCCGCAGGTCGATTTGTTTCACCGGTCGTTTCCTTCCTCTTGGCCAGTGAAACGTATTCCTGAAACGATCCCGGCGTGATCACCGACCCGTACCGGCTCGTCGAGTCGCACGTCTGCCCGATGTCCACCTGCCAGGCCCCGGGCGGGCTCGCCCTGCCGCACCACCTCCGGCAAGGTCGCACTCAAGTACCACACCGCCCGCTTCCAGCTCGTCCCCGCACTCCGCTCCGAACTGCACGTCGCCACCCCCGCCGTACGCCATCCGGGCTCCGTCTGGACGGCCCTGCCGGTCCAGAAACTCGCGGCGCCGACCGTCCCGATGGAAGTCCGGCTCGCGTACGCCCGCATCTCGACCCGGACGCAGGAAATCCAGTCCCAGGTCGACGCCCTCGAAGCCTCCGGCGTACACCGGCTGTTCCAGGAACAGATCAGCACCCGGGTCCGCGAGCGCCCCGAAATGAAGGCGGCCCTTGCGGCGGCCCGCGAGTACCGCTCCCTGGGAGCGAAGGTCACCCTCGTGGTGCACGAGATGAAGCGCCTGGGCCGCGGCGCCCTGGAACTGCTGAAGGTCGCCGAGGAACTGCGGGACGCGGAAATCGAGCTGGAGTTCCTCACCGGCCCCCTCGCCGGGAAGCACGACCCGTCCGGCCACGGGGCCGCCCTGTTCGCCTTCTTCGCCGCCATGGCTGAGTCCGAACGCGACTACATCCGCGACAAGACCCTCGAAGGACAGGAGACCGCCCGCAAGAACGGCAAGGCCATCGGTGGCGTCAAGGTCTCCGACGACGACATGCTCGCCACCGCCCTCCGACTGCGCGACCAGGAACACCTGTCCCTGCGCGAGATCGCCTCCCGCCTCGTCATCCGCACCGGCAAGAAGCGCGGCCAGCACCCAGCCCCGGCTACCGTCATGCGCATGCTGCGCGAACACGACGAACAGACAGTCACAGCCACTCTGGAGCCCACAGCCTGACCTGGGGCTCAGTCCTTAGCGTTGTTTTCTCGGCGAGAACTACTGGGACCCCTGGGTGTAGGCGATGCCGGCCTCATCAAGGGCGTGTCCGAGCCGGGTCTTGCTGAAGCCGGGCTTGCGGCTGATGGGGGTCAGGCGGACGTCGGCGACCATGCTGATCTGGGCTTCCAGCAGGGAGGTGACGAACGAATCGATGTCCCGCCCCTCGTAACCGGCGGACCACAGACCGGCCTCTGGCCCCTGTGCCTGCCGGAACAGTTCGTCGAGCGAGACCCCGAGTACCTCGGCCACTGCGCCAACGGTGAAGGCCGAGCCTGCAGTAGCCGGAACAGGTCCCGATGATCACCGTCTTCGCCCGGGGCACTGTGCCCGCGCTGCCAGTGACCGCGTTGACGACGACGGTCAGGTCGACCTCGACGACATCGTCGTCGATCATCTCGGCACCGAACTTATCGGCCTGCGCCCGCATGTTGTCTTAAGCACGCTTCGCAGCAGCGGCGTGGAGCGGTGGTGCGGTCTGGCCGGCCCGAGGACTTGATCTCTCCTGAAGCACCAAACGCCAGGTCCAGCTGTAGGAACTGCCGCTGAGGCGGAAGGGCAAGCGGGTGTCGGGTCCCAGGCCGCCGGTGCCGACGCCGCGATGGGCGATGTCCAGGTGCACGATGGTTGCGGCGCTGCTCGGCAGGTCCCACCAGTGCGGCGCCGTTTCGAGCTGCTCGGTCGTGTACCGTCCGACATTCATCTGCAGCGGCACCGCATGGGCGGTCGACACTACGCCTGCGGGCCCGCTGAGTTGGAGTTTCGTCACGTCGCCGCGTCCTCCGTTCTCCTGTGGGGGCATGTATCTCACAGCGAGGTCGTCGATCGGGCTCTGCCACGAACCGCTGCGGGCGCAGACGCGCCGGTCCGGGTAGTTCTCCCAAGGGCCGAGGCCGACCCACTCTGCCTGGTCGAAACCGTCGACAAGCTCGAACTCGACGCCGATGCGCAGTCCGTCAGTCGTGCCGTCCGGTAGCTCCACGCTCTCGTCGAAGACGTAATCGCCGCCGTTGACGGCCTTCACTGTGCGTCGGTGAGTGACGGAGTCGCCGAACGCCGCTCGATAGTGGGTCGTGATGACCGTGTGGAGACCTGAGTCCTTCACCGACACCGACTCAGGAGTGAGCCTGAAGAAGCCCGAGCGCACGAACCGCTGGTCCAAGGGGGCGGACTTGTCGTTGTCCGTAAGCGGGCGCCACAAGGAGAGTCGTGGTGCGCGCCGCAGCAATGGGTGTCGGATGTCGCCGTTCTCGTCGATCTCGGGCGCGTCCCGCGCGCCCGAGGGCATGGGAGTCGAGCGCACCGGCAACGCGAGTTGCTGCTCCGCCACGACAGTGCCGGCCGCCGCCCAGGCAGTCTGACGTTTCGTCGCGACCGTGAGGGTCACGCCGAGAGCGCCATCCGTCGCGAGCGAAGCGCGGACGGGATCGGGCAGGTCGATGATTGCTTCCGTGCAGGCAGGCAGGTCGAGCACGACCGGGGCGGATGCCTCGCTGTCCGTGCGAGTGTCCACGTGCAGGGACATCGTGTACGCGGACAGATCCGCGAACGTCTGCCGATTGCGGAGACGGAGAGTCCCGTCGAGCGCCTCCTGTGGTGTGGACAGAATGCGGACGGGACTGAAGAGCGCGCGCGCCTCGTACATGGCCGGCTTCGGCGTACCGTCCGCGAAGGCGATGCCGTTGAGCATCAAGTCCCCGTCGTTGGGCCTGTCGCCGAAATCTGCGCCCGAGCGATAGCGGCCGTCGCCGTCGGGGTCGAGTGCGTGGTCGAAGTACTCCCAGATGTACCCGCCCTGCAGGCCGGGCAGCGTCTCGAACAGCTCCCAGTAGTGTGCGAGCCCGCCCGTTCCATTCCCTTGCGAGTACGCGTACTCGCACAGGATCAGCGGCCGGTCCGCACGCGGGTCGGCCGAGTACGCCTCCAGACTGCGGAACGACGGATACATCGGGCAGACAATGTCGGTGGCGGCATGGCCACCGTGCCAGTCGTGGCTGATCGCGCCCTCGTAGTGCAGGGGCCGGGTGGGGTCGAACCGGCGGATCCAGGCGGCGGCCGCATCGTGGTTGGCGCCGTAGCCTGTTTCGTTGCCGAGTGACCACATCAGGACCGATGGGTGATTGCGGTCGCGGATGACCATGCGGGAGACGCGTTCCAGGAACGCGGGCAGGTAACGCGGGTCCCCGCTGACCGTGTCCATGAACGCGTGCGCCTCGATGTTGGCTTCGTCGACCACGTAGAAGCCGAGCTCGTCGCACAGGTCGAGGAGATGGGGATCGTTCGGGTAGTGAGAGGTACGGATGGCGTTGAAGTTGAAGCGCTTGAGTTGGGAGAGTTCCGCGAGCATGTCGGCGCGAGTGAGGACTCGCCCGGTGCGCGGATGGACGTCGTGACGGTTCACACCCTGGATCAGGATGCGCCGGCCGTTGACCAGGAGGTCGCGTCCTTCGATGACGACGCGGCGGAATCCGACGCGAAGTGCCGTGCGGTCCACGACCGTTCCGTTGGGAGCCAGGAGCTCGACTTCTACCGCTTCCAGGTGCGGCTCCTCCGCGGACCACGGTGATACTTCGAGGTCCGGGAGCGAGAGGCCGACGGTTCCCGGCAGGGCCTTCTGTCCGGAGAGGTAGGTCTGCCGGAGGGCGTCCGCGGTCGGCTGCGCCTCGGGTGGCATGGGAGCGTCGGCGGCGATCTCGCTGAACAGATCCATCGTGTCCGGGGGGATCAGCGGTTCCGGGCGCGTGCTGCGGCCGAGTGCCGCGGTTGCACCGGACGGGTCGGGAAGGCGTGGTGCCACGGGGAGCGTCAGGGTCCGCCCGAGGATCTGTACCCGTACTGTGTGTTCCACGTGGGCCTCGTGATCGAGTCCTTGTGTCGACACCTCAAGGGTCAGGCTCCCGCGCTGGGTGGTGGGGTCGAAATCGGCGACTGCGGAAATGTCGGCGACGCTGATGGCTGGTCGCTGGTACAGGTGGACGGACCGGGTGATCCCCCACTGCCACCATTGGTCCTGGTCCTCGATGTATGACAGCGCCGACCATTTGGTGAGGGCCAGAGTGACGGTGTTCGTGCCACGGCGGACGGCATCTGTGATGTCGAATTCCGCGGCGAGATGCGAGTCGGAGCTCGTGCCGACCAGGACGTCGTTGATGTAGACCCGCAGGACACCCTCGGCCGCACCGACGTGCAGGATCAGACGGTCACGCGTGCTGGGCACCTCGAACTCGCGTCGGTACACCCCGACGGCGTTGCCAGGTGGAACGTTCGGCGGTACATCGTCGAACGGCATGGTCACGTTGAGATAGTGCGGTGGGTCGTCCGGCTCGTGCATGGTCCACAGCCCCGGGACTGGTGCCTTCTTCCAGGAAACTGCACCGGTGTCCTCGCCGTCGCGGACCAGCGAGAAGTCCCAATCCCCATCCAGCGGGACGGTGGTGGGACGCTGCAGGGAGTGCATCGGCAGCCGGCACACCGAGTGGAATCCGGAATCGTCGTGCGGAAGTGAGGTGAAGTGCGCTGTGGTCATGTTGGCGGTTGTGTCGCGGTTCACTCGGTGCTCACGGTGAGGTCGGTCGGGGTGCATCCGGTGGCTTCGACGCGCACTCGGATGTCTCCGGGCCCGGCCGCCCGGACGACGGCGAGGGCGCGTCCGTCGAAGGTGGTCACCTGCGTCGAGTTGTACGGCTCGATGGTTGCCGGGTTGGCCGTGCCGAGCGCCTGGAGGGTGCCCGGACCGGACACGTCGACCGTCACCTTCCTGTCTGATGCGGTGAACAAGGTCCCGTCCTCGTCGACGAGTTCGATCTCGACGAAGGCGAGCTCCGAGCCGTCTGCCGACAACCGCTCCCGGTCCGTGACCGCTCGCACGGTGACGGGGCCCGCCGCGGTGCGCACAGCCCGGCGCTCGGCCGCGGCGCCGTCGCGGTGGGCGATCGCGACGAGTTCGCCGGGCTCGTACGGAACTCTGAAAGCGCATCGGAAACGGTGCTCCGGGCCCGTCGGCGCCCGCCCGACGCTTCTGCCGTTGAGCACGAGCTCTACTTCGGGAGCGTCGCTGTAGACCTCGACCGTCAACTCGCTGCCCTCGTCGACAGGCCACGTCCAACTCGTGACACTGTCGCTCCATGCCCAGGCGCTGGTGAACGGGCCGGACGAGTCCACGCCCGGCCGCACGACCGCGACGTACGGCTCGGCCCGCAGTCCGAAGACGATCTCCCGGTAGTAGGAGACGGGCCGGCGGTGTCCGACGAGGTCGATGTCCCCGCACCATGCCGCGATCCACGGGTACGGGGCCGCGAGGTCCGGAGCGGGCTTGCCCTCTTCGGCTGGGACCGAACGCCCGATGCCGACCTCGCCGAGGTAGTCCCAGCCCGTCCAGGTGAAGTCGCCCAGGACGTGGTCGAGGCTTTGCACCAGGGCCCAGTTCCGGTCGATGGCCGACGGGAAGGTCTCGGTACCGACGATGAGCCGGTTCGGGAAGAGCAAGGCGTCTCTCTCGTAGCGGCTGTCCAGGTAGTTCATGCCTGCGACGTCGAGCAGCCCGAAGCTCTCGGCGGTCTTCTCGGTCACCAGGTCGGAGGAGCCGATCATGTTGAAGTAGTCGCCGGAGCTCGCCATCATCGTGTTGATGCCGATGGCTTCCATGGCCCCGCCAATCCCGTGCTCGGCGGACAGCCGCTTGAGGTCCTCCATTACGGCGAGCATGCCGTTGACGCCGTTGGTGATGTACCGGGTGGGGTCCAGGCGCCTGATCTCTTCGGCGAGACGGCGGCCGGTCACTCCACCCGCCGGCGAGCCGGTCTCCGGGATCTCGTTGCCGATGGCGTACATGATGACGCTGGGGTGGTTGCGGTCCTTGACGACCATCGCCTGGATGTCGGCACGCCACCATTCGGGGAACGCCAGGGCGTAGTCGAAGCCCGACTTGGTCGATGTCCACATGTCGAAGGCTTCGTCCATCACGTACATCCCGATGCGGTCGCAGGCATCGAGCATCGCCCTGCTGATCGGGTTGTGGGCCGAACGGATCGCGTTGAAGCCCGCCTCCTTGAGGCGGCGGACGCGCCGCTCCTCCGCCGCCGCGAACGTCGCGGCACCAAGGATGCCGTTGTCGTGGTGCAGGCAGGTGCCACGCAGCTTCATGGTCTCGCCGTTGACGCGCAGTCCGTGTACGGGGTCCAGCTGGAGGGTGCGGATCCCGAATCGGTCGGAGACCTCGTCGACGACCCCTTCGGCGAGGCGGATCCGGGCGGTCGCGCGATAGAGATGCGGAGTCTGGGCGCTCCAGAGAATTGGGTCGCTCACGTACAGGCGCTGGCGCGAGACTGCTCGCTCTCCGGGCACCGCGGTCACGGGGACGGTACCGGTGGCGACGATGCCGCCGTCAGGGGCGGTGACCTCGACGTCGATGTGGGCTGTGAGCAGCCGCGGCGAGGAGGTCTCGAGTGCGACGGCCACCTCCACGACGGCCATCCCGGGCTCGACGTCGGACGTGGTCACCCCGAGTCCGTGGACGGGAACATGGACGACACCGCCCTGAAGGAGCCAGACGTCGCGGTAGATCCCCGCTCCCGTGTACCAGCGGGAGTCCTCGTGAGCGCGGGCCTCGACGAGGATCTCGTTCTGCGCTCCGGGCAGCAGAAAGGGCGTCAGGTCGATGGTGAACGCGGCGTAGCCCGACGGTCGTTGCCCGGCGAAGGCGCCGTTCACGTAGACCATCGCGTCGCGGTAGACGCCCTCGAACTCGATCTGGATCCGCTGGCTCTCGGTCTCCGCCGGCGGCGTGAAGGTCTTCAGGTACTGCAGCGTCACGCTGGGGAAGTAGGCGTTCGCCGCGCGGCCTTCGAGATTCCTGGGGCGACCGATGAGCGCGTCGTGGGGCAGCACGACGTCTTCATAGACAGCGCCCTGACCGGCGGCCTCGTCGAAGGGGTTCACCTTCTCGCGAACCTGCCAGCCCGTGTTGAACGGCGTTCTCCTCATTACGCTCCTTGCTTGTAAACGTCATGGACGACCTGACTCCGGGCCGTACGTGATGGTGGTGGGAAACGGGGGTGGCTCGGTCAGTGAACGGGCGGTGCCGCGAGAGCGGAACGGAGTTCCTCCTCGACACCCTCCGGGACGGTCGGGATGTACCCCAACAGCGTGGCCAGTGACATCGACGACGCCTCCGGCGGCGAAGGGTCGAGGGACATTCCGGGGAAGTTCTTCTCCAGGACGGCTGCGACCGCGTACCAGAGCGTGCGGTCCTCGGCGAGAGCGCCGATCGGGGTGTCCAATGTGTGGGCGGCGCGCCGGCCGAGCCCTTCCACCACATAGGTCCAGGTGTGCTCTCCTGCCGTGACCTTCTCCCGGTGGCCGTCCGGATGGAGGGGCAGGATCACCTCCGCGTCGACTCCGTCCGGCACGGTGATGTCGAGGGAGACGGTCTCGCCCTCGACGCGCCAGGCCACCTCGATGCGGCCCTGAACGGTGTCGTGTGCGGCGCGCGCGGAGGTGAGGCCGCCGCCGGGCCGAGGGTGGATCAGCACGCTGCGATAGCCCGGTTCGATCCGCCCGATGCCGCCGACCGTGCTGTACAGCCACTCCACGACGGCTCCGAGGGCGTAGTGGTTGAGCGAGGTCATGCCTCTGCCCTTCAGAGTGCCGTCGGGCAGCAGCGAGTCCCAGCGCTCCCAGGTCGTCGTCGCGCCCATCGTGACCGGGTACAGGAACGACGGGGACTGCTTCTGCATCAGCAGGAGGTATGCCTCCTCCAGGTGGCCCGTACTGCTCAGCGCTTCGGTGACGTAGGGGGTGCCCGCGAAGCCGGTGGCGATGCGGAAACCTGCCTTCGCCACGAGGTCGGCGAGACGGTCACCGGCCTTGGCGCGCTGGCTCTCGTCGAGGATTCCGAAGCAGATCGCCAGGGCGTACGCGGTCGCCGACTCGTTCATCACGCGGCCGGACTCCGAGACGTATTCGCGACGGAACGCCTCCCGTGTGCGGTGCGCGAGGGTGTCGAAGTGTGCGGCGTCGGCGTCGTGGCCGAGGAGGGTCGCGCTGTCGGCGAGTTCACGAGTGATGCGGCACAGGTAGGCGGACGCCACCAGGTGGCGGTCGGTCCTGCCGCCCGCGGGGTCGTCGTAGGGGGCGTCCGGGTCGAGCCAGTCACCGAACTGGAATCCGCTGCTCCACAGGCCGGTCTCGTCGAGCTGTCCTTCGACCTGGCGAACGAAGGCCGCCATCGAGTCGTAGCTCTGGCGGAGGATCTCGAGATCGCCGTACTCCTGGTACAGGGTCCACGGCAGGCTGACCGCGACGTCGCTCCAGATCGCGGTGGGCGACGACGGCGTCGACAGAATGTCGGGCACCACCCAGGGCACGTAACCCTTGGCTTTCTGTTCGGCTGCCACATCCTTCAGCCAGGAGCCCAGCACGGCGCGTACGTCGTGGAGCAGCCCTGCGGTTGGGCCGAAGACGTTGATGTCGCCGGTCCAGCCGAGCCGTTCGTCGCGCTGCGGGCAGTCGGTGGGGACCCCCACGAAGTTGCTGCGCATCGACCAGACGGCGTTGTCGTGCAGGCGCGAGACGAGGGGATCCGAGGCTTCGAACCAGCCGGTCCGGCGCATGTCGCTGTGCACGACGATCGCGCGCAGGGCGTCCGCGGTGACGTCCCCCGGCCAGCCGTCGATCTCGACGTACTGGAATCCGTGGAAGGTGAAGGCGGGCTCCCATGTCTCCTCGGACTCACTCCGCAGCGTGTACCGGTCCGTCGCCGCCGCCGAGCGGTTCGTGTCCGTCTCCAGTTCACCGTCCAGGGTGAGCAGTTCGGCGAATCTCAGGGTGATGGTTCGTCCGGCTTCCCCGGACACCGTCAGGCGCACCCAGCCGGCCAGATTCTGCCCGAAGTCGACGATGGCCCGTCCCGGCGCGGTGGTACGGATCCGCACTGGCGCGATCTCCTCGATCCGCCGGATGGGAGGAGCAGCGTCCACCTCGACCACGTCGGTGGGCCAGTCGAAGGGCTGTGCGGCCGGCCACTGCGCGTCGTCGAATCCGGCCAGGCTCCAGCCGGCCGGCAGCCGCCGCGCGTCGAACTCCTCGCCGTCGTAGATCCCGTTCGACCGCACCGCTCCTTCGCCGACCCGGAACTGCGCGTCGGAGACGATGAACTCGGCCCCGTCCTCGTACTCGAGCTTGAGTTCCAGGAACAGTGCGGGGCGGTCGGCCCAGTGGTGTCGCTTCCCCTCCCAGCCGACGCGGCCGACGGCCCAGCCCTCGCCCACGATCGCTCCGACAGCGTTCGCGCCGGCCGTCAGCGATGCCGTGACGTCGTGCGCTCGTGCCCCGATCCGGTGCCGGTAGGACGTCCAGCCCGGGGCCAGCACCTCGTCACCGACCTGTTCCCCGTTGACGTACGGCACAACGATGCCGAGCCCGCTGACGACGAGTGTGGCGCGGACGAGACCGGGCCGGGTCGTGAACTCGCGGCGGAAGTAGCGTGCGGGATCTCCGGCGTGGGAAGCGCCGTCGGCGCTGATGAACGAGGCGTGCCAGGGGGAGGCCACGAGGTGGTTCCTTTCGATGAAACGGGGAGGTGGTGCTCGCGCGGGCGCCCGCGGTTCACCGCGATTGAGGTGCGAGTCCGCAACGGGCGCCAGCGTGCTGCAGGTCCGTGTGATCAAGGGGCGGTCGGCGGAGCGGCACCCGCGGATGCCGCTCCGCACCGGCTCGCGTCAGCCGCGGTTCGCCTTGGCGAGGACCGCCTCGATGAACTCGCGGGTCATGCCCGTCGTGCCCTGGCCGAGGTAGCGCCCGAGAGGGATCGACGCGGCCATCTTGGCGACGTCCATGCCCAGTTCGTCACTGCCCGAGCTGGTGTCACCGAGCCCCGCCTCCTTGAGCTTCGCTTCGATGGCAGGCCCGGCCATCGGGTGCGCGGCGACCTCGGCGAAGGAGCTCTCGAGTGTCAGCGGCACGAAGACGTCGTCGCCGTCGACCTTGACCGACGCGCTCAGGCGGATGTCGCGGCTGGATGCGCCGACGTGCACGTCGTACGTTCCGCCCTCGACACTCCAGGCGTCGACGCGGGTGTCCCAGGTTGCGATCTCCCGCCGCGCTATACGGATCTCCACGGTGCGGCGCTCACCTGCTGCGAGGTGCACCGCCGTGAAGCCCTTGAGCTCCCTGACCGCTCGCGTGATCTCCGATTCGGGCAGTGCCGTGTAGATCTGCACCACTTCGCGCCCGGCCCGGCCGCCCGAGTTCGTGACGGTGACCGTCACGGTGATGCCTTCGTCGTCAGCCGCCACGGCCAGATCGGAGTAGTCGAACGTCGTGTAGCTCAGGCCGTGCCCGAAGGGGAAGGTCACGGACATGTCGCGGGCGTCGTACCACCGGTATCCGACATGAAGGCCCTCGGCGTAGCGGACGCTGCCTCGTTCGCCCGGGAAGGACAGCCATGCCGGGACGTCCTCGATCCGCTCGGGCACGGACTCCGTGAGCCGCCCGGAGGGGTTGACGTGGCCGAAGAGCACGTCGGCGATCGCTCCGCCGCCGGCCTGCCCGAGCAGCGCACCGTCAAGGACAGCAGGAGCCGACACGACACCGTTCGACAGCCGGACGACACCGCCGTGTGACAGGACGACGACGGTGTCCGGCTGAACCTCGAGTACGGCGCGCAGCAGTTCGAGCTGATCGGCCGGCAGGTCGATGTGGTCGCGGTCGAACCCCTCCGACTCCTGCGCGGCACTCAGGCCGAGGAAGACCACCGCGGTATCGGCGTCGCGTGCGTGGCGGACCGCTTCGGCACGCAGCGCCTCGGCGTCACCGGCGCGCGTGCTGAAGCCCGCCGAGAAGGTGATCTGAGCCCGCGGCGCCTGCGCCCGGATCTCGTCGAGTGCGACATCGACCCGCGTCGGGTTGACGTGCGAGCTGCCGCCGGCCTGGTAACGGGGCTCTGTGGCGAACTCGCCGATGACGGCGATGGCTCCGGTGGGCCGCAGCGGGAGCAGCGCGCGCTCGTTCTTAAGCAGCACGACAGCGGCCGCCGCCGCCTCTCGGGCCAGGCTGTGGTGAGCATTGAAGTTGACGCGCACACCGGCACGCTTGGCCTGGGCCGCGCGTCGCGCCAGTTCGGTGATGCGTGTGGCCGTTCGGGCGAGCGCGGCAGCGTCGAGTTCAGAGCGCTCTACCGCCGCGGTGACGGCGGCGTCGGCGTCCCGGTCGGGTCCTGGCATCTGGAGGTCGAGTCCGGCGGCGATCGAGGCCACCTTGTCGACGACGGCACCCCAGTCACTGACGACGGCGCCTTCGAAGCCCCATTCGTCTCGCAGCACCTCGGTCAGCAACCAGTGGTTCTGTGCCGCATGAACACCGTTGACGCGGTTGTAGGAGCACATGACCGTCCACGGCTGTGCATCCCGGACGACCTGCTCAAAGGCGCGCAGGTAGATCTCGCGCATGGTCCGGTCGTCCACGTCCGAGCTGATTCGCATCCGGTCGTGTTCCTGGTTGTTCAGCGCGAAGTGCTTGAGGGAGGCGCCGACACCTCGGCTCTGAAGCCCCTGTACCCAGGCCGATCCCATGGCACCGCTCAGGAGGGGGTCCTCGGAGAAGTACTCGAAGTTCCGGCCGCAGCGCGGATCACGCTTGATGTTGATGCCGGGGCCGAGGACCAGGGAGACATCGGCCGCCTGTGCCTCCTCCGCCAGAGCGGCGCCGACCCGTTGGGCAAGGCTGTGGTCCCAGGTCTGTCCGAGTCCGACGGCAGGCGGAAAGCACGTGGCCGGCTCGCTCTTGGAGATACCGAGGTTGTCGGTGGCCGCAGTCTGCTTGCGCAAGCCGTGCGGACCGTCGGCCATCGTGATCGACGGTATGTCTCCGGCCTCGACCGTCTGCCAGAAGCCGGCGCCGGTGGTGAGGGAGACCTGCTCCGGAACGCTCAAGCCGTCGACCTCTGTGGTCTCCTGTATAGCCACTTCAATGTCTCCTTGATCAGGTGTGTCAGGCGTGTGGTGTGAAGAGGCGGCCGCGCCTACCGGGCGCCCTTCACCGGGAGGATCGCGAGGGCCGCGATCCCCACGAGGGCGCAGGCCACGGGCCAGACCAGTCGGTAGGAGCCGCTCAGGGCGACGACTTGGCCCGCGAGGACGGGGCCGAGGGCCTGGCCCACGTTCGTCGCCAGCGCCGCGACGCCGAGGTCCCGGCCCGCCGCGTTCTCGGGATCCGGCAGTACCTCGACGAAGAGGGCCTGGTCGACAGGAAGGTAGATACCGAAGGCGAATCCCGTGAGGATCGTCTGCACGAACAGCGCCGGCAGAGTCGGGGACACCAGAGGGGCGAGCATCGAGGCCGCCATCAGGACCGACGCGACCACGACGAAGGGCTTGCGTCGGCCGATCCTGTCGGACAGCCGCCCGGCGAGAGCGATCGCGACGAGTGTCCCGGGGAGGCCCGCCATCGCCAGCATCGGTGTGAGGGTCGTGGCCTGGGACTGGCTCAGTGCCGGCTGGACGTAGCTCTGCAACATGAAGAAGTTCAGCGCGGAGGACACGGTGTAGCCGAACATCAGCAGGACCCGGGCAGTCCACACCCATCGGAAGTCGCGGTTCCGCAGCGGCACGAGGAAGCCGGCGACGGTCTTGCGCGCGTCGCGCCGCGGGACGGAGAGGTCCAGGGACGAGCGGTCACGCAAGATCATCACGAACATGACGAGGAAGGCGACGGTCACCGCCGCGAACACCGGGTAGACCGCGAACCCCAAGGTCGAGTACAAGGCGGCCGCGCCGACCGCGCCGGCCAGACCGCCGAGGAAGTTGCCCATCCCGCCGGCCGAGGACGCTCTCCCTCGCAGCTCCTCCGGTATGCGGTCGGCGACTGTGGTGTTGAGCGGCGCCTGGGCGACGTTGAAGAACACCGACACGGCGACCCAGAGGAGACCGAGGACGGCCAGGTTGGGCGCAAGCGGCACGAGAGCCATGGTCACGGCTCCGGTGACCGCCCCGAAGAAGATCCACGGGGCCCGCCGTCCGAACCGCGAGCGTGTGCGGTCGGAGAGCACCCCGGCGATTGGCTGCGCGAACGCGACGAAGATGACCGCGACGGCGTTGATGACGCCCGCGGCAGTGGTACGGGTGGCATCGAACTGACTCAGGAGGCGGAGCAGGCGCGTTTGTTCCGGAGTCGCGGAGACGCTTCCCTTTTCGATCGCCGTCTTGAGGTCGTTCAACTGCTGCAGATCGACGTGGGCGTCGCCGCCCGTGAACCATGCGTGGAACGCGAGGTCCTGGATGTGGTTGGGAAGGACGATCCCGGAGACGCCGCTCCACACGGCGGAGAGGGCGGCGAGCGCCAGAGCGTACAGGAGCGCGTAGGTACGCCATGGGCGCCCGCGCAGGTACTGGAGGGACATCCCCGGCGTGGTGGGTTCGGCGGTGGTCACCGTCATGCTGGTCACTGCGGCGGCTTCCCCCCGCTGCCCATCCTCCGGGACGACGTGGGAGTGTGATCGTTCCTCAGAGTCGCTGTGTGCCATCCGATCCTCCTCGACCGCCGCACCCAAAATGCCGCTGCAACGCGATTTTCGCCGAACCGTAACAGCCTGAAAATCGCGCCGCAATGGTAGTTTCATCTAGGCCACCGACGAGGAGGAGAAAGATGACGACGACTTCTGCCGCTTCACCTCGGGTCCGAGGCCCGTACGCCAAGACAGCACGTGTCCGGCAGCGCATCCTCGACGCCGCCACAGTGGTCTTCGCGGGTTCGGGATACCGAGCGACCACGATGAAGGAGATCGCCGAGCGCGCCGGTATCAGTGAGCGCGGTCTCGTCCACCACTTCGCGAGCAGGTCCGATCTGCTCGCAGCCGTCCTGGAGCAACGCGAAGAGGCGAACACCCGGCGGATCCCGTCGGCACCGGGACTTGACGCCCTGCTCGGGATGCTGGATGTCGTGGCCTCCGACAGCCGGGAGCCCGGCGTCGTGGAACTGCACAGCATCCTCTCCGCCGAAGCGGCAGCCACCGAACATCCGGCGCACGAGCACTACCGGCACCGGTACGAACTCGTCCGGCGGTTCGCGACGATGTCCTTCGCCGCGCTGCGGCGCGCGGGCGAGCTGGAGTCCCCGCTGAGTGACGAGGAACTGGGCGCGGCGTTCGTCGCGCTGAGCGACGGCCTTCAGCTGCAGTGGGTCTACGACCGCTATGCGGTCGACAGCGCGGTCATCCTTCGTCGGTTCCTGGAGTCCTTCGTGCCTGGCCTGTCCACGAGCGGCGCGTAGAGGACCGATTTCCCCCGTCTCAGACCGCTTGAGGGTCCCGGCCCGCCGCCTTGAGCCCCGTGCAGGCTGTCATCCCCTGCCCAGGGGAGCAGTCGATTCCCGCGCCACGACCGTGTGATGGATGTCCGGCATCATCTCTGGGAGGGGACGGTCCTCGGCCAGACACCTGCCCAGTTCGGAGAAGTAGCGGCTGAGGCCCACGATGTCGATCTGGACGCTGGACAGCGTGGGATGGACCATCTCCGTAACCGGGTTGTCGTCATGGCCGATCACCGAGAGGTCGCCGGGTACGGACAGGCCGGACCGCTGGGCGGCTGCCGCGATCGTGACGGCGATCTCGTCGTGAAAGGCGACGACGCCGGTGACGCCGGCCCGGCGCCAGTCCTTGACGGCTCCTACGGCACTGCCGCTTCGGCAGTCGACAGCTTTGGTGTCCACGAGCTCGAGGCCCAACTTCTTGGCTGCTTGGCCCGCCGCCGCGGCGCGCCCCATACTCAGGGGGGCGAGGCGGGGATCCGTGGGCATGGCGAAGGCAAGTCTCGTGTGCCCCAGGGCGTGCAGGTACTCAACTTGCAGGCGGGCTCCGGCGGTGGCTGACGGCGAGTCAAGGGCGGCGCGTTCTTTCTCGTGGCCGGGCAGGATTCTGGTGATGCCTGCGGCTCGCATGGAGGCCCGTTCCTCGGGGGTGAGTGGCGTCCAGCTCACGACCGCGTCGGGAATCAGCGATTCCCACAGCGGTCGGGCCCGGCTGCCGTCGTGCCGGACGTAGGTGACCAGGGAGTATCCGGCGGCATCGAGTGCCTGGCCCGACCTGTCCAGGTTGCGCAGGACAACCGGGCCGACGGGCCAATCCGGCAGCACCAGCAGAATGACCATGGTCCGGCCGCGGGCGAGTGTCTGCGCTGCTCGGTGCGGCCGATACCCCTGGCGCTCGGCCTCGGCCAGGACCCGCTTCTTGGTCTGCGCGGAGATCGTCTGCCCCGGTGTGTTGTTCAGTACGTACCCCACCGTGGCTCGGGAGACTCCCAGTGCCTCTGCGACGTCCGCCGCCGTCACGCGCCGCGTCGGCCTGCCGCCGGTCACATCGGCTCCCATCGTCGGGTCGGAGGTGCGTGCGACTTGTGCGCGCAAGTTCCGGGTGTGAGGCCATCTTAGTGCCGCGTCAGCCAAGGTTTGCCCGGTAGCGAGGCGTCCTGGTGCGGTCAGCCGCAAGGCGCCGGATCGGCCTCGTAGTGGGTCTACTCGGTCGATGCGGCAACGCGGCGGATGGCCGTGCCAGGACAGGACCTGGGCGGTCGGCCGAACACCATGGGCTCCCGAATCCCTCAGGGCCTCACGGACCCGGAGCACACAGTCTGCTGCCGCGCTGCATAGCCGGCAGGCAGTGCAGGAGCGGTGAGCTGCAGGGCGCTCGTGTCGGCCCGCTTTGCGCGAGGCGGCGCCCCGCAGAAGACGAACGCTGTCAGACCACCGCAGCGGCGCCGGCCTCGACCTCATCGAGTTTGGTGGGACGAGGTATCAGCAGTGCGACGACGATACCCACCACGACGAAGGCCACCGGCAGCAGGAACCCGCGGGTGTAGCTCTGGTCGTTGTAGAACTGCGTCCCCTGCACCACGGAACCACTCTGGGCCATCAGGACGAACACGAGCTGGGCGACCACCGCGGAGATGACTCCCTGGACCATGCCCTGCATGCCGTTGGCGAGGGCGTGCTCCTTCTGCGACACCGCCCCGATGATCAGGATGGGCGCAAGGGCGGCCGTGAAGCCCATGCCGATGGCGAACGGTATGCCGGTGAGGATGATCTGCGTGACGGTGTGATGGAACTGCGACATGAGCACCAGCCCCCCGCAGCCGCACACCCCTGCCGTGACCACAAGCCACCGGACGTCGACCCGCCGGGCGAGCGCTCCGGCGGCGACCGCGGAGATCAGGATCAAGATGCTGGAGGGAACTCCGATGACCGCCACCTTGGTCGCCGAGAAACCCAGACCGGCCGACACATTGGGGATCTTCGGGTAGAGCGCGAGCAGTTGGGAGACCACTCCGGCCGAGAAGATGGAGGCGGAGAGGATCGATGCGGCCAGGAGCGCCGTCCAGACCTTCCGCCTGCTCAGCATGCGAAGGTCGAACATCGGATGCGGCACGATCCTCTCGACGACCACGAACAGAACGAGGGCGACGACGCTCCCCGCCAGGAACCCGATCGTCTTCCCGCTGGCCCAGCCCCACGCGGCGCCCTTGCCGATCCCGTAGACCAGAGCGGCCATGCCACCGCCCAGGAGGAATCCGCCGGCCCAGTCCATGCGCGTGCGCTCGCCGCGGACTGGGCTCTCCGGCACGAAGAAGAGCAGCAGGACCAGGCTCAGGGCGGTGGCGAACACGAGGAACCAGAGCGCACCGCGGAATCCGTAGTCGTCCAGAAGCCAGCCCGAGAGGAACGGGCCGCCGACGGCGACCAGGCTGAAGCCTCCGCCGATGACGCCGCTGATGACGCCGACGAGGCGGGGCGGGAAGAGATCCCGGGCGAGCGCGTAGATCAGCACGCTGATCGGCCCATAGAGGCCCGCCAAGCCGCGGCCCAGCAACAGGAGGCCGTAGCTGGGGGCCACCGCCGCGATCAGGTCGCCGATCATGCCAGCCGTGGTGATGACGATCATGATGCGCCGCTTGCCGTATATGTCGGCGAGCTTGATGACGAACGGTGTGCAGACGTTCGCGACCAGAGTGGTGACGAGGGTGAACCAGGCGATTTGCGTCGTGTGGAAATGGACGGCGATCTGCGCCTGGGCGTTGCCGGACAGCAGGCCGATCATTGTCATCAGCTGGGCCGGCCACAGCAGTGCGAATACCAGGATGACCAGGCGGGGCCCGAAGGTCGTCCGGTCCTTCTCCAGGGCTTTGGCAGTCGTGGTCATGCGGGAGTCCTCCCGGTGCAAGGGGTGAGGTCCGGCAAGGCGTCGGTCTCCTCCCCTGCGCGGCGAAGGGAGGTCGAAGCGGCCGACGCGGCCGGTGTGCCGCGCGTGTTGATTCGCCGCAGGGCAGAGGGCTTCGAGTGGCGAGAAGTGATGCGCGTGAGCGCGGGACGCCCGCACACGTGGGGGTGTGCTCCGGCGAGCGTTCGGGTTGCGCGGCTCGTTGACTGCCGTGGTGCCAGTGCAAGGGACGCCGGGTTGCGCCGCTCTTGCGGGCGGCTTCCGCCTGCAACTGGCGGGAACGGTACGCAGAGCAACTTTCGCGCGCAAGTACTTGCGCGCGAAAGTTTGAGTAGGTACTGCTTAGAGCGCCGGAGACACCGAGTTCCCGAACGACCGGGCCGTCCGCGCCAAGAAGCTCGGCGATCCGAGCCCGATCAGCTCCGCGCCGGCCACGTGGAAGGACACCTGCGCCTGATGGACCCTCTGTCGGCAATCCCTCGAGGCCCTGAGGACCCGCCCGCTCTCCTGCCGTACGACTCGATGCTGGAGGTCGACGTCGACGACACCGAGGGAAGCCTCTTCATGCTCGACCGGGAGTTCGGCGGCACCCTGGCCCTCCCCTTCTCCAAAACCATGGACCCTTTGGTGGCGGGTGTCGTCGCGGTCGACGGCGAGCTCTTCGACCACGTCCTGCGGCCGGTGGAGTTCGGAGGAACCCGGCGCGGTCGCCGGACGCGAAGTCGTACAGATATACGTCTCGAAGCCCGACGGCGTGATCGAGCAACCCTCGCTCGAACTCGCGGATTTCGCCAAGACGCGAATGCTGGCCCCGGGCGACACACAGGAACTCATGTTCACCATCGTCCCGGACGCCCTCGTGAGCTGGGACGAGCGAAGCGCGGCCCATGTCGCCGTGCCGGCGCATACGTCGTGCGCGTCGGGCGGTCCAGTGCGGACACGGCGGAGGCAGGGCGCTTCACACTCGACGAGCCGGTCGTCGTGCGGCGCGCGGCCTCTCGTATGTCTCCCGTCGACCGGTGTCGGGGCCTGCTACAAGCACATCGTCGCCAACAACGCGGAGTCGGCGCGCAAACGCAACCAGTCGCTCGTTTCGGAGCGGGCCCTGCGCGAGCTCTACTTGAGAGCCTTCGAGATCGCGCTGCGCACCCACCCGGCCAAGACCGTCATGACGGCCTACAACGCCGTCAACGGTGTTCCCACCGCGGCGGATCCGGAGCTCATCCAGGGATTCCTCCGCGAGGAGCTCGGCTTCGACGGCGCGGTCATAACCGACTGGAGCACGTACGACACCTGCGACGTGGTCGACATGGTGCTCGGCGGCAACACGTGGATCACGCCGGGCGGGCAGGACGACACCCACACGCGCCCGATCGTCGAGGCCGTCGCGTCGGGACGGCTGCCGATCGAACTGCTCCGCGAGAACGTGACCTACCTGGTCCGCACGGTCGCGCGCTGAGGGCCAGCACCCCTGCCCGTACGAGGGCCCGCCCCCGCCGTCCACACCTTCGGGTATCGAAGCAAAGGAAGTATCCGGTGAGAGAAGTAACCAGGGTTCGAAGGAGCGCTCGATGGTGAACACGACCGGGCCCGACGGCCAGCCGGCCGCACGCCCGGTCGCGACACCGCCCCGCCCGCGCACGATCATCACCACGGATCCGGAGCTCGACGACCTCAACTCGATGATCCGCCTTGTGCTGTACAGCAACGAACTCGCCATCGAGGGACTCATCTACGCCAGCAGTCGCTACCACTGGAAGGGCGACGGCGAGGGAACGGAGTTCTTCCTGCCGGACCGCGAGTACGACCGGCCGCAGTCCTCGTGGCGATGGGCGAAGGGGGAGCGCTTCATCGACGACGTCCTCGACGCCTACGCCCAGGTGCACCGCAATCTCGTCGTCCACGACCCGCGCTATCCAGCGCCGGAAGACCTCCGCGCGGTGGTGCGAGAAGGCAACGTCTCCTTCGAGGGAGACATCTCCGAGGAGTCCCCCGGCTCCCGCCTGATCGAGGAGACCCTGCTGGACGACCGGACGGGCCCGGTCCACCTCCAGGTCTGGGCGGGAACGAGCACCATCGCCCGCGCCCTCCTGTCGATCGAGGAGCGCTACCGAGGCACACCGCACCGGGAGAGGGTGCGTGCGGAGGTGTCCGAGAAGGCCGTCATCACGAAGTTCGACTCGCAGGACGCCACGTACGACGACTACATCCGTTCGCACTGGCCGGACATCCGGGTCGTCGATGTGGCCACTTGGGCCTGGGGCTACTTCGCGCGCCGGCTCGCGCTGCCGGAGTACGCGCAAATGCTGCGGGCGGAGTGGATGCGCGAGCACGTGACGTCCATCGGCCCGCTGGGACGCCTCTACCGGACGTGGGGCGACGGCCGGCGCATGGTGGACGGCGACATCATGGACTTCTTCCACCTGAGCGGATACTCGGCCGACGAACTGCGCGCGATGGGGTTCAACGTGTGGACGGATGTGCAGGCGCCCGGCGAGTGGATCTCCGAGGGCGACACCACGAACATGCTGAATCTGTTCGCCAACGGGCTGCGGGGGCACGAACATCCCAGCTACGGCGGATGGGGAGGCCGCGCCGTCCCCACCGCCGACGGGCCGGACGAGTGGAGCGTCAAGGGCGCGCAGGACCACCCCCTCGATACCGAGAGCGAGGTGTACGAGTACGGGGTGACCCGGTGGTTCGCGGACGCCCAGCGCGACTTCGCCGGGCGCCTGCGCTGGAGCGTCACCCCCGCCTTCGAGCAGGCGCGTCACCACCCGACCGTGACCGTCGCACCGGGCGTGGACCTCGGGGCGGTACCCGGCCAGTCATTGGTGCTGACGGCGACCGTCACCGACCCGGACGGCGGCACGGTGTCCTGCCGGTGGTGGCACTACCGCGAGGCGGGCACCTTCCCTGGGCAGGTCGAACTCACGGATGCCGACACACCGGTGGTGACGGCGCGCATCCCCGGCGAGGCGGCACCGGGGCAGACCCTCCACCTCATCCTCGAGGCGTGCAACGACGCCGTACTGCCGCTAAAGGTGTACCAGCGGGTCATCGTGACGATCGACGCCGGGGCGGAGGCCCCCGTCCGGCCGGCTGACGTGACCGCCTGAGACGGGCGGGCAGGGGGAGTCCGGATCAGTCGACCAGGTCCAGGGCCGCAGCGACGATGCTGTCCGTGTCGATCCCGTGGCAGCGGTAGACGTCCTCGATCGACCCCGACTGCCCGAAGTGTGTGACGCCGAGACACGTGGTCGGTGTGTTCTGAACGGTGCCGAGGAAGGCAAGTGTGTGGGGGTGGCCGTCGAGGACGGTGACCAGGGGAGTGGCGCGTCGGGCGGGGAAGACCTGGTCGAGGATCCAGGCCGGGCCCTGGGCCGAGCCCTGGCGGGCCTGCACGGCGCGGAAGAGCAGGTCCGCGCTGGTCACACACACCACGTCGGCGTCGTGTCCGAGGGCGGTGAGGCGTTGCGCTGCGGCCAGGGCCTCCGGGACCAGGGCCCCCATCGCGGCGATGGTCACCACCGGGTCGTCGGTGCGGTGCAGCCGGTAGGCCCCGGCCACCACCTGGCGGCGCCGGCGCTCGCGCGCGGCCGGGTCACGCGGCACCTGGGCCGCAGCCTGGTCCACCGGGCGGGTGGACAGGCGTAGGTAGGCCGAACTCCCTTCGGGGCGCCCGAGGTTGGAGAGTGCGGACAGCAGACACCACTCGGTGTCGATCGCGAACGCCGGCTCGTAGCTGACGCAGCCGGGCTGTTCGATGCCCAGGGACGGGGTGGTGATCGACTGGTGTGCGCCGCCTTCCGGGGCGAGGGTGACGCCGGACGGGGTGCCGACCAGGATCGACCGTCCGCCCGCGTAGATCCCGAACGACCAGGGTTCCAGGGCCCGGTTGACGAACGGGTCGTAGACGACGCCGATCGGCAGCAGCGGCCGGCCCCAGCGGCTTCCGGCGGCACCCAGCTCGCCGAGCAGGCCGGCCAGGTTGGTCTCGGCGATGCCCAGTTCGATGTGCTGGCCGCTCGGCTTTTCGCGCCAGTGCAGGATCGTCTCGGCGTCGTCGGCGAACCAGTCGGGTCCCGCGTGTGGCGACCACACCCCGACCTTGTTGATCCAGCCGCCGAGATTCGTGGAGGAGCTGACGTCAGGGCAGACCGTGACGATGCGGTTCGCGGCTTCCGGCGCCCGGCGCGCTAGGTCCAGGAGCGTACGCCCGAGGGCCTGTTGGGTGTGTCCCGTCCCGGTCGGAGCGGGACGGCCCAGGTCGGCGGGGATCGCGGGCACGGGCTGCGCGTCCCGCGCGGGCCTGCGCAACCGCCGGGCCACGGCCGTGCACAGAGCGGCTTCCTGCGAGCCGTCCGCGAAGGACGCCCAGGGGCGGGCCGGATCCAAGTCCAGGCTCTCGGCCAGCTCCCGCATCTGATCCGCCGTCAGCAGCGAGGAGTGGTTCTGCGGATGGCCCTCCGTGGGCAGCCCGTGCCCCTTGACCGTATACGCGAGGATCACGGTCGGACGGCTGTCGTCGACCGCGCCGAACGCGTCCACCAGCGCGCCGATGTCGTGACCGCCGAGGTTGCGCAAGGCCGTCGTCAGGGAGACGTCGTCCAAGGAGGAGACCAGCCCTGCGATCGCATGGGCATCGAGTCCGTCCCCGGGGAGTCGCACGCGCAACTGATCGGCGCTGCAGCGCAACAGGCGCTGGAATTCGAGGTTGCTCATGGCATCGAGACGCTCCCGCAGCGCCTCGCCGCCCGGCCGGGTGAACAGGGCGTCCAGCAGGCGCCCGTACTTCAGGGTGAGCACCTGCCAGCCGGCCGCGGTGAACATGCCCCGCATGCGCTCCGCCGCGCTCCCGGGCACCACCCGGTCCAGGGACTGCCGGTTGAGATCGACGACCCACACGGCCTCGCCCAGGCGGGACACCATCGGGTCCTGCACCGCCTCCCAGATCGCGCCCTCGTCCAGCTCCGCGTCGCCGAGCAGGGAGTACTGCCGCCCGGTGCCCGCCCCGCCGAACTGGCCCTCCACGTAACGCCGGGCCAGGGCACCCCACAAGGGTGCGGTGGCGCCGATGCCCACCGAGCCCGTGGAGTAGTCGACCGGGTCCGGGTCCTTGGTCCGGCTCGGATAACTCTGCAGCCCTCCGAAGGCACGCAGGGTCGTCAGACGGTCCTCGGCCAACTCGCCCAGCAGGTAGTTGATCGCGTGCAGCACGGGTGAGGCGTGGGGTTTCACCGACACCCGGTCGTGAGCGGTCAGGGTGTGGAACCACAGAGCGGTCATGATCGACGTCATGGAGGCGCTGGACGCCTGGTGCCCGCCGACCTTCATCCCGGAAGGGTTGGGTCGTACGCGGTTGGCGTGGTCGATGATCGCTGTGGAGAGCCAGAGCACCCGGCGCTCGACGGCCTGCAACACGGCGAGTTCTTCGCCTCCGAGCGTCGTCGCGGCGTCGACAGTGTGCGGGCCGATCGGGTTCAACTGCGGGAACATCCCGTATACCTCCGTCGTGGGCGGGGTGCCCGGCCTGGGTGCCGGGGGCGGAACAGGGTGCGGTTACCGTGGTGCCGGGCCCGGCCGCCGGGCGGCGCCGAGGCGGCGGACCGAGACAGGAGAGGCGAGGCACCGGGAGATGAGCCGAGTCCCAGCCGGATGGGCCGATGCCGACCCGCAGTTCGACGAGGTCGGCTTCGATCTCTCCGCCGCCATGCTCGCCCCCGCGTTCGAGGGCGAGCCGCCGAAGAAGCTCACCCCGCGGCAGCAGGAACGGCTCACGAGCGTGCTGCGCACGGTGCTGCGGCTCACCAACAAGGGCGGCTACGAGGCGGTCAAGATGCGCGACACGGTCGAGGCCGGCATCGCCCTCGGCACCATCTACCGCTTCTTCGGCTCGCGCGACTTCCTCGTGTTCAGGGCCACGAGCGCATGGTTCGAATGGGCCGCCGTGCGCAGCCTCCCGCGCGGCGGTACGAAGGACTTCCGCCGCCGGTCCATGTACCAGTTCGAGCGGCTGACCGCCCAATGGGCGGCCCACCCTCGCGTGGTGGAGGCATGGCTCCGCTCGGCGACGAGCGACGACCCCCTGGTGCAGGAACTGCAGCGCACCTACCGGCC
Source organism: Streptomyces sp. NPDC050433 (assembly GCF_044458565.1). Lineage (NCBI taxonomy): Bacteria > Bacillati > Actinomycetota > Actinomycetes > Kitasatosporales > Streptomycetaceae > Streptomyces > Streptomyces sp. NPDC050433. The sequence goes on along the minus strand of NZ_JBITIB010000003.1, from coordinate 110,893 downwards.
GTCGCTCTTCGCGGCCCACCAGTGGGCGCCGATGGACGACCTCGACCCGGAGTACGCCGCCAAGCTGCGCACGATGATCGAAGCCCACGCCTTCGGCGGAATGGTGCGGTGGGTCCACGGCCAGCGCACGCTCGCCGAGCTGAAGACGGACTTCGCGAACCTGCTCGATCTCGTCTTCGACCCGCCGCTCTACCGCGCCGCCGACTGAACGCGGGCGGCGGTTCACCCTTCGATGGTGATGGCCCGTTTCGGGCAGGCCCGTGCGGCCGCCGCGAGGGAGTCGCGCATCACCTCCGGCGGGTTCTCCTCCAGCACGATCAGAGTGTCGTCGTCGCTCATCTCGAACAGCTCAGGTGCTTCGAGGGCGCAGACACCATTTCCCTCACACAGGTCCCAGGCGATGACCGTCCGCAAGACCGGCTCCCTTCTCGACAGCGATGAACGGGGCGTCCAGACGCTAACGCCGACGCTGTAATTTTTGCAACGGCGTTTCATTTTTTTCTTGACGGGTGTGCATCCCTCGGGGCATTCTCGGCTCGGAGTTCGAGGAGCGGCGTCGCCCAACAGCCGTGCTGTGAAGGGTGATTGGGGCCTGCGCGCGGCACCTTGCGGGCCGCACCGATCCGCCGCCGCAGGGGGCGCCCGCCGCATCGCTCGTACCGGAGCCGACACGAGGAGACCCACGTGGGACTCGCTGACCGCACCCCGCCGACCGCCGTCGAGTACGCCTCCTACCCCGAGCGCTTCGGGAACTGGGGGCGCTGGGGCGAAGCGGATGAGCTGGGAACGCTCAACCACATCACCGAGAAGGTGCGCCGCACCGCCGCAGGACTGGTCCGCGAGGGACGGGCCGTCTCGATGGCCCGCCCCGTCCAGACCCGGCCGGGTCCCGCCAACCCCTGGCCCGCCCAGCATCTCGTCGGGATGCCGCACGCCCGGGGTGCGGGCGACTTCCTCGGCATGTTCCTGCACAGCTTCGTCGATACGCACATCGACGGCCTCGCCCACATCGCCGGGCCGGACGGGCGGACCTGGAACGGCAAACGGCTCGGGCCCAATGGCATGCCCATCGAGCACAGCGGGACGATCGACCACTGGCGCGACGGCATCGTCACCCGAGGCGTCCTGTACGACGTGCCCCGCCACCGCGGGACCGACTTCGTCGCCGCGGGCGAACCGGTCCACGGCTGGGAGCTGGCGGACATCGCCGCGGCCCAGGGTGTCGAACCCCGCAGCGGTGACGCCGTGATCATCCGGTCGGGGCTCGATGCCTTCCTGGCGGCGGCCGACGGACCGACCGCCTTCGCATCGGTGGCCGGAGTGCACGCCTCCGCCCTGGAGTTCCTGTACGACACCGAGGCGGCGCTGCTCATCTGGGACTTCCAGGACGCGCCGACCGAGGACCAGGGCCTGCCGAACCCGCACGAGAGCCCCATCCCGATCGCCCTGCACCTGCACGCGATCGCCCTGCCCTACATGGGGCTGCCTCTGATCGACAACGCCGACCTGGGCGGCATCGCCTCCGCCTGCGGCGAGTTGGGCCGCTGGGAGTTCCAGGTGGTGGTGGCCCCGCTGGTTATCACGGGGGCGACGGGATCGCCGGTCAATCCGATCGCTGTGCTGTGACCCGGGAAGGGACGACTGTGCCATTGCTGACGATCGACTCACCCGTGGACTTCTCCTATGACCCGTACTCGGACGAGGCACTGCGGGATCCGACGGCGCTGTACCGACAGTTGCGCCGCCGCTACCCCGCCTATCCGCTGCCGCAGTACGACGCCTGGGCGCTGTCCCGGTTCGAGGACGTGTGGGCGGTGGGGGAGGACCCGGAGCGGTTCGCCATGGACATCGGGCCGGTGTTCGACCCCGCGGATCTCGCCCGGTCCAACGGCGGCAGCGCACCCGCGCCGCGCACCTTCTCCACCGCTACGTCCTTCTCCCAGCTGGATCCGCCGGTGCAGACCACACTGCGCCAGGGCATCGGCACGTCGCTGCGGCCGCGCGCCGCCGCACGCTGGGAGGACGAGATCCGCGGGCTGGCGCGGGAGCGGCTCGACGCGCTGGTGCCGCACGGGGAGTTCGACCTCTACACCGAGTACGGCGGGCTCGTGTCGGCGGGGGTGATCTGCCGCATCGTCGGGCTGGCGCCGGACCGCGCCGCAGAGGTGCTCGACCTCGTCAACACCAGCCTGCGGCGCAAGCCTCCCGGCCCCGCCGAGGACACCGGACCGGCCCACCACGCCCTGCACCACTTGCTGGTCGAGGCGGTGGCCGCACGCCGGGCGGACCCGGACGCAGACCCGGTCCCGGCCATCGACGGGCTGTTGCGTACGCGGATCGACGGCGAGGCCCTCACCGACGACCAGATCGCCGTACAGCTCGCCACCGTGGTCTCCGGAGGAACGGAGACCGTGCCCAAAGTCGTCGCCCGATGCCTACTCGAACTGTGGCGGCGGCCCGAGCAGTTGGCGGCCGTACGCGCAAACCCCGCGGCGAACTGCCCGCCGGCGTTCGAGGAAGCGATGCGCTTCGGGGCACCCCTGCAGTACGTGGGACGCACCGCCACCCGAAGCGTCGACATCGCAGGGGCCCGCATCCAAGCAGGCCAGCGCCTCTTCCTGCTCATCGCGGCCGCCAACCGCGACGAGCAGGAGTTCGAGCAGCCGGACGACTTCCGGTGGGACCGGCCGATCAAGCGGCACTTCGCGTTCGGCCACGGCCTGCACTTCTGCATCGGCGTCCACGTCGCACGCCTCGAAGGCCGCGTGTTGCTGGAGGAGTTGCTGACCCGGATCCCCTCATTCGGCCTGGACGAATCACGGGCGCTCGTGCCGCCCTCGGACTTCCAAGTCGGCCACATCCGGCTGCCCCTCGTCGTCGGTTGACCACAGCCGGGCCCCTTCCGCACCACCTCTTGCAAGAGCCATGACTCGCACAGCCCAGAGCCGCCCCGAAGAGAGGCAGTCGTCCATGTCCCACTCCGCCCCACCCGCCCCGACCAGTCCGTTGCGCGCGAAACTCGCACAGGGGGAGCGCCCCGCTCTCGGCGTCTTCTGCTCGATCCCCAACGTCACCGCGGCCGAAGCGCTGGCCGCCGCCGGATTCGACTTCGTCCTCGTCGACGCCCAGCACGGCGCCGCGACCATGGACAGCCTGGTCTCGCTGCTCCCCGCGCTCCAGCTCGGCGGGGCCCCGGCGCTGGTCCGGCTGCCGTGGAACGACCCGGCCCTGGCCATGCGCGCACTCGACCTGGGCGCGGCCGGCGTGGTGGTGCCGATGGTGAGCACGGCCGAGGACGCCGAACGCGCGGTGGCCGCGTGCCGCTACCCACCCGCCGGGATCCGCTCGTTCGGCCAGGTACGCGGCCCCCGGTACGGCAGCACCGACGCCGTCAACGACCAGGTGCTCTGCATCGTGATGATCGAGACCGCCGAAGGCGCACGGAACGCCGACGCCATCGCGGCGGTGCCGGGTGTCGACGGCATCTTCATCGGGCCCGTCGACCTCGCCCTCTCGCTGGGCCTGCAGGTCGATCTGACCCTGTCCGAACCGACGTTGACCAAAGCGATGGCACAGATCGTCGAGGCCGGAGCGCGCCACGGGTGCGCCGTCGGGATGCCGCTGTTCGGCACCGCGATGGCGCCCGGAGCGATCAAGGCGGGCTACCGCTTCCTGACCGCCGGCGCCGATGCCGGCTACATCCGCGCGGGCGCCGCCGCCGACCTGGCCGCCCTGCGCGACCTGATGAACGGAGACCACGCATGACCCCGAAGGTGTTCGTCCTCGCCCCGGCCATCCAGCCGGAAGCCGCCGCGGCCTTCGCCGGCCACGTGGAACTCATCGAGCCGCTGCGGGGCACCGACGCCTACGGGACCCAGACCCCGCAGGCGTACGCGGCCATCCGCTCCGCGCTGGAGGAGGCGCTGCCGGAGATCGACGGCCTCTTCGGTTACGGCCAGGTCACCGCCGACATGTTCGAACGCGCCAAGAAGCTGCGCTGCGTGATGACCCCGTCCTCCGGAGCGGAGGCGATCGACCTGGAGGCCGCCACCGCCCACGCGGTGCCCGTGGTCAACGCCGCCGGCGCCGCCTATGTCCCGGTCGCCGAGCACGTGATCGGGATGGCGCTCTCGCTGCTGAAGCTCATCGCCCTGCCCGACCGCGAGGCACACACCAGTGGCCACCAGCGCTCCAACGGCGAGCTGCTGGCCTCCGGGCTCATGCCCTCGGTGCTGTGGCGCAAGACCATCGGGATCATCGGCTACGGCTTCATCGGGCGCAGCCTCGCCCAGAAGTGCCTGCGCGGATTCGACATGGACGTCGTCGCCTACGACCCGTTCTTCGACCCGGTCGAGGCGGGCATGCACGGCGTCCGCCTCGTCGACGACCTCGACGAACTCCTGGCCCTCAGCGACATCGTGTCGGTGAACAGCCCGCACACCCCCGACACCGAAGGACTGATCGACGCCCGCGCGCTCGGCCTCATGAAGAAGACCGCGCTGCTGATCAACTGTGCGCGCGGGCCCATCGTCGACACCGGCGCCCTCACCGAAGCACTGCGCGACGGTGAGATCGCCGGAGCGGGCCTCGACGTCACCGAGCCGGAACCGCTGCCCGACGGCCATCCGCTGCTCGGCCTGGACAACGTCGTGCTGACCCCGCACATCGGCGGCGTGGCCCGCGAGTTCCTGCCCCGCATGGCCGAGCAGACCGCCCGGGAAGGAGTCGCCGTCCTCGGCGGCCGCTTCTCCCACCGTCTCGTCAACAAAGCGGTGTGGCCCGCCTATACGCAGCGGATGCGTGAGCATGGCCTCGCCGAAGGCTGACCGGCCGCGCCGCGTGGTGATCGTCGGCGCTTCGCTCGCCGGACTGCACGCCGCGCGTACGCTGCGCCGCGAGGGCTTCGACGGCTCCCTGACCGTCGTCGGAGCCGAGCGGCACCGGCCCTACGACCGCCCCCCGTTGAGCAAGCAAGTGCTCAGCGCGGGCTGGGAGTTGGACCGCGCCGACCTCACCGATGAATCCGACGCGGAGCTCGACGCTACGTGGCTGCTCGGCGTCCGGGCCACCGGCCTCGATCCAGCGGCACGGCGCATCGAGCTGGGCGACGGCACCACGCTCCCGTATGACGGCCTGGTCATCGCCACCGGTGCCCGGCCCCGTCGGCTGCCCGGCACGCCGGAGCTTGAGGGCATCCACGAACTGCGCACGTACGAGGAGGCGTTGGCGCTGCGCAACGGGCTCGACGCCGTACCGGGACGGGTCGTGATCGTCGGCAGTGGGTTCGTGGGGGCCGAGGTGGCGGCCGCGTGCCGGGCGCGGGGCCTGGCCGTCACCGTGCTCGAAGCGGGCCCGGAGCCCTTCGGCCGGGTGCTGGGCGCGGCGGTGGGCGGCGCGTGCGCGGCTCTGCACCGCGACCGCGGGGTCGACGTCTGTGCCGGTGCCACCGTGGTCCGGTTCGAGGGCGCTGAGCGGGTGGAGCGGGTGGTGCTGGCCGACGGCGCGGCGATCGATGCGGACCTCGTCGTCGTCGGGGTCGGCGTCCGGCCGGAGACGGCGTGGCTGGAGGGCTCCGGACTCGATCTGGCCGACGGGGTGCTGTGCGACCGCACCGGACTCGCGGCGCCCGGCATCGTCGCCGCCGGCGATGTGGCGCGCTGGCCCAGTGCCCGCTCCGGGCGGCACGTGCGGGTCGAGCACTGGGACAACGCGGTCCGCCAGGGCGAGCATGCGGCCCGCAGGCTGCTCGGACACCGTGAGCCGTTCGACCCGGTGTCCTGGTTCTGGTCCGACCAGTACGACCGGAAGATCCAGCTCGCCGGCGATCCGGCCGGCCACGACGAGGTGGTCCTCCTGGAGGACTTCGCCGAACAGGAACGGCTGGTGGCCCTGTACCGCCGCGGCGATCGCCTGGCCGCGGTCGCCGCGATCAACAGGCCCCGTCTGCTGCTGCAGTTCAGGCGGCTCGTACAGGCCGGCAGCAGCTGGGAGGAGGCGTTCGCCGCGGCCCACGCGTGAGGCACCCGGGCAACACTCGTCCGCGGCAGAGAAGTTCGCCTCTGGGGTGACCAACAGCCCCGCGTCAGGGGCCGGTTGGCGGCTGCTGGGCGTCCGCCCAGGACCAGATGTCGTCGCCGCGCAAGGAGGCGTCGGCTCCACCGTCGATGTACACCGTCTGGCCGGTGACGTGCGTGTTCTCCTCGCTCGTCAGCCAGATGAGCAAGTGCGCGACCGCCTCGGGCTGCTGATGGTAGTTCAGCGGCATGGGCGCGGCGGCGTCCACGGCGGCCACCGTCTCCGGGGTGGCGAGCATCCGGCTCATCATCGGCGTCACGACGGTGCCCGGCGCCACCGCGTTGAGCGCGATGCCCCGTCCCGCCCACGTGGATGCGACGCATTCGCGCCGCACCCACCGCGACAGCGCGCGCTTCGAGGACAGGTACGTCAGCATGCCCGCCTCGGGCCCGCCGGTCACGACCTGGTCCGCGACCGCCAGGGCCCGGCTCTCGTCACCGCTCAGGCATGCCTCGACGAGTTCCGGCGAGACCGGCCCCAAGGACGCGAGGGAGGAGGCGACGGCGACGCGGGGTGCCGGCGACCTCTCCAGTGCGGGCAGCAGCAGATCGAGCAGCTCCGTGACCCCGAAGTAGTTGACCGAGACCGTCACCGACACAGGCTGCGCGATGCCGGCGCAAGCGACGACCGCGTCGATCGTGCCCCCGGCGAGATCCATCACCTCGCGCGCCGCCTGCCTGCGTCCTTCGGGCCGGGACAGATTGGCGGTGACGTCGGCGTCCCGCAGATCGACACCGATCGTCCGATGCCCGAGACCGTGCAGAAGCTTGACCGTGGCGGCGCCGATACCGGATGCCGACCCTGTCACCACGTACACACGTGCCATCTTGCCCTCATTCCCTCACGCCGAACCCGTGGGGCGCGGCCGTGCCGGTCCGCGCCGTGGCCATCACAGCTGATGGACCATCTCCCGCGAAAGAGCCGTGATGCATGATGCATTTCTCTTGTAATGCATGATGCATTTTCGCTCGGACCGGCTTATGGTGACGTCCTGCCTGCCCCTTCCTGAGGGGATGACGACTCTCAACGATGAGGTGCACAGTGGCACTTGACGAGGCGACGACCGCCCTGTTGAAGGCGATGGCTGCCGGCGGTGCCAAGCCGCTTCATGAGCAGATACCGCACGAGGTGCGGGCGGCGACCGCTGCGCAGGGCGCGCTGTTCGGGCCCGGGCCGGCCGTCCACGACGTACGTGATCACGCGGTCGCGGTGGACGCCGGAACGGTCACCGTGCGGGCCTACACCCCGGCCGACCCCGTCGCAGTGATCGTCTACTTCCACGGCGGCGGCTGGGCCCTGGGCACGCTCGACGAGTTCGACGCGCTCGCCCGCACCCTCGCCGACCGGACCGGCGCCGAGGTGCTCTCCGTTGGCTACCGCCTCGCGCCCGAACACCGCTATCCGACAGCGCCCCGTGACGCCTGGGCCGCACTGCGCTGGGCAGACGCCCGGATCACCGAGCGCGGCACCCCGTTGCCCCTGGTGGTGGCCGGCGACAGCTCGGGCGGCAACCTGGCCGCGGTCGTCACCCAGCGGGCCAGGAGCGAGGGCGGCCCGCGGATCGCGGCGCAGGTCCTGGCCTACCCGCCCACCGACTGCGACCTCGACAACGCCAGCTACACCGACCCGGCCAACCAACTCACCCTGACCCGCGACACGATGGCCTGGTTCTGGAACCACTACGCAGACCCCGAGCAGCGCACGAACCCCGATGCGTCGCCGCTGCGCGCCGCGGACCTGTCCGGACTGCCGCCCGCCGTGGTGCTCACCGCGGAATACGACCCGCTGCGCGACGAGGGCGAGGCGTACGCCGAGAAGCTGCGCGCCGCGGGTGTCCCGGTCGCCCACCGCCGCTTCACCGGACAGGTCCACGGCTTCTTCAGCATGGTCGGCGTCCTGCCCGGGGCGGCGGACGCAATGGACTTCGTCGTGGAGCAGCTCGCGGGCCTGCTCGTTGCCGGCCCTGCGACGGACTGACTGCTTCTCTCACCGCCCTGCCGTTTCCCCGGCCGCCCCGCACCGCGGCGGTCACCACCAGACGTCAGTGAAGGACATGCCCATGAATGACTCCCGTACGGTGGACGCCGTCGTCGTCGGCGCCGGGTTCGCCGGCCTCTACCAGTTGCACCGGTTCCGTCAACTCGGCCTCACCACGAGGGTGTTCGAGGCCGGGGACGACATCGGCGGAACCTGGTTCTGGAATCGCTATCCGGGCGCCCGCTGCGACATCCCGGGCCTGGCCTACTCCTACTCGTTCTCCCCGGAGCTCGAACAGGAGTGGACCTGGACGGAGAAGTACCCTCCGCAGTCCGAACTCCTGCGTTACATCAACCATGTCGCCGACCACTTCGACCTGCGGCGCGACATCACGCTCAGCACGCGCGTCACCGCCGCCGACTACGACGGGCAGACCGGCCGCTGGAGGGTCACGACCGACTCCGGCGAGACGGTCGGCACCCGCTTCCTGGTCATGGCCACCGGCTGTCTGTCGGTGCCGAAACTGCCCGAGGTCCCGGGCCTCGACGTCTTCCAGGGCGCCACCTACCACACGGGACAATGGCCGCACGAGGGCGTCGACTTCACGGGCCTGCGCGTCGCGGTGGTCGGCACGGGCTCGTCCGGGGTGCAGTCCATCCCGCTGATCGCCGCGCAGGCCGCCGAGGTGACCGTCTTCCAGCGCACCCCGGCCTACGTCCTGCCCGCCTACAACGAGCCGCTCGGACAGGACGTGATCGACGCGGTCAAGGCGGACTACCCCGGCTTCCGAGAGGCCGGGCGCAACACGGGCTACGGCGTGGCCACCGGTTTCACCCCCACCAAGTCGGCGCTGGAGGTGTCCGAGGAGGAGCGGACCGCCAACTACCAGGAGGCGTGGGACAGCGGCATGCTCACCGCGCTCCTCGGCGGTTACACCGACCTGCTCACCGACAAGAAGGCCAACGACACCGCCGCCGAGTTCGTCCGCCAGAAGATCCGCGAGAGGGTCACGGACCCCGAGGTCGCCGAGGCGCTCAGCCCGTACAGCTATCCGCTCGGCACCAAACGGCCGTGCCTGGACATCGGCTACTACGAGACCTACAACGAACCGCACGTACACCTCGTCGACCTCCGCAAGACCCCGCTCGTCGAACTGACCACGGACGGGGTGCGGACCTCGGACCGGGAGTACCCCGTGGACGCCGTCGTGTTCGCCACCGGCTACGACGCGGTCACCGGCGCCCTCAACCGCATCGACATCCGCGGTCGTGACGGTCAGCTGCTGCGGGACAAGTGGACCGAGGGCCCACGCTCCTACCTGGGCCTCACCGTCGCGGGGTTCCCCAACCTGTTCACCATCACCGGCCCCTCCAGCCCGTCGGTGCTGTCCAACGTGATCGTCTCGATCGAGCAGCACGTCGACCTGGTCTGCGACCTCATCGCCCACCTGCGCGAAGAGGGCCACGGCACGGTCGAACCGCAGGAGGAGGCCGAGGACCAGTGGGTCGCCCACGTGGCCGCGATGGCCGACGCCACGCTCTACCCGAGCGCCGACTCCTGGTACGTCGGCGCCAACGTGCCGGGCAAGCCCCGGGTCTTCATGGCCTACGTCGGCGGGGTCGGCACCTACCGCGAGCACTGCAAGGGCGTCGTCGAGCGGGGATACGAAGGATTCCGGTTCAGCGGTGCGGCTTGATATGTGCGATCGCCGCTGTGCGGGCGGGAGATGCTGGTCCCAGCGGGGCCGCGCCCGGGCCGGGCCCCGGGGCCCGGTGCGACAATCGCGACCCTTCCGAACTGAGGAGCAGACACCGCAATGCCCTTCCAAGCCCCTCCCACCCTCGGCCAGGCGATCGTGCGCCAGCTCCGGGACGAGATCATCACCGGTGCACTCGAGCCGGACGCCGTCGTCAAGGACAGCGAGATCGCCTCCCGGCTCGGGGTCAGCATCACCCCCGTGCGTGAGGCGGTCGCACAGCTCATGGCCGAGGGGCTCATCAGCACCGGGCCGGCCCGGTCCCGCCGGGTGACGCGGGTGACACGCAAGAGCGCCCTCGACCTTGTCGACGTCATGGAAGTGATCGCCTGCGCCGGCGCGGCCTGGGGCATTCCCCGGCTGTCCGATCAGGACCTGGCCTCGATGCGCGGTCGGCTCGACAAGTCGGTCGCCGCGCTGGAGCGAGGCGACGTCGCCACCGCGGGGACGGCCGCCGTCGAGGTCACGGTCGTCATGACCGAGGCCGGTGACAACCAGGAGCTGCGGACGCACCTCGACCTCGTGGTCGCGCGCGCCTTGCGGCTGCTCACGCTGACCTCGGACTCCGGTGTCTGGGACCTGTGGCACACGGGGTACGGGGCAGTGATCGAACTGCTCGAACGCGGCGAGCCGGCGGTAGCGCTCGCGCGCTACCGGGAGATCTACCGCGACTTCCGTGCTCTGGTCGAAGGTCTTGAACTCACGGACGACAGAGCCTGACCAGGCGTCCTGTCAGCCACGACAGCGACGTCCCTCACCCAGCAAGGGACAGATGGAATGCGTAGCTATCTCGTGACGGGAGCGGCCTCCGGGATCGGCAGGGCCACCGCACAGCTCCTAGCCGACCGAGGAGACCGGGTCATCGGCTCCGACCTGCGAGGAGCCGACATCGAAGCGGACCTCGCCACCGCCCCCGGCCGGCGCCGTCTCGTCGAGGAGGCCCACAGGCTCTCCGGCGGCACGCTGGACGGGGTCATCGCGGTCGCCGGGCTGTCGGCACCCATGCCGCAGACCTTCGCGGTCAACTACTTCGGGATGACCGCCACCCTTGAAGGGCTCCGCCCGCTGCTGGCCGCTTCCAAGGCGCCCCGCGCGGTCGGCGTCAGCTCCATGGCCAGCCTGTGGCCGACGGACAGCGCCCTGACCGATCTCGCCCTCGCCGGTGACGAACAGGGCGCCCTGGCCCGCGCCGACGAACTCGCGGAGTCGGAACAGAGCCGGCACCTCATCTACAGCTCGTCCAAGGCGGCCTTCTCCCGGTGGCTTCGGCACGCCTCGGTCACGCCGGAATGGGCGGGCGCGGGCATCCCGCTCAACGCCATCGGGCCGGGCACCGTCGTCACCGGTATGACCGAGTCGACCCTGGCCACCGAAGAGGGCCGGGCGATGCTCGCCGAGGCGGTGCCCATGCCGCTGAACGGTCCGGCGCCGGCGATTGCCTGCGCCTACCTCCTGGCATGGCTCGCCGGACCGGAGAACACACACCTGTGCGGCCAGACGATCTTCGCCGACGGCGGCTGCGACGTCACCCTCCGCGGCGACAGCACCTGGTGACCGCCCGGCCCGGGCCGGACACCGGCACGGGCCGTGGGGGAGCCGGCCGGCCTGCCGTGTGCCAGTCCGGGCGGCCGCGGACAGCGACCGAGACGCGCAAGCCAACAAAGTGGGGAGAAGAAGTGGGCGCGTACGAAGACATGTTCCACGCAGGTGTGGAGGATCCTGCGGGTTTCTGGCTACGGGCGGCGGAGGCACTCGACTGGCACAGGGCACCCACGCAGGCCCTCGACACCTCGAATCCGCCCTTCTACCGCTGGTTTCCCGACGGCGAGATCAACCTGGCGCACAACGCGCTGGACCGGCACGTCGACGCCGGCCACGGTGAGCGGCCCGCGCTGATCTACGACTCCCCGGTCAGCGGCACCCAGCGGACGTACACCTACGGCCGGCTGCGCGACGAGGTCGCGAGGTTCGCCGGCGTGCTGCGCGGCTTGGGCGTCGAGCGCGGCGACCGGGTGCTGGTCTACATGCCCATGGTCCCGGAGGCCGCGATCGCCATGCTGGCCTGTGCACGCCTCGGCGCGGTGCATTCTGTGGTGTTCGGCGGATTCGCCGCCAAGGAGCTCGCGGTACGCATCGACGACGCGGCGCCGAAGGTCGTCGTGTCGGCCTCCTGCGGAATCGAGGGCCGACGGGTCATCGAGTACAAGCCGCTGCTGGATCGGGCACTCGACCTCGCGGCGCACACGCCCGACACCCAGATCATCCTGCAGCGCCCGCAGGCCGAGGCCCACCGAGGCCCGAACGACGTGGACTGGGCCGAGGCGATGGCGAAGGCGTCACCGGCCGATCCGGTACCGGTGCGCTCCACCGACCCGCTGTACATCCTTTACACCTCCGGCACCACCGGCAGGCCCAAGGGCGTGGTCCGTGACAGCGGCGGCTACGCGACCGCGTTGGCCTGGTCGATGACGCACGTCTACGACATCGGCCCCGGCCAGACGATCTTCACCGCGTCCGACGTCGGCTGGGTCGTCGGTCACTCGTACATCGTCTACGCCCCACTGCTGGCCGGAGCGACCACCGTCCTCTACGAGGGCAAGCCCGTCGGCACGCCCGACGCGGGGCAGTTCTGGCGGGTCGCGTCGGAGTACGGCGCGCGCACCATGTTCACGGCGCCCACCGCTTTCCGGGCGCTGAAGAAGGAGGACCCTGAGGGGGGCTGGGCGAAGCGCTACGACCTGTCCGGACTGAAGTATCTGTTCCTCGCCGGCGAACGTCTCGACCCGGAGACCTACCGCTGGGCCTCGGATCTGCTCGGCATCCCCGTGATCGACCACTGGTGGCAGACCGAGACCGGCTGGCCCGTTGTGGCCAACCCGGCCGGGGTCGAGCTGCTGCCGATCAAGCCGGGCTCGCCCACCCGTCCGCTGCCGGGCTGGGACATCCAGGTCCTCGCCGCCGACGGTGGGCTCGTCCCGGCCGGCGAGGACGGCGCCCTCGTCGCGAAGCTGCCGCTGCCACCGGGTGCGTTCCCCACCCTGTGGAACGACGACGAGCGGTTCGTGGCGTCGTACCTGTCGGCTTACGACGGCTACTACCTGACCGGCGACGGCGGACGGATCGACTCAGACGGCTACGTGTTCGTCATGGGCCGCACCGACGACGTCATCAACGTCGCGGGCCACCGGCTGTCCACCGGCGGGATGGAAGAAGTCCTGGCCTCGCACCCGGATGTCGCGGAGTGTGCGGTCATCGGTGTGGTCGACCGGTTGAAGGGACAGCTGCCGCGGGGGTTCGTGGTGCTCAAGGCGGGCATCGACGTGTCCGCCGACGGCTACGAGGACCGACTCCGCGCACAACTCGTCCAGATGGTCCGGGACCAGGTGGGCGCGGTGGCCTCGTTCAAAGAGGTCACCGTCGTCCCGGCACTGCCCAAGACACGCTCCGGGAAGATCCTGCGCAAGACCATGCGCGGCATCGCCGACGGCCTCGACGAGCCAGTGCCTTCCACCATCGACGACGCGTCAGTACTCGACACCCTCCGCTCGGTGCTGCGAGGGGACTGACAGCCGGGGGCTCCTCGCACTGTGTTCAGGGTGTCCTTCGGCCCCCGGGACGGCATCGGTGAATCGGCGCCCGTCACGTCGTAACGGGCTGTGCGTCCGCGTCGGTGCGCCGGCCGGAGTCGAGCGCCCCGGCCAGCGTGGAGGCGACGATCAGCAAGGCGAGGACGACCGTCATCGTGAGCCGGAGTCCGATGTGGTCGGCGAGGAAGCCGAGCGCGGGCGGGCCGACGAGAAAGGCGACGTATCCGGCGGTGGCGACCGCGCCGACCCGTGCCCCCGCGTCGTGCGGGTGGTCGCCCGCCGCGGACATGGCGACGGGGAAGCCGAGGGATGCGCCCAGTCCCCACAGGATGGTGGCGGCGCCGGCCATCACCGGGCTGGGCGAGACGATCACCACCACCAGACCGAGCGCGGCGGTCACGGCGCTGATCCGGACGACCTGGACCCGGCCGAAGCGCTCCAAGAGAGGCCCGCCTGCGAAACGGCCGAGCGCCATCGAGGAGGCGAAGGCCAGAAAGGTCAGCGATCCCACGGTGCCGCTGACGTGGTAACCGTCCACCATGAGCAGCGGCAGCCAGTCGTTGGCGGCTCCCTCCGCGAAGGCCATGGCCAGCACGATCACCCCGATGAGGACGAGACGTCGGTCCCGCCACACGCGCAGCTGCCCCCACCGGCCGCTGCGCCGCCCGGAGGTGACGGGGGCGGCCTCCTTGCCGGTGCCGTGCGGGAGGGACAGGACTGCCCACACGGCGGCCGCGGCGATCAGGGCCGCGACGGCCGTCAGATGCCATCCGACGGGGAACCCGGTGGCGGTCAGCGCCATGCCCAGCAGCGCCCCGACGACGGTGCCCAGGCTGAAGCAGCCGTGCAGCACCGGCAGGACGGGCCGGCCGATGACACGCTCGACGGCCGCTCCCTCGATGTTGAACGCGACCTCCGCCAGACCCATCCCGCCACCGAACAGCGCCAGGCCGCCAAAGACCCCGCCCGCCAGCGACGCACTTGCGCCGGCGGCGACGACCAGCAGCCCCGCGACGATCAGCGTCGCACCGGCGCTGATCGCCACCCGGCCCCCGTAACGGCGCACGAGGGGACCGGAGGCGGTGACCCCGGCCATCGAGCCGGTCGACAGACCGAACAGCACCAGCCCCATCGCACCGGTCGAGACGTCGAGCCCGTCCCTGACCGCCGGGGTGCGGGCCACCCACGAGGCCATGCCGGTGCCGGCGGCGAGCATGAACAGAAACAGGGCGGAGCGCCAGCGGCGCGTCACGGCATCCATGGCAGGAGGGCCTCAACAGACGAATCGAAAACGGGAAAACGCGAGGAGCGTACGACCGTACACTTAGAGTGTACGATCGTACTCATGACGGACTACTTCGCGGGAGACCCCCGTACGAACCATCAGCGGATGCTCGCCGGTGACCTCTACATCGCCGACGACCCGGCCATCGCCGAGGCGCAGCGGCGGGCCGTGCGCCTCGCCGCCCGCTACCTGGCGGCCTACGCCGAGGACCCCGACGCCGCGCAGCCCCTCGTCGCCGAACTCCTCGGGGAACTCGGCGCCGGCGCCCACATCAGGCCGCCGCTGTACGTGGACTACGGCTCGTACCTCACGGTCGGCGAGGACACGTTCATCAACTACAACCTCACCGCCCTGGACGTGGCCCCCATCACCATCGGCCGCGACTGCCAGATCGGGCCGAACGTCCAACTGCTCACCCCCACGCACCCGGTGGAGCCCGGGCCGCGCCGCGACAAGCTGGAGGCGGCCCGGCCGATCACGATCGGCGACAATGTCTGGCTGGGTGGCGGCGCGATCGTGCTGGCCGGCGTGACCATCGGGGACAACAGCGTCATCGGCGCCGGAGCCGTCGTCACCAAGGACATCCCCGCCAACGTGGTCGCCGTCGGCAACCCCGCCCGGGTGACCCGCTCGATCTAGCAACTCCCCACAGAAGGAGGCACCGTGGCGACCGGACAGAACGACCCCGAGCGGCGCGAGCGCATCATCGCCGCCGCGCTCGACCTGATCGCCGAGGAGGGCGTCGCCGGGACCTCGCACCGCAAGGTCGCCGCCCGTGCCGGGGTGCCGCTCGGCTCGATGACGTACCACTTCGCGGGCATCGACGAGTTGCTGCGGGAGGCGTTCACGCGCTTCGCCGACGGCATCGTCGCCGTCTTCGAGGAACGCCTCGGCGCCGCCTCGACTCGCGACGAGGCCCGGGAGGCCGTCGCCGATCTGGTGCACCGTCTGTCCGCCGGCAGTCAGCGCGAACTCGTCCTCACCCACGAGCTGTACACGCTCGCCGCCCGCAAGCCCGCCTACCGCGAACTGACCCGCGCGTGGATGCGCCGCAGCCGAGCGGCCCTGGAGCGGCACTTCGACCCGGCGACCGCCCGCCAGCTCGACGCGATGATCGAGGGCTTGTCCATCCACCGTGCCCTGGAGACCGAGCCCCACGACCGGGCCCTGACCGTCGAGGCGATCACGCGCATCACACAGGGCCACAACGCGCATTCCTGACACGCGCACCAGGGCCACCGGCCGACACCCACCTGACCGTGACCTGCCGGCCTCGATGTCGGCGTGTGACCGAGGGCGCGCACGACCTGCCAGTCGGCCTCCATGAGCCGTTGGGCCTCGCCGTCGGCGAGCGGCAATTCGATGGGGTACGGGGCGACCGATACCCCTTAGGGCAGAAGCTCAGTGCCCGGGTGTCCATCTGCGGAGCTCGTCGTGCTCGGCCAGGTCTCTGAAGTAGCGGTGTCGCGACCAGGCGTCGAAGTCCCCGATCACGATCAGTCGGCGGCGTGCGCGGGTGACTGCGACGTTGAGGAGGTTGGGCCTTTTGGCGGCCCAGCCGCGAGAGTTCACTTGGTCCGCACCGGTGCCGAGGACCAGGATCAACGGCCTGCGCCCATGTCTCGTGCCCGAGCGGGGGTGCTGTCGGGGAGTATCGGGACTCGCGGCTTCCGCGTCCCGCGAGGCCGGGCCGACGTGATCGCGCTGCCGCTGCAACATCTTGTGGAGTCCTTGCCTGGGGCGGCCCTCGCTTGCCGACGACCGGAGTTCTATGCCGACTCACCCCACCAGAAGCGTTCGACGAAGTCGGAACGGTTGCTTCGCCGTCCGAGCCGCCCGGCGATCGCGCCCCAGGCGTCTTCGCCCAGCAGAAGGCCGGCGCGGTCGGAGAGGTAGTCCGCGTACGTTTTCCAGTCGTCGCCGATTGTGGAGTCCGGCATCGGGGAGCAGTGTGATGGGTGACGGGCTCACAGTGCGCGTCGCCGCAGCTGTTCGCCGCGGCGCATACCAGGCCGAGGGCGTGGCCCCCACCGCGTCAGGTTCTGCTCGCCGTGCGACTCCGTCAACTAGGCTGTCAGTCGATGCGTGGCCCGTGTCGGTGTCCCGGGAGCAAGGCCCCTGGACCATTTCCTGAAGGCGCGTGGAGGAAGCCTCGTGCCGTGAGCACGGCCTTGGTCGAGGCGAGGCTCATGCCAGGGGTTTCTGTTGGCCGCGACGCTCATATGACGCTCCGGCCGCCCCGGAAGATCAACAGTGAGCCGGAAAACCCCGCCTGAACTGCAGGTTTTCCCACTCGATCCCAAGCCCACATGATTGCGATGACGCACCATGTGGAGTGCGTGGCGATCCTGGAGCCCATCGCGAAGTCCTCCTGAACTGGGGTTTTGTGAGCGCGCATTATGTGCGGTGTGGGCGTTACGGGCGATATCACGACGCTCGTGACGCTCAAATGACGCTCGTTCTGATGGGGTGTCAGTCGATTTGTTGGGCAGGTCAGGTCCTTTCGAAGTGGCAACTGCCGACAGGTTGGCAAAGGCAGTTGACGCTGAAGCGTAGAGCTGCCGAACCCGGCTGATCAGATGTCGCGGAAGAGACCAGCCAGCGCGGTGACCTGCCACGATGAGGGGTCTCTGGCCGCTGACCTGCCTAAATGGTCTTTCCGTTGTTTCATGCTCGTGCCGGTGGATGAAGCCGGAAGTCCCAGAAAAGTCCCAGAGAGTTCCTACGGCTGACGGACGCCTTTCGGTTCTACTCGTAAGGCAGCGCGGCGGGGCCGGGGCTCTGCGCTGAAGACGGCCTTGTTCCTCTGCGGCAATGGGCGGTGCTCTCGGCTGGCGCGGATGGCAGCCACCCTGGGTAGGTGGACGACTCACACCCGCCTGCGCGGGGACCACGAACAGGCGACGTGGCCGAGGGGGCTCCGGGCCGTGCTCCCCGCGCAGGTGGGGTGGTGCGCGGGCGGGGTTGGACGGGCGCCGTCCGCCCGTCCGCTCGTTCGTGGGCCTGCCCATCCGCCCGTCTGCCGCCCCGCGTTGAGGTCAATGGCCGGTCGGTAACAGATCGGTCGCAGGGGCTGACGGCAGTGGAACGTACCGGCCCGGGGCGCGGAACTCGCCCCCGCATCACCCGGAACCGCCGCCGCGACGGGCCCTGTACCGCCTTGCGGGCCCGAAATCCCCGGCTCCGAACGCCCTCCGGCCCCCATGCCTCCGCCCGTACCGGCGGTAGCGGCGGAGGCATGGGGGGCACGTTTTCGTGTGTCACAGCTGTGTTCGAGGGGACGGTGGGGCGGAACGGTTCGCGGGCCGGGAGGGGTCCTTGTGATCAGTAACGCCCGCTCACCGGGGCAAGCGACACCGACCGAGGAGGAAGACAATGAAGCGCACCCAGAGGATCACGCTCGCGGCCGTCGCTCTCGCCGCGGGACTCTCGCTCACCGCGTGCCAGAGCAGCGGGTCCTCCGCCTCCGGCACGGACGACTCCGGCTCGTCCGTGTCCTCATCCGCCACCGGGAAGAGCGCGGGCGGCGGGTCGGAGGAGACCGAGAACATGGCCGCGACCAGCGACGAGAAGCCGGCCTCGGCCAGCACGACCGGGGCGGCGGGGGCGGGGAGGTCACCACCGGCCCCTGTGACCGGGAGAACCTCGTCTACCACGTCAACGACGGCGCGGCCGAGGGCGACCTGATCGTCAGCCTCCAGAACAAGGGCGAGGCGTGCTCCCTCAAGGGCTTCCCCGAGGTGGTCCTCAAGGCCGACGGCGGCCCCGGCGGCGTCACTGCCGAGCGCAGCGACCTGGGCACTCCGGGCGTCGCCCTGCAGAACGGCGAGAAGACCCAGTTCGCCGTCCACACCCCGGTCAACAACACCGGCGGCAGCGGCCTGGACATCACCCGCATGACCAGCACCCTGCCCGAACAGACCGAGCCCAGGACCCTGTCCGTGGACCTCAAACTTCCCGCCCCCGACCCGGCCGTCAGCGGCGTCACCGTAGACCCCATCGGCGCCGGCGCCAAGTAAGCAGCCGGCCGGCGGAGCGGCCCGGCCCTGTTCCCGCGAGGCGGGGCGGGCGGGCCGCCGCCGGGGCCCCGCGCGGCCCCGGAGTACTGGTCGGCGCGGAAACCGGCACCCGGGACAGGTGAGGCCCGCAGGGCGGTCACCTGCTGAGGAAATAGGGCAGCAGACGGTTGTCGAACATGCCGAGCGCCGAGGCGACGGCCATATGCATGTCGAGATACTGATACGTGCCGAGCCGGCCACCGAAGAATACTCCCGGTTCGGCACGTGCGAGCTTTCTGTACCGGCTGAGTGTCTCCCGGTCCTTCGCCGAGTTGACGGGGTAGTACGGTTCGTCCCGGCGGTCGGCGAACCGTGAAAATTCGCGCATGATCACGGTTCTGTCGGTGGGATAGTGGTCCCGCTCGGGATGCAGATGACGGAACTCGTGTATCCGGGTGAAGGGGACGTCCCCGTCCGCGTAGTTGATCACCGCGGCCCCTTGGTAGTCACCCGTGGGCCGGACCTCGGTCTCGAAGTCCAGGGTGCGCCAGCCGAGTTCTCCCGCCGTGTGACCGAAGTATTCGTCCAGGGGGCCGGTATAGACCACCGGGATGCCCCGGGGTACCTCGTGACGATGCTCGAAGAAGTCCACCCCGAGGTGTACTTCTATGTTGGGGTGCTCGGCCATCTTCCGCAGCCAGCGCGCGTAGCCTCCGGCCGGAAGCCCTTCGTGGACGTCGGAGAAGTACCTGTTGTCGAAGGTGTAGCGCACGGGAAGCCGTCCGATCACCTCGGCAGGGAGCTCGCGTGGATCGGTCTGCCACTGCTTCCTCGTGTAACCGCGGATGAAGGCTTCGTAGAGAGGGCGCCCGACGGCGGTGACCGCCCTGCCTTCCAGGGTGGCGGTATCGGCCTCCTCCTCGGCGGCCTGCTGCCGGATCAGCGCACGGGCCTCGTCCGGGGAGAGCGCACGGCCGAAGTAGCTGCACATGGTGCCCAGATTTATGGGCAGGGAGTAGATCCGCCCGTCGTGAACGGTGAAGACGCGGTGCTGGTAGTCGGTGAATGCGGTGAACTTGTTCACGTATTCCCATACGCGCTCGTTCGAAGTGTGGAAGAGGTGCGAGCCGTAACGATGGACCTCTATGCCCGTCGTCTCCTCTTCTTCACTGTAAGCGTTTCCTCCGACATGGGGCCGACGCTCCATGATGCCGACGCGCAGTCCCAGCCGGGAAGCGCACCGTTCGGCGATGGTCAGCCCGAAGAGCCCGGAGCCGACGACCAGAATGTCCATGACGGTCACTCTCCTTCATGACCCGAGCTCCTTTGTGACCCGAGTCAGGCCGGAGCGGTAGGGAAGAACGCTGCCTACGGAGGCGCGGAACGGAATCGATGCGGGGCTCTCGGTCACCGGCACGGCAGACACACGGCCGAAACACATATCCGCCACCATTCGGTGACACCCGCTCGGGCCCGCGGAGCCACACCGAAAGCAGCCGCCGGGAGGCGTCGGAAATGGCACGGAAGTGTTCGCAGCAGGAAGTGAACCTTGCAAAGCCGATCCGTGCAAGAGCGCACCCATACGGCACACCCACACGGCGACCCAATGACGGAGCTGCGCCGGCGAGCCCGGTTCACCCCCGGCAACTGCGCCGGGACACCACTCCGCAGTGACGAAGGATCGCTTTCCGCGTCCGCCGCGTGACCCGGACGGCCCGGTCGGCCCGGACGGCCCGCACCGCCCGAACGCCATCAGTCCGCCGATTCGCTTTATGGCCGGCCGCGCTTACCAGAGCTCCAGCGCCTTGTACATATCCCCTCGACCGCTGTGATCAGCCCGAGAGCACCCGCATTTTCACGGGTCCACCCTCTTTTTCAGCCGTATGGTTTGGATCTCCTCCCGCAATGCTGAACTGCGTCTTCTCAAGACGCGGGAGGCAGCCGAGGCGGAAACCCGGCCCGACAGGGTGGCTGGTAACAACCTTTACCCGATCGGTGCCGCGATGGGTACTGTCACTCCAGTGTTGATCCAGTTGCCAATTGCAGCTACCCCCTACGGACGACGAAGCCCGCCTGTTCAGCTTTTCGGCGGGCCTATTCCTTGTCGGCTTTCCGGCTGCCCGCTACCGCATTACCGGGCCGGCCCCGCGACTTCCTCCCCCACCTCCCCCACCCTTTTTCCGCACATGCCCGGTGGCCCGATGCTGCCGCCACGCACTTCGCGTCGGACGGCCTCGGCCGGACAGCTCCGGGCCGCACAGCTTCGGGCCGGACGGCGAAGACACATCCAACGAGCAGACGAAAGCCCGAGGAGGCGTATGTCTGTCGAACCTGTCGTTGTCAGCGCGCCTCTGCGTCTTTCCCTGGGAGGCGGTGGCTGCGACCTTCCGGAGTACTACCTGGAACACAGTGCGGATGTGCTGGCGGTCGCGATCGACCGGCGGATCGAGGTCGTCGTGCGGCCCGCTCAGCGCCCGGACGGCCCTGCCGATCCGCGCGTCGCCCTTCTCCGCGAGCACATCGACCTGCCCGTGTCCGTCGGTGTCCGCAGTCCGGTGGCCCCCGGTTCCGGGCTGGGCGGGAGCGGTGCGCTGACGGTGGCGCTGCTGGCGGCGTGCGACCTCTTCCGCGGGGTGCGGCCCGCGCACCTCGACCCGCTGAGCCTTGCACTGCGCGCCTACGACTGGGAGCGGCGGCGCCTGGGGGAGCGTGTCGGCTTCCAGGACCAGACGGCGTCCGCCTTCGGGTCCGTGACCAGGATGACCGCCGACCGACGGGGCCGGCTGAGCGTCACGAGAGAAGAGGACCTGGCCGGTGCTGTGGCCGCCATGCTCGGGCGCTCGGTCCGGCTCTTCGCCTCGGGCCGCAGCAGGACCGCCGCCGGGCAGTTGGACACCTTCGTACGCGGCATGCGCGACCGTGGCACGGCCCGTGGTCTGGCCGACACCGCTGACGCGGCCGAGGCGCTGCTGTCGATGGACGGAGCCCGCTTCGGAGAGATCCTGCGGCAGCGCTGGGAACGCAAGAGCGCGATGAATCCGGACGCGGGCTGGACAGGGCTGGCGGGCGTCGTCGAAGACGCCCTGAGGGCGGGGGCCACCGGAGCCAAGGTCGTCGGGGCGGGGGGTGGCGGCTGGCTCATGGTCGCGGGCCCCGACACGGTCATGGATGACGTGTCCGCCGTACTGACCGGGCGTCACGGACTCCCGGAGATGCACGTGGGTGTGGACGACAGAGGAATTGTCCCGGAAGGAGTGGCGGGTCCATGACCAACGCGACAGCAGGTCTGATCGACCAGTACGTACGGGAGTCGGCCAGGGCGCTCACGGAGACCGACACCACGAAGATCGAGCAGGTGGTCGGGATGCTGCTCGACGCTTACCACCGGAAATCCACGGTGTACACCGTTGGGAACGGCGGGTCGGCCTCGACGGCCGCGCACTTCGCCGCGGATCTGGGGAAGTTCGCGACCGGGGGCAGGAGGGGGTTCCGCTCTCTCGACCTCACGGGGAACGTCTCCTCCCTGACGGCCTGGACGAACGACGAGGAGTGGGGAAGCGTTTACGAGAACATCCTCGCGCCCTATCTGGAACCATATGACGTGGTCGTCGCGTTCTCCGTGCACGGTGGGGCGGGCGGCTGGTCGGACAACCTGCTACGGGCGCTGCAACTGGCCAGGAGCCGGGGCGCGGGGACGATCGGATTCGCCGGCGACGGCGGGGGCCGTTTCCTCGACGTCTGCGATGTGACGGTGGTGGTGCCCCAGGTCCCGGATCACTTGATCACGCCGGTCACGGAGAGTCTTCACGTCTCGCTGTTCCATCTGCTGTGTGCCTGCACCCGGCAGGCGCTGGCCGCGGGTCCGGACGAAGCGCACCCGGAGACACATGTCTGACCCCGTTGTCGTCATCCCGGCCGGGGGCCTGGGGACCCGGCTGTCCGCGGTGACCCACGACCTGCCGAAAAGCCTCGCTCCCGTGCTGGGGAAACCGTTCCTGTACTGGCAGCTCCGGCTGCTCGGCGAACTGGGGGTCGCCAGGACCCACTTGTGTCTGGGGTACGGCGCCCGCGACATCCTCTCGGCCCTCGACGCGTGCAGCCCGCCCGGCATGACCGTCAGCCATACGGCCGAGTCCGCTCCGCTCGGCACGGTGGGAGCGGTACGGCTCGCACTGCCGCAGCTCCCGCAGCGGTTCGTGATCCTCTACGGCGATGTGCTGCCGCTGCCCGCTCTGCATGATCTGTGGGACCTGCACCGGGAGCACCGGGCGGGCGCCACGATGCTCGTCACCACCGCGGCGGGGGAGAACAACATCGGGATCGAAGCGGACGTGGTGACCCGTTACGACAAGAGCGGCGCTGCCGGGCTGCCCTTCGTGGACATCGGTATGACCGCCGTCGAGGCCGACTGCCTGCGCGGACTGCCGTCACAGCGACGCACGGACGAGGAGCCGTTCTTCCGGTCACTGATCGCCTCCGGCCGGCTCAGAGCGCTCCGCTGGCCCGAGCCCTCCCCCCACATCGGAGACCCCGGACACCTGGCACGCTGCGAGGCGTGGCTGCGGGCGGCCGGATGACCACCACGCCGGCGCTCCCCGAACTCCTCCTTGTCGACCGGGACGGCGTGCTGCTGGAGCACGTCGAGCCCTACATTCTTTCGGCTGCCGACGTCGTCTTCTGCCCTGGGTTCACCGAGCTGTTCCGCGCCACGGCACTCCTCGGGTGTCCGGTGGCGGTCGTGACGAACCAGTCTCCGCTCGGCCGCGGCCTGGTCGGCTGGGATTTCGTCCACCGGACCAACAGCCGGATAGCGGCCTTGGCGGCCTCGGAGAATCACCACGACGTGACCTTCCATGTCTGTCCCCATCTGCCCCAGGACGGCTGCGCGTGCCGGAAACCCGCGCCGGGCCTGCTCCTCAGCGCGGCGCGGACCGCCGGGGTCCCTCCGGCGCGCACCTGGATGGTGGGCGACCACGACACGGACATGGCGGCAGCCAGGCGTGCCGGATGCGGGACCACGGTCCACCTGACCAGTGGGCGCCAACGGCAGCCGAGCCCCTTTGCCGACCTGGAAGCCGGCGGCCTTCACGAGGTGGCACGGCTGCTCCGGACGTCCGGACGGCGGCTTCCCCCCGGAAGCGGTGTGGAACGCCGCCCGTCTGAAGGGAATCGTCCATGAACGAACGCTCCACTTCCACGGCTCCGGCCCAGCCCCAGGCGCAGCCGGAGACCCATG
The DNA here is from genome assembly GCF_044458565.1 of Streptomyces sp. NPDC050433. Lineage (NCBI taxonomy): Bacteria > Bacillati > Actinomycetota > Actinomycetes > Kitasatosporales > Streptomycetaceae > Streptomyces > Streptomyces sp. NPDC050433. The sequence continues at coordinate 86,979 of NZ_JBITIB010000003.1, read as the reverse complement.
CTTCGGCGGGGCACGCCCGTCCCAAGGTTTCGGTGCTGATGCCGACCTACCGGCAGGCGTGGGGCATCAGGCGCGCCATCGGGAGTCTGCGCCGGCAGGAATTCCAGGACTGGGAACTCATCGTCATCGACGACGGGTCACCGGACAGCACCGGGGAGATCGTCTCCAGGTATGCGGACGAGGGGGGCGAGGAAGCTGATCCGCGGATCAGCTACCACCGCCTGAGCCGCAACCGCGGCCTCGGCCACGCACTGGAGTACGGGACCAGCAGGGCCCGCGGGGACTACCTGTGCTACCTGCCGTCCGACGACGTCTACTTCCCCGGCCACCTGCGGCAGCTGGTCGAGGCCCTCGATACCCGGCCGTCCGTCTACCTCGCCTACGGCGGTGTGCACACCAATCACCGGTGGCAGACCTGGCGCGGCGCCACGCTGGCCGGTGACGGCGCGGCGGGGCGCGAGGCGGCTGCCCTCGAAGGGCACACGGCCGGCGACCCTGGCGGGCCGCACGGGCACAACGTGCTCGCTCTCGTCCAGGTGATGCACCGGCGCGAGCTGGAACGCGAGGTGCGCTGGCCGCTCCGGAGCGAGATCGTCTCCGACACGATCGAGGCCGGCCACTGGCGCGGTCTGCTGGCGCACGGTGCGGAGTTCGCCTGGACGGGGAGCTACACCTGTGAGTGGGTGGACCACCCGGACCAGCGACACAAGATCATCGGGGAGACCCACACGGACCGGCACGTCAATCCGTGGTCCTGCCTGAACTCAGGCCGGGGCATGTCCGCCTACCGGACGTACTACGGGGTGCCGGCAGACGAGCCTCTCAACTGGCGCCCCGCCCGTGGCATCGTGAAGGACGAGAGGGCCTCGCCTGCCCCGGCGGCACCGCGCGGGCCGGCCGGCGCGGCGGAGGGGAGCGGTCTGCGCATCCTGATCGTCGGCACGCTGGGCTTCAACGCCGACCGTGTGCGGGCGCTCCACGAGCAGGGACACGAACTCCACGGCCTCTGGCTGCAAAATCCTGATGTCTGGGACACGACCGTCACCGCGCCCGTGAGAAATGTGCGGTACTCGGAGAACCGTGCGGAACTGGCAGCGGAGATCCGCCGGGTACAGCCTGACGTGATCTACGCCCTGCTGAACTACCATGCGATCTCGCTGATTCACGAAGTGGCGACTATGGGTCTCGATGTGCCCTTGTTCTTCCACTTCAAGGAATCCCCTTTTCACTGCCTGAAGAACGGCCTGTGGCCCAAGCTCATCGACATCTTCAAACGCAGCCACGGGCACATTTTCATCAGCGAGGAGAACCGGGAGTGGTTCACCGAGAACACTCCGGAGGCGGTCGCCGGGAAACCGTACATCATTCTGGATGGAGACCTTCCACGGGCTCACTGGATGACGGACGAGTGGGCCGAGCCGAGGCGGCACGGCGACGGTGAGATCCATACCGTGTGCGTGGGAAGGCCGGAGGGGATCGACGACTTCGGAAAGCTGATCGAACAGAAGGTGCACGTACATCTCTACGGAGATTTTTTCCGGGCCGAGTATCCGTGGGTCGCCAGGCACGGAAGCAGCGGCTACCTGCACCTTCATCACACCGTGTACGCGCCTGACTGGGTACCCGAACTGTCACAGTACGACGCGGCCTGGACGCACAATCTGCCGCCGCGCAACGGCGGAGACATCCGGGCCGCTTCCTGGCCCGATCTCAATCTGCCCTCACGGCTGGGAACCTACGCGGCGGCAGGTCTTCCGCTGCTCCTGCCCGCTGCGGGGAAGGCACGTACGTCCTTGCACTCGGTGACGCGCGCGCTGGGGACAGGTATCGAGTTCGAGGACCTGTCGGACGTGGGTCGTATTTTGCAGGACCAGGATCTGCTGGCGGCGGCGACCGGGAACATGCGCGGCGTCCGGCGCACTCTCTCTTTCGACGCGCATGCGGAGCGGCTGGCCGAGTTCTTCCGGAGGTGAAAACCCGCCGGTGCACGAGAAAGCCGGTGCACGGAATGCGATCACGGTACGGCAGCGCAGCCGGAAGAGAATACGGAGCCCGAAGGGAGGAACCCCGGTGACCAGGAAGTACCGCCGCCCGCACGCCACGGGCCTCCTCGTCTGTGTCTTCGCGACGATGGGCTACCAGACCGGGGCCTGGGCCGCCTCGGTGCCGGCGATCGTCTCAGGACGGGACCTGTCGGTGAGCCGGCTGGGTCTCGTGCTCGCGGTCATGGCCGCGGGGAGCATCGTGGGTTCGCTGACGCTGCGGCGTCTCACCCTGAGGTTCGCGCCGCGCCGGGTCCTCGCGGCAGCGGCCGTGCTGAGCGGGCTCGGTTATCTGGCGCTGCCGTGGCTGGCCACTCCCCTGCTGTTTACGGCGGGCGCCGCCGTCACCGGGGCCGGCCTCGGGCTCTTCGACGCGGCGGCGAACGCCGAGGGCAGCGAGCAGGAGAACCGCACCGGCAGGCGGCTGCTGCCGCGTTTCCACACGGCGTTCAGCTTCGCCGCCGCACTCGGCGTGCTGGGCACGTACCTGGTCGGGGGGCACGCGGACTTCGGGCCTGCGCTGTCGGTCGCGGGAGCCGGCTGCGTCGCCGGAGCACTTGCCGCGCTGTGTCTTCCCGGCCACCTGCGGCACGCCCCGTCCGGCAGCGGTGCCGCGGAGATCCACCCGGAGTGGGAGGACACCTCACACCGCCGTATCGCCGTCCCGGTCACGGTCATGGCCTTCACCGTCGTCTGCGGCGGATTCATGCTGGACTCGACGCTGGAAGGCTTCTCGGCCCTCTTCATCCAGCAGCTGCCGTTCCAGGGGGCAGGACAGAGTGCCCTGGGCCTCATCATGCTGCACCTCGCCGCCACGGCAGGCAGAGCTGTCTCCGGGCCGGTGCTGCGCAGAGTCGGAGACTGGAAGACGCTCCTGGCGGGCGAGTTCCTGGCCCTGGCGGGGCTGCTCGTACTGATCACCGACGGCAGCTCCTGGTCGGTCGCCGTGGGCATGCTGATGATCGGTGTGGGAATGTCGCCCGCCGTGCCGATCGCCTATTCGCTGCTCGGCCGCTCCCGCCCCCGGGCCCGGGAGCGGGCGATCGCCCGGCTGACCGCCTCGGGCTATGTGACCTTCACCGTGGCCCCGGTGCTCGTCGGTCTGATCGGCCGCGATTCCCTGCTCGACGCCTTCCACCTGTTGCCGATCCTGCTGGCCGTCATGGCCTCGACCGTCGTCTGGCTGGGGATCAGACAGCGGGCCGCCGCCGGCGGTCCGAAGGACGTGCAGACGCCCGGACCCGAGCAGCCGTCGACGAATCTCCCGAACTGAGGTGACGCGTTCATGAGCCTGCCCACCCTTCTTTTCGACGCCGGCGGCGTCCTGATCAGACCCCTCGGTACCGGCCTGTCGGAGGTCTTCGAGGAACTGGCCGGCGTGCCCCTCGCCCCCGATGTGGCGGCGCGGTCCTACGCCGTCACCGACCGCGTGGCCTATCGCCTGGGCGTCACCGACCCCGTCGAGTGGGCGAAGCTCTGGGCGGCCTCGCTGGAGCTCGACGAGAGCCTGGTCCTGGGGGTCCACGGCGCCGTCGAACGGGACAAGGCGATGGGCGACCGTATCTGGTGCCATGTCGAGGACGACGTCCGCAGTTCGCTGGCCGGCGTCCGCCGTCAGGGCTGGCAGACGGGGATCGTCAGCCAGTCCGACGGGCTGCTGCCCGAACGGCTGGTTCGTCTGGGGCTGGCGGACCTGTTCGACACGGTCGTGGATTCCGCGCTCGTCCCCTTCGACAAGCCCTCCCCGCAGATCTACCGGCACGCCGCCGGGCTCCTGGGCGTCCCCCTTCACCGCTGCGTCTACCTGTCGGACCTCCTGTTCGACGCCAGGGGGGCGCTGGACGCGGGGTGCCGCTGGAGCGCGCTGTTCGATCCGTACGGCCTCTGGGAAGGGTCCGGCCTCGCGCGTTTCACCTCGGTCGGCGCGTTCCTCGACGAGGTCGTGGCGGCTTCCGTGGCGGTCGTCCCGCCGCCAGGTGATGCGGACGGTCCCCCCGATGACACCGGCACGGCTCCCTCCCGCCGGCGACGGGAGTGACGACCGCCCGGACCTGGCGGCGAGGGCGGCGGAACAGCTCCTTGGTGCCGGAACGGTGCGGGGCCTGAGCCAGGCCGGTGGGAATTGTCTCGTCCGTCCGACGTAAGGAGACTGGCATCAACGCCTTGACGGAAGCAGGGTACGTCCTTCTCGCGAAGAGTGTGGCTGGCGTCACAAGACTGCTGCCTGCCGGGGCACCGGCCCGCGTGGCGGTGCACAACCTGGGCGAGGAGATAGGCATAGCCAGGCTGGACAGCCGCGGCAGGCGCAAGTGCGCGCGCAAACAGGGTGCCTGGCCGCGCCAGCTCAGTCTGGGCTGCGGCAGTCTGCCGAAGAAAGGCTGGCTCAACATCGATCTGGGACGCCGGGAGGACGTTTCCCTGGACCTCAGGAAGCCCCTGCCGATCCCTGCCCGAACTTTCTCCCTCGTGCACTGCGAGCACGTGCTTGAACATTTCGACTACCCGGGGGACGGGTCACGGCTGCTCCGGGAGATCTGGCGGGTGCTGGAACCCGGCGGCGAACTCCATCTGGGAGTGCCCGACGCCGGAGCGGCCATGCGGGCCTACGCGTCAGGGGAACTCAGCGCACTGTTCGGACCGTACTGGCTGTTCCCCGACTGGGCGGTGACGCCGTGCGAGCAGATCAACTACCAGTTCAGGCAGGAAGGCGAACACCTCTTCGCCTACGACTTCGACACGCTGGAGCGGCACCTCACGGAGTCCGGGTTCACCGGCGTACGAAGCCGCGGCTGGGACGCGGCGCTCGACGCCCCCGGGCGCAGCGACGACGGCTCGTACACGCTGTACGTGGTGGCGGTCAAAGGGCCGGAACCGCGCAAGGCGGCGGTCGAAGGAACGCCGCTCCGCCAGCTCAGGCGCCGCAGGTGGAAGGCCGGGCACAAGGAACGGGCGGAGCCGGGTGCGCCGTTGCTCGGCGCTGAGGACATCCGCAGGCTGCGTGCGGAACTGCCTCCGGAGAGCCAGCCGCCGCCGTGGGAGGACGTCGAGGCGTTGCAGTCCTGGCTGGTCCGGCTGGCCATCGACCATCCCGGGACGTACGACCGTCTCATGGTCCGGCTGAATCTTTTCTCCGAGTCCTGGCGCCAGGAGCTTCGGCACGCCCGTGGGGAGGGCTGACCGTGCGAGTCGCCCTTCTCACCTCCGCCTACCCGCCGGCGATCGGGGGCGCCGAGACGTACGCGCAGTTGCTGGCCGAGGGACTCGCCGCCAAGTCCCACGACGTGAGGGTGGTCACCGACGGTTCCTACGGGAGCACCGGCCGTACGGAGTCGCGCGGGGTGGACGTCGTGAGGCTGCCGGGGTGGCGCGACCGGGTGCGCGATGTCTCCCTGGTGGCCTGGGAGGAGGCCATGTTCGGCGTGCTGCCCGAGCTGGTGGCGGCCCTTTCCGGCCAGGAATGGGACGTCATTCACGCGAACAGTTTCGAGACCGCCGTACTCGCCCGGATGCTGGCCGGCCCGACGAACACACCGGTCGTCGCCACCTATCACGAGATGGTGCCGCTGGACGGAATCCTCACCACGGGCAGAAGCCGGTTCGCCTACGGGCAGGGGCTGTTCGACCTCCTCATCGCCGGGAGCGCGCACTACCGGGACCGGGCGTACCTGGCCGGGGCACCGGAGGAAGCGGTCAGGCTGGTACCGCACGGCGTGCCCGACACCCGCGCGGCTGCTCTCCGCGACCGGACCAGGCGCGAACTCGGCTATCTGCCGGAGCACCAGGTCGTACTGGTTCCCGGCAGGTTCAAGGAGCGCAAGGGGCAGCTGGACCTCCTCGAAGCCTTCCGGACGGTGCACCGGGAACTGCCGCGGGCCAGAGCGCTCTTCGTGGGTTCGGTGCACTCAGCGTCCGGTGAGTATCTGGCCCGGATGAAGGAGGAGATCGCCTCCGCCGACCTGGAAGAGGCCGTCCAGGTGCGTACCGACGTCGTCCTGGACCGTATGCCGGGCGTCTACGCCGCCGGTGACCTGGTCGTGGTGCCCTCGCACGAGGAGGGTCTCGGCCTGGTCGTGCTGGAGGCCATGGCCGCCGGACGCCCGGTGCTCAGCACCCGGGTCAGCGGGGTGACCGAGATCATGGACGGCGACAACGGGATTCTGGTGCCCCCGCGTGACCCCGGAGCCCTGGCAGGCGGGGCGTTGGCGCTGCTGCGGGACAGCGGACTGGCGAGCCGGGTCGCCGGCGCCGGCCGCCGGACGTATCTGCGGAAGTACACCCTCGACCGCATGATCGACCAGACGGTGAAGGTGTACGAGGAGCTGGCGGGGCCCGCGGAGCCGGCCGCCGTCGCCCCGCCGCCCGCACCGCGCACGGCACCCAAGCGTGCGGTGTCCAGGAGGCGGGTCCACCGGACACCGTGGATGCGTGTGCATGAGGACGTCATCGTCGATGCAGCGGGGGCCCGCAGCGGTTTCACCGTGGTGTCCCGGGGTGATTTCGTCGTGGCGCTGCCGGTCACCCGGCAGGGGGACGTGGTGCTGGTCCGTCAGTACCGGTACGCGGCGCGGCAATGGCAGCTCGAACTGCCGCAGGGCGGACTGGAGCCGGGCGAGTCGGCGTCCGAGGCGGCGCTCCGTGAGCTGAGGGAGGAAACCGGTTTCCTGGGTGAGGTGGCCGGGGAGACCACCACGCCTTTCTACGAGGCCGCCGACTGGGCCGAACAGCATTTCACGGTCGTCCACATCGCCGCACGGGACCGCGATGTGCCGGAGACCGAGAGCAGCGAGGCCGGCATGGAGACGGTCGTCATGTCCTACCAGGATGTCATGCGGGCGGCCCGGCGTGAGGAAATAACCGATCCGCCCACCCTGGCAGCTCTTTATCTTGGCCATCTGGGTCGCGACGAGAAAGGTGTTCCGAGTCTATGACGGCGGACCGCGGGAAGAAGTCCACTCATCTGGTGACGGGGGCCGGCGGTTTTTTCGCCAGCCATTTGGTGAAACGGCTGGTGGCGGAGGAATATTCTGTCCTCGCCTGGGACGTCGTCCCCTGGGAGGAGGCGTCGCGGCTGCATGACCTGCCCGCTGCCCAGCTGCACTACGAGCAGATCGATGTCGGCGATGCCTCATCGGTCGCCCGGCACTTCCCCACCGGAACCGACGTGGTCTGGCACTTCGCGGCGAACGCCGACATCCCGGCAGGGGCCACGCAGACGGCACTGGACGTCCGGCACGGCCTGGCCCCGACCCAGCAGATCCTCGAAGCCATGCGGAAAAGCAAAGGAACGAGGCTGGTCTTCCCTTCGTCGAGTGCGGTCTACGGCATCGAGGAGCCGCATCGCCGAAGCGAGGTCGATGGCCCTTTCCTTCCTGTTTCTCTCTACGGGGCTGCAAAAGTCGGCTGCGAGGCGCTGATATCCGCCTACTGCCATTGCTTCGGCCTTTCTGCCGTGATACTCCGCTTCGGGAACCTGCTCGGCGGCTCCATGCGCCGCGGGATTCTGCACGACTTCATCGCAAAGCTGCGGGAGAATGACGCGGAACTGACGGTCCTGGGCTCTGGGCAGCAGCGAAAGAGCTACGTACTCGTCGACGACTGCGTCGACGCCTCGTGGCTGCTCTCGCAGCACCGGGCCGGCCGGGCCGGATGCGAGGTCTACAACGTCGCCGCTGGGGGCACGCTGTCGGTCCTCCAGATCGCGGAACTGGTCACGTCCGAGATGGGCCTCGTCGGCGTGCCGGTGAGGCCGGCGGGAGACGGTACTTCGTGGGTCGGTGACCAGCCGGTCATCGACCTGGACATCACGAAGCTGCTGGCTCTCGGATGGCGACCGCGGCACAGCCCTGAACAGGCGGTACGGGTGGCGACGCGCCGACTGCTTGAGCAAGGGGGAAGCAGCTGAGCGCACGGGGAGGAGAACTCGTCCCGGAGAGGCGCTTTCGACAAAGGAAAGAGACGCATGGAGATATTCCTGGACTGCGGTGACCCCGCGGTCGTGCAGAACTGGCTGGCGGCAGGGGTCATCGACGGGGTGACGACCAATCCGACACTGCTGCGCGACGGAAGCTGGACCCATCTCGTGGACGGCGTGGCGGAGATCGCCAAGGTGTGCAGCGAGAAACCTGTGTCCGTCGAAGTCGTCGCAGTGGACCCCGGCGAGGTCGTCGAGCAGGCGGCGTTCATAGCGAATCTGGCACCCAATATCGTGGTCAAGGTGCCCTTGATCGGACCGGACGGACAGAGCTATCTCGGCGCGATCAGCAAACTGACTTCCCAGGGAATTCATGTCAACTGCACGGCGCTGATGTCGTTCGGGCAGTTCGCGCTTGCGGCGCGCGCCGGTGCTCGCTACACCAGCCTCTTCGTCGGACGGATAGAAGACGAAGGAGGAAAGGCGGAGGAGGTGATATCCGGCTGCAAGGGGTGGCTGGACACATGGGGGCTGCCGAGCCGCATCATCGCCGGCAGCCTGCGCAGCCCTGGGGACTTCCAGCGCGCCGCCCTCGCCGGAGCGCACGTCGTGACCGTTCCGCCGTCGATTCTCGAAAAGCTTATGGACCACCGCTACAGCCGTGCCACCGCGCAGCAGTTCCTGACGGACGGCCGGTCCCGTTACGGGGACGACCCCTGGGGAATGGCCGCTTCAGCGAACTACGGAAGGGGATAACAATGTCTGCACTTTCCACGCCGGCCAAGATTTGGTTCAACGGCAAAGTGACGGACTGGGAACAGGCCACGCTCCATGTCTGGACCGATCCTGTGCTCCGCGCGGCCAGCGTGTTCGAGGGCATCCGGGGTTACTGGGTGGCCGAGGAGCAACGGCACTATCTGGTGCACTTCGACAAGCACATGAGGCGGTTGCAGCAGTCGGCCCGGCTCCTCGGACTGCCGGTCGAGGATTTCGGCGAGGAGTTCCGGCGGGCGGTCGAGGGACTCATCGCCGCCCTGGCCTACCGGGAGGACATCTATCTCCGCCCGACCGTCTACCTTGAGCGCGGCGGCTACTCCCGTGAGGCGTCCCGGATGCGCCTGGGCTCCTTCATGCCGGTCTTCCCCGCCCCCCGGGAGGACTCCATCGACACGGGCGTCACCTGCACCGTCAGCTCGTGGCAGCGGGCCGCGGACTCCGTCATACCGCCGCGGGCGAAGACCGCAGCGAATTACCACGCCTTCCGTCTCGCCCGGATGGAGGCGAGCGAGCGCGGAGCGGACGAGGCGATCATGCTGAACAGCCGTGGCCAGGTGGCGGAGACCGGCGGTGCCTCGGTCTTCGTCGTCAGGGACGGCCAGGTGTTCACGCCGCCGATCGGTGACTCGATCCTCGAAAGCATCACCCGGGAGAGCGTCATACGGCTACTTGTGGACGATCTCGGCGTGACGGTCACCGAGCGCAGCGTCGACCGCACCGAGCTGCTGATCGCGGACGAGGTGTTCCTGACCGGCACGCTGTGCGAACTCACCCCGGTCCGGCAGATCGACGGGCTGGCCGTCGGCAGCTCCGTACCGGGGCCGACCACCCTGGCCGTGCAGCGACGGTATCTGGAGGAATGCCGGTCGGGAGCACGGCAGAAGCTCGGCTGGCTGACCGAGGGACCGGTGCTGTGAGCTCCGGGGGCCCGGCCGTCCGGGGCGGGAAGGTCCCGGACCGGTCCGCTCTCTCGGAGTGGTTCGACTCGGACTACCTGTACTTCTACACCCCGCTGCTGGACGGGGACCGGGCCGGGCAGGATGCCGATCTGATCCTGTCGCTGCTCTCCCCTCCCCCGAGAGCCGGCCGGCTCCGGGTGCTCGACCTGGCGTGCGGTCACGGCCGGCTCTCCGGCGAGTTCGCCCGCCGGGGCCATGACGTGACGGGCGTGGACCTGTCGGAGACGTTTCTGCGGACCGCGGAGGAGGAGAACAACCCCGGCGGGCGCGTCACGTATCTCCACCAGGACATGCGGGAGCCGTACGGCCGTGGCCAGTTCGATCTCGTCATCTGCTTCTTCAGCGCGTTCGGATACTTCAGTGACGAGGAGAACCGGCGGGTGCTCGCCAACGCGGCGGCTGCCCTCAGGCCGGGCGGGCAGTTCGTGTTGGACGTGCGGAACTGGGACCGGAGCGGCACCCGGATGCAGGACCACGACCTGATCCGCCGGTCCGAGGACTTCATCTGGGACTGGAACACCTACGACCCTCTGACGGCACGTCAGCACACCAGGCGGCTCGTGGTGCGCGGCAGCACACACCGGTGGCTGGAGTTCAGCACCCGCAGGTACAGCTACGCCGAGCTGCGCTCCGAGCTGACGGCCGCGGGTTTCCGCCGCGTCGCGGCTTTCGACGGGGACGGAGAGCGGCTGACCGACGCCAGTGCGCGGCTGGTCGTCGTTGCCGGCGTCGATGACGAGGCGCAGGAGGCACCGGAGACGCAGGAGGCACCGGAGGCCGCTCGTGGCAGGGAGCCGGGATGAAGGGGCCCCTGATCGTCGTGGCGGGCGCGGAGCGTTCCGGGACGACGCTGCTCTCCAGCATGCTCGACAGTCACAGTCAGGTGGCGATGGTCTATGAGTCGCACAGTCTGATCGAGATCGTCCCCGACCGGCAGGACCGGCGCCTCACCTGGCCGGAGTTCCTGGACCGTTTCGTCGCGCACCGCTGGTTCGCGCGCTGGGGCCTTCAGGAGGAAGAGCTGAAGCGCCGGCTGACCCGGGCGGACCCGCAGACCTACCCGGAAATCGTCGACGTGGTCTTCAGCGCGTACGCCGAATCCCGGGGGAAGCAGCGGGCGGGCGACAAGACACCCGCCTACGTGCGGTACCTGACCGATATCGCCGAGCGGGTGCCGGACGCTCTGTTCATCCATCTGATCCGCGACGGCCGGAACTGCGCGAGCTCACTCCGGGAGGCCCCCTTCGGGCCGGATTCCGTCGCGGCGGCGGCACTGCGCTGGCGGACCGACGTCCAGGCGGGAAGGGACTCGGGGCGCGCCCTGGGCCCGCGCCGGTACGCCGAGCTGCACTACGAGGAACTGGTCGCGGACCCGCGGCTCTCGCTCAGCAGGGCCTGCGAGTTCCTTGGCCTGGCGTTCGAGCCGGCCATGACCGCGTACACGTCCAGTGCCGACCGCGTCCGGGAGAGCCCGCGGGAGAAACGCATACACCCCCGGCTGGACGGAACCATCAGAACGGACCTGCGCGAGTGGAGGAGCCAGATGTCTTCGGAAGACAGGGAAATGTTTGAAGAGGTCGCAGGACAGGTCAATCGCGACTGCGGCTACGGGGACTGACCGGTGCCCCCCTTTGCCGTTCCGTACGGACCGGCCAAGGTGATCAACTGGGGCTTCGTCGGATGCGGTGCCGTCACCGAGGTGAAGAGCGGTCCCGCTTTCGCGGACTTCCCCAGCAGCCGCATCCGCGGTGTGTACGCGCGCCGGACCGACCGGGCCGCGGACTGGGTGACCCGGCACGGCGGCGATGTCGTCTACCCGTCCCTCGACGACATGCTGAGCGACGCACAGGTGGACGCCGTCTACATCGCGACGCGCCCCGACTCCCACCTGCGTTTCGCACGGCAGGTGATTTCCGCGGGTCTCCCCGCGGTCGTCGAGCGCCCCATGGGGCGGACGGCGGCCGAGGCGGCGGAGATCGATGCCGAGGCGAGCAGCTCGGGTGTGCCGGTGTGGGTCCCCTACTACCGGCGCCAGCTGCCGCGTTTCGTGCTGGCCCACCGGCTGCTGCGGGAGGGGGCCGTCGGGGAGGTGACCTCGGTGAGCTACCGCTTCAGCCAGCCGGCGCACCGGCAGTGGCCGGCTGCTGCGACGGACTGGCGCCTCGACCCCGTGATCTCGGGCGGCGGGCTGTTCCGCGACATGGCCGGGCACGCCCTGGACCTGATCGACCATCTCGTAGGGCACATCGACCGTGCGGAACGGGTCGACGCGCTGGAGCCGGGGTCCGGGCCCGCGCACCGGCTGGAGCGTTCCGTGTCCATGGCCTTCACCGTGGGCGGCACCGTGACGGGCACCGGCTCCTGGTCGTACGCGAGCGGCGTGCGCGAGGACTGCCTGGACATCCTCGGCACGAAGGGACGCATGCGGCTGCGGCTCTACCTGGACCATCTCGTGCTCATCGACACACCGGGGGGCCAGATCCGGTATGCGAGGCCCGACCCCGAACACGTCTACAGCCCATTCGTGCGGCACGTGGTCACGGCGCTGACCACAGGCACCGGCGGCTCGTCCACCGCCGCCGCGCACCGAACGGCGGTCTGGCTCGACGAAACGATGCCCGGCACTGCGGCCGGCTGAGTCGAAAGGCAGCGGGCCGGTCATGGAACGCTCATTGGTCATATCGATGCACTCTCCGCTTTCCGACGCCCTCACCAACCAGCTCCAGCAGCGGGGCATGCAGGTGAGCCAGGTCCGGCCCGATGATCTGCGGCATCCCGTGGTGCACCGGGCACAGCACTGCTATGTGCTGGAGAACGGCCTGCCGGAGCATCAGCCCGGTGCCTCCGCCGCCCTGGTGGGCGCAGCCGTCTCCTGGGTACTGACCACAGGTGCGAGCACCGGTGTCAGCCGTATGACGGTGGCGACCTCCTCACCTCGTGCCACCGCTCAGGCCGAGGAGGTTCTCTCCGGAGCCGCGGACACCGGCACCGAAGTCAGGCGGGCGGTGCTCGGGCACATCGTGCCGTCCAGGCCGTACCTCACCAAGGACAGTGCCGCCCCGGGCCCCGGCGACTGGCTGACGGGCCTGCTGCGGACACTGCTCCGGGGGCCCCGGCGGGAGGCCGTCCGGCTGGATGCCTCACAGGCCCACAACTTCGCCCTGATCGGTGCCGGAGAGGCCGCGGCGGGGCTCTACCGTCTGATGCGCAGCAACCACCGCGAGCCGCTGCTGCTGGCGGACGGCGCGGGTCCGCAGGTCACCGCGTTCCTGGCGCGGCTGACGTCCCTTTCCGGAACACAGGTGCTCGCCGGCCCGCAGGCGCCGGTCCGGATTCCCCCGCTGGCCTCGGCGGCCTCCGGGACCGCCGCGGCGCTCGGCTGGTCTCCCGGGCAGGACGGCTCTGCCGATGCTCTGCTGGCCTCGGTCCTGAGCGCCGGGTGACACCTCGAACAGTGGGCACAGGGGTGGTCCGGCGGGCCCGTCCCGCGCGTTCCGCCCGTGGCCGGGATCTCCCTCCCGCACGGCCCGTCTGCTACTACTGGCCGAATGGAACGTGTTGCTGTAGTGACAGGGGCGAACCAAGGGATCGGAGCCGCGACGGCTCAGGAACTGGCCGCCCGGGGCATCGCGGTGCTGTGCACCTCCTACGTGCAGCCGTCCGGTGCCGAGCCGGCCGACGAGTACAGCCGCCGGCGAGCCACCGACGGCCGGCGCGTGGTGGCGGACATCCGCCTTGCGGGCGGGCAGGCCGAGCACTTCGAGGCGGACCTGAGCGACCCCGGCGCTCCCGCGCGTGTCTTCGATGCCGCTGAGGAGCTCCTCGGTGGCGTCGACATCCTGGTCAACAACGCCTCGGGGTGGTTGCAGGACACCTTCGGCTCCGGCTCGGCCGACCGGTTCGGACGGCCCGTGCAGCCGATGACCGCTGCGACCTGGTCGCGGCAGTTCGCCGTGGACACGATGGCTCCGGCCCTGCTGATCGCCGAGTTCGCCCGCCGGCACCGGGCACGCGGGGCGACCTGGGGAAGGATCGTGGGCCTTACCTCGGCCGGGGACCTCGGTTTCCCCGGTGAGGTGTCCTACGGCGCCGCCAAGGCCGCGCAGACCGACTACACCCTCTCGGCCGCCGCGGAACTGGCCGAGGCCGGCATCACCGCCAACGTGGTGCACCCGCCGGTGACCGACACCGGCTGGATCACCGATGAGGTCCGCCGGTTCGTCGCGGACAGCAGCACCCTCTTCCACGTCGCCCAACCCGCCGAGGTCGCGCGCACCATCGCGTTCCTGGTCTCCGACGAGGCCGCGCTCATCACGGGCAACGTCCTCACCCTGCGCTGACCCGGATCTGATCCGGGGACAGCCCCTGCCGGAGGGCCGGCGGGTTCCGGCCCTGCCCCGCCCGGGGCGGGCGGTGCAGGACGGGGCGGGCACCTGAGCTCATGGCTCGGCAAGCACCCCCGCTTCCATGTCCACTTCACTCCGACCGGCTCCTCCTGGAGCAACCAGGTCGAGCGGTGGTTCGGATACCTCACCGACAAACTCATCCGCCGCGGCACCCACCGATCGGTCCAAGCACTTGAGGCCGACATCCGCACCTGGATCCAGACCTGGAACGAGAACCCCAAGCCGTTCACATGGACCAAGAGCGCCGACGAAATCCTCAACTCGTTAGCGAAATATATCGCCAGGATTTCAGGCGCAGGACACTAGGGAAGATGAGCGTCGTCCGTACGTTCATGGCCGAAGGACGGCAGCGGTCCCGTCGGCACGGGGGTCGCTGGCCGCGTCGACCACGCCCGCGCGCAGCCTCGCAGTCTGTACATGGCCCGCCTCGTCGTGCAGCCCCGTCAGCTCGGCCACCGCCAGCCCCAGCCGGTGCGCGGTGTCGGCCAGATTCGGCGCGTCCGGTACGCCGGGTTCGAGGACGAGGGTGGGTAGCGGGCGGCCCAGATCACGGGAGCCGATGACCCATCGGGGCCGGGCCAGCAGAGCGTGGGGGTCGGGTGCGTCAACGAGTTCGGGCCCCACCTGGGAGAGGATCCACGCCTGGGCGCGACCGCCCTGGCAGCCGAGCGCCACCACACGATCGGAGCCGGTGGCGAGTGCCGGACACAGAGTGTGCGGGGGCCGTGCCCCGGGGCGCAGCACACCGGGGTGCGCGGCGTCGAGGCTGAAGGCCGATCCCCGGTTGTGCAGCACCACGCCGGTGGTGGGTTCGGCGATGCCGGATCCGAAGCTTTGGAACACGCTCTGGATGAGGGTGACGGCGTTGCCCTCGTCGTCCACGGCGGTGACGGCCACGGTGTCTCCGGCCGGTCTGGGCCCGGAGGGCAGCGCGGCACTCTCCCGGTGCTCGCGCAGCAGCAGGCCGTCGAGGTCCACGGCCCCGGACCGGGGGTCGCCGAGCAGTGTGTCGCGGCGAAGTTCCGCGCTGCGCGCGGCGGTGAGCCGATCGCCGTCGGCGCCGAGTACCGCGAGCAGCGCGGGGCCCTGGGTCGGAGGCGGCGCCGCCCACCAGGTGACACCGTCCCGGGTCAGGCTCAGGGCTTCGGTGTCTTCTGCCCGGTGCCCGGCGAAGTCCGCGAGGTCGAGCGGGCAGCCGCGTGCGCGCAGACCCGCCACGAGGCGTTGGGCGGTCGGTCCGGTGTAGAAGTGCCGCCAGTCCCCGGAGAGTTCGTCCAGGGTCGCCGCCAGGGCGGCCTGGACCAGGGGTGCGCCGACGGGCAGCGGCTCGCCCCTCTTGTCCATCAGCAGTGCTGACAGGCCCGGGTCGGCCCGTACGACATCGAGCCGGTTCCGGATCGCCCGCGCGAGGCCCTTACTGACGGTGACTCCGCCCCGGGCCAGGGCCACGGCCGGGGCCAGCGCACGGCCGAGGGGCAGCCGCGCACCGAGCCGGGCCAGCTCTGCCCAGCCGGCCACCACTCCGGGGACGGTCACGGTGTGCGGGCCGCCCGCAGGCATCCGCGGCCCACGGGCCCTCAGCAGGTCCGGGTCGGCGGCCGCCGCGGCGGCTCCTGCCGAGACCACGGCGCGCACGGTGCCGCTCGTCGCGTCGCGGACCAGGGCGACGAGGTCACCGCCGATGGAGCACTGGTGTGGGTAGGCCACGGTCAGTGCAGCGGCCGCGGCGAGTGCCGCGTCGACCACGCCTCCGCCCTCGGCAGCCACCTGGCGGGCCGCCGTGATGCCGGCGGGGTGCGGGGCGGCGATCGCGATCGTGGCCACGGTCAGTCCCGGGTGGTGAGGACGGCGCGGGCGAAAGCCCCGTCGGCGCCGACCAGCTTGGCGGGCAGGCATGCAAGGTCGTACTCGCCGGCGGGCACCGCGTCCAGGTCGGCGTTCTCCAGGATGAGCACGCCGGCGCCCAGCAGAGCGTGGTGGACGTCCCAGGTGTCGGTGCGGTGGTGGCTCTCTATGGTGAGGTAGTCGATGCCGATGAGCTCCACCTTCTGGGCGATCAGCCAGTTGGCGGCTTCCGGTGACAGTCCCACCCACCGCGGGGCGCGCTCGGACTCCTTGAGCGGCCCGCCCGAGTTGGAGGTCTTCAGCAGAACACGCCGGTACCCGGCGGCCCCGCCCTTCTCCAGGTGGGACGGCTCCACGTCGCCCTCGACATGGGTGAGGTCGACGACCAGGGCCGGTCCCACGAGGGAGTCCAGGGACACCTCATCGATCGGGGTCGCGCCGTCGCGGAAGTGCGCGGGGGCGTCGACGTGCGTGCCGGTGTGGGCACCGAGCCGCCACCGGGTCACGTTGGAGGCGTCGCCGTCGGCGAGGGACTCGACGATCTCGACCTCGGGTTTGCGCCCCCAGTGCAGCATCTCGGGGTGGATGGGCAGCGTGATGTCGTAGATCGTCATGCGGTCGCTCCAGGACGGTGGGTGGGGTCGGGCCATGGCTCGCGGACGGCGGCGGCCACGGCGCGGGCGGTGGTGAGCAGGCAGCGGTCGAACTCCGCGCCACCGTGTTCGGCTCGGGCGTCGGCCACGTCGCGGCCCCATACGCCGGTCTCGCTGACCTGGTCCATGCGGTAGTCCCAGAACGAGTCCATGTCGATGTGCGAGGTGGCCCTTTCCATCCGCACCAGTTCGGGTCGAAGGTGGAGCATGACCGAGGTCTCGAAGAAGTTCGCGTGCATCAGAGCCCGGCCGTACTGGACGTGGCCGTCGACCTCGGGGCCGGGGTACATCGTGACGTAGCCCAAGGCACGTACGCGTGCGTCGCGGTGCCGCACACGCAGTTTCTCCGCCGACACGTCGAGCGCCCCGTTGTTCCAGATGTGGCCGTTGAGCAGGATGAACTGCCTTATCCCGGAGGCGTGGAGGGAGTCGATGACATCCTCCACGACGGCGATCATCGTCTCGGGCCTCAGCGCGACCGTACCGCCGAAGCCGCCGTGCGAGGCGGACACGCCGAAGCTGAGCGGCGGCACGACCGGCACGCCGGTCAACGCCGAGACGCCACGGGCGACTTCCTCGCAGATGATGGTGTCCACGGCGAGTGGCAGGTGCGGACCGTGCTGCTCCGTGGCCCCGACGGGGATGATCACCGAGTTCAGTGCGGCGGCGGTCCTCTCCGCCTCCTCCCAGGTCAACGCCTCCCACAGGACGGGGGAGCCGGTGCCGCCCAGTTCCGCGGCGAGGGAGGCGATGTCGAGGCCGGTGGCTACGGGCGGTGGGGAGGGAACGGGAGTTTCGCGGGGCATGGTGCTTCCTTCTTCGCTGTGGCCGGAGTTCACCACGCGCGCCGGCTCTTCTCCGGCAGCAGGTCGAGGGCCGTCATCGGGACGACCTCGTCGTCATCGGGCGTGGTGACCCAGACGGTGGCGTCCGGGCTGTAGTCGCTGATCAGTTCGCGGCACACGCCGCATGGGGCGATGACACGGAACCGGCCCGCGGGTTTGATCTGGACGGAGACGACCGAGACGACAGTCAGCGGCTCGCCGCCCGGACATGCCCCACGCGCGGTTCCCAAGGCGACGCCCTCGGCGCAGACGGAGCTGCGCCTACAGGAACCTTCGACGTGGACACCGGTGTGCACGGCTCCGTCGGCGGTGCGCAGCGCCGTGGCGACCTCGTGTCGGCCGTCGCGCCAGAGGCGGCCCAGCACCTCCTGCGCGACCGTGAGCAGTTCGGCGTCCGGCCCGCTCATGGAAGGGGGTACGGCGACGGACTCCGCGGATACGGCAGGCGCCGGTGCCGGTGCCGGTGTCCGTGCCTGCGGCCCGGCGCCCGAGCCGGCGCCGGTGTCGCCGACGCTCATGCGGAGATCCCCAGTAGCCGGGCCATGTTGCCGCCCTCGACGAGAGCGCGGTCCTTGTCGTCCGGTACCGCCTTGGCGATCTTCATCCGCTCCAGGTCGAAGTCGGAGCCGGGCCACTCGCTGCCCATGAGGATCTTCTCCGGGCCCAGCCGCGCGTACGCTCGTTTGACGTCGCTCATCAGCGTCGCGGAGGTCTCCAGATACACATGAGGCTGCCGCTCGGCGACAATGATCGCCTCGGGCACGTTCCACACCGCGCCCATGTGGGCGATGATCGTCGGCACTTCCGGGTGATCGCGGGCGATCTCCTCGATCGCCAGCGGGGCGCAGAACGAGTCGTCCAGGGCGTTGACCAACACCATCAGGCCACGCCTCGCGCAGGCCTCGAACAACGGGTCCAGCAGGCCGTGGTCGGCGACGTGGTAGCCGTGCAGGCTGGGATGCAGCTTGAGACCCACCAGGCCCGCGTCGGCCATCCGGTCGATCTCCTCGACCGCGTCGTCCGCCTGCGGCAACGCCTGCCCGAAACCGAAGAAGCGGTCCGGGTGGGCGGCGACCAGGGAGCCGATGAAGTCGTTCTCGATACGCTGGGCGAGGGAGCACACCATCGCCATGTCGACGCCGGCGGCATCCATCCGGTCGATGATCCGCCGGGGGTCGAACGGCGTGTGCGGCGGAGGCGCCTCCCCCTTGCGTACCCCGGTGAGGTAGTCGGACCGTCCCCGGACGTCCTGGGTGGTGTTGTACGCATCGATGATCACGAAGGACCGGCCTCTCTGTTGGGCACCAAGGGCTTGTGGCAGCGCACGCTGCGCCCGGGGACGAACTCCGTCAGCTCCGGCATACGGGTGCGGCAGGTTTCGTCGGCGAAGGGGCAGCGGGTCTGGAACAGACAGCCGTCCGGTGGGTTCGCCGGATCCGGCAGATCCCCCTCCAGGACCTGCCGGTCGCGCCGCCCGCTGGGGCGCAGCGACGGCACCGATGACAGCAGAGCGGAGGAGTAGGGGTGGGCCGGGCCCGAGAAGAAGTCGTCCCGGGACGCGATCTCGACGATCTGCCCCAGGTACATGACGGCCACCCGGTCGGCGATGTGCCGTACGACGCCCAGGTCGTGGGAGATGAAGAGCATGGTCAGGCCGCGCTCACGCAACAGGTCCGACAGCAGATTCAGCACCTGCGCCTGGATGGAGACGTCCAGGGCGGAGACGGGCTCGTCGGCCACGACGAACCTGGGCGAGGAGGCGAGGGCCCGTGCGATGCCGATGCGCTGGCGCTGCCCGCCGGAGAACTCGTGGGGCCTGCGCGCGCCGGCCTCGCCGCCGAGGCCCACACGCTCCAGCAGTTCCGCCACCGTCCGGTCCGCCTCGGCACGGCTCGCGCCGCGGACCCGCAGCAGCGGCTCGGCGACGATGTCGGCGATTCTGCGCCGCGGGTTCAGCGAGCCGAACGGGTCCTGGAACACCATCTGCATGTCGGCCCGCGTCCGCCGCAGCCGGGTACCGCGGAGCGTGGTGATGTTCAGCCCGAGGAATTCGATGGTGCCCGCGGTGGGCTCGACGACCCGCAGCAGAGCCCGGCCCAGTGTGGACTTGCCGCAGCCGGACTCTCCGACCAGGCCCAGGGTCTCGCCCTCGATGATCTCCAGATCCACGTCGCGCAGGGCACGGACCTTGCCCCCGCCGACACGGCCTCGGTACTCCACACGCAGTTTCTCCGCCCTGATGAGGGGAGTGCCCCGGCGCGCCGGGGGGACCGGCGAGGCGGGACGGGGCGGTGACCAGTTCATGAGTTCCCCTCCGTGGCGGGTGACGGGGCCGGTTCCGGGCCCGCCCGGCGCGCCGCGTCGCGTTCGGGGGCGGGCAGGACACAGGCGTCGAGCTGACCGGGGGCTCCGAAGCGCTGCTCCAGAAGGGGCTGTTGACGGCAGGCGTCCCGGGCGAAGGCACACCGGGGGCCGAACGCGCAGCCGCGGGGCCGGTCCATGCCGGTCAGCGGACTTCCGGGAATCGCGGGCAGCCGTTCGGCGACCGGTCCGTCGATCGGCGGCACCGAGCCCAGAAGTCCCATGGTGTACGGGTGTTGCGGGTTGAACAGCACGTCGTCGCGCCGCCCCTGCTCGACGATTCGGCCCGCGTACATGACGGCGACCCGGTCGGCGACCTCGGCGACCACCCCGAGGTCGTGTGTGATCAGCAGGACGGAGGTGCCGTGGGCGGCGCGCACCCGTTCCAGCACGGACAGCACCTGTGCCTGGATCGTCACGTCCAGCGCCGTGGTGGGTTCGTCCGCGATCAGTACGGCCGGGTCGTTGGCCAGCCCCATGGCGATCATCACGCGTTGGCGCATGCCGCCGGAGAGCTGGTGCGGGTAGGCGCGGGCGTTGCGGCGGGGGCCGGCGATGCCGACTTCACCGAGCAGTTCGACGGCCCGCTCCCTTGCCCGCTGTCGCGTGACCACGCGGTGGGTGCGGATCATCTCGCCGACCTGGGCACCCACCCGGTGCAGCGGGTTGAGGGCGGCGAGCGCGTCCTGGAAGACCACGGTGATGTCCTTGCCCCGGACCTCGCGCAGTTCGCGCTCGGTGGCCGTGACGAGATCGCGGCCGGCGAATTTCACCTCCCCGCTGATGTGTGTACGCGGGCCCCGGTTGAGGCCGACCAGGCTCATCGACAGGGCGGACTTGCCCGAGCCCGACTCGCCGACCAGCGCCAGGATCTCCCCTCTCCTCAGGGTGAGGTCGACCCCGCCGACGGCCGGGAGCCGGCCCGCGGGAGTGTCGAAGCCGACTCGGAGGTCCTGGATCTCCAGCACGGGCGGCGGCTGCCCCTCGGGCGCGGGGCGGTCCTGGTCGGCGGGCGCGGTCACGGGGCGCCGCTCACTGCCACGGCCGCGGTGTGGATCAGGTCGGCCACCCGTTCCGGGTGCACCAGCGTGGTGTAGTGGCTGCCGGGAACGTTCGAGGTCGTGGCCTTCATCCGGGCGGCCATGTCCCGTTGAGCCTCAGGGCGCAGGGTGCGGTCGTCGTCGGCGACCAGGTACCAGCTGGGCAGGGTGCGCCAGGCAGGCTCTCCGGTCGGCTGCCTGAAGATGAGGTTCGCCGCGGGGCGTCCCTCGGCCTCGACGACGGCCCGGTGGCGGGGCGAGAGGTCGGGGCCTATCTCGGCCCAGAACTTTTCGTCCGGTTCGGACTTCCACTCGCCGTCGGGGCCGCGCCGCATGTACGCCGATATCTCAGCGGGCTCGTACCGTTCGACGATCCCGTTGACGGTCTCGCCCTCGGCGGGGCCGAACGCGGCGATGAAGACGAGGCCGCGGACGGCCTTGTGGTTGCCCACGTTGGTGATGACCGCGCCCCCGTACGAGTGACCGGCGAGCAGTACCGGGCCCTGGAGCGACTCGACGGCGGCGGTGGTGTGCGCGACATCGTCCTGAAGCGAGGTCAGCGGATTGGTGACGGTGACGGTCCGGTGCCCCAGGGCGGCGAGCCGGGGCTCCACGTCGATCCAGGTGGTGGGGCGCCCTCCGGCGCCGTGGACCAGCACGATGTTCATGCGGCTCAGCCTTTCCCTGTTCGTGGGTCGAGGATCATGTACAGCAGGTCCACCGCGTAGTTGACGAGGGTGAACAGCAGGGCGATGGCGAGGGCCGCGCCCTGTACGACGGGGTAGTCGCGCTGAAGCACGCCCTGCACCAGGAGTTGGCCGACACCGCCGTAGGAGAAGACGGTCTCGGTGATCACGGAGCCGCCCAGGAGTGAGCCGAACTGGAGGCCGAGGACGGTGACGATCGGAAGCCAGGAGTTGCGCAGCACGTGGCGGCGGACCACCGCGCCCTGCGCGAGACCTTTCATCCGGGCGGTTCTGACGAAGTCGTCGCCGAGGACCTCCAGCACGGAGGCGCGCACGATCCGGGTGATGTAGCCGGCCATCGACAGCGCCAGGGTGGTGGCGGGCAGGATGAGGTGCTGGATCCAGGGGCCGACCAGCTCGGGCCGGTTCTGCAGGACGGCGTCGATCAGCACGAAGTTCGTCGTCGGCGAGTAGTCGAGCGAGCTGGGCAGCCGGCCGAGCACGGGCAGCCAGCGCAGTTGGACACCGAAGACGACGATGCCGAGGACACCGAGCGCGAACCACGGCAGCGAGAAGCTCACGGTGGCCACGGTCCTGGTGACGGTGTCCACCCAGGTGCCCCTGCGGAGTGCGGCGAGTACGCCGGTGGTCACCCCGATCAGCACCGCCAACGCCATGGCGGCCACAGTCAGTTCGATGGTGCCCGGCAGCGCGTCGCCGAGCAGGCTGAGGACACTGTTGGAGCCGAAGAACGACGAGCCGAACCGCAGGTGCACCAGGTCGTCGAGGTAGCTGACGTACTGGGTGAGCAGCGGCTGGTCGAGGCCCAGGGCCTGGCCGGCGCGCGCTTCGTTCTCCGCGATCTGCTCGGCCGACAGGTTTGTTCCGCCGCCCGCGAGGGATGCGGCGGGCGAGCCGGGCAGCAGCCGCATGGCGAGGAACACCAGGGACGCCAGCGCGAACAGCACGACCGGCACGGCCAGCAGCCGGACGGCCATGACCCGGAGGGTGCCGAGGCTCCCGGAGCCGGGGCGTCGCGGGCGCCGGGGACGAGGCACCGTGAGGGTGCTCATACGGTCCCCCGGGGGTCGAGCGAATCCCGCAGGTCGTCACCGACGAAGTTGCAGGCCACCACGTACAGCAGGGTCAGGCCCGCGGGGAGCACCACGAGCCGCGGTGCGGAGTGCAGGAACTCCTGACCGGCCTGGACCATGTAGCCCCAGTCGGACGTGGGCGGTTGGATGCCGAGGCCGAGATAGGACAGGCCGGCGGCGAAGCCTGCCGCTACGGAGAGGGTCATCACGACCTGGGCCAGCATCGGCCCGGCGATGTTGGGCAGGATTTCCTGGAACAGCACGCGGGGGGTGCGGGTTCCGCCGAGCCTGGAGGCGACGACGTAGTCCTTGGCGGCTTCCCGGGTGGTGAGGGCGCGGGCCAGCCGGGCCAGGCCGGGTGCCAGGGAGACGCCGATGCCGACGGTGAGGCTCACGGTGCCCGGTCCCGCCGCGGCCACCAGCAGGATGACGAGCAGGATCGACGGGAACGCGAGCGCCAGGTCGACGACACGCATCAGCGTCTGCTCGGCAATCCCGCCGACGTAGCCCGCGAGCAGGCCGATACCGGTGCCGGCCGCGGCGGCGAGGGCGGTTGCCGCGAAGGACACCAGCAGCAGGGGACGCGCCCCGTACACCAGCCGGGCCAGTTCGTCGCGGCCCAGATCGTCGGTGCCGAGCGGATGGCCGGGCGAGCCGATGGGCAGCAGCGCCGAGGGAGTCTGGCGTGCCGGGTCGGCCTGGATCAGCAGCGGCCCGACGAGGGCGACGAGGATCACGGCGGCCAGGAACACCCAGGACACCACGGCCGGCCAGGACCGGCCGATGCCCAGGCCGCGCAGCCTCTCAAGCGGGCCCGGCCGCCCCGCCCGGCCCCTGATGGGAGCGGGACGGGGGTCGGGGGGACCGGCGTCCCCCGGTGTCCCCTCGATGGAGCCGGTCACGGCACCAGCCGGATCAGACACTGGCCTTCTCCATGAAACAGCGATGGGTGCTGAGGGCGGCGGTGTTCATGCCCTTCACGTCGGCGCCGCTGACCACCAGATTGGTGGAGCAGGCCAGCATGGAGATCACCATGTACTCCTCCGCCCAGCGACGCTGTATCCGGGAGTAGGCGGCGGTGCGCTTCGTACCCTCCGGCAGGTTCTTGGCCTCCCTCAGCTCGTCCGCCAGCGTCTCGGCGCCTTCCAGCGTGTCCAGGCCGGTAATGGTGCTGCCGTAGAGACCTCCGGGGTTGGCCATCGAGCCGACCATGTTGTTGGGGTCGGGCACGTAGGAGTTGCGTTCCCAGATCATCAGGTCGTGGAAGTCGTCCTTCCCGTCGGCGAGCCGGCTGAAGTAGGACGCCGGGTCGACGGACGCGGTCTTCACTGTGAACCCGGCGTCCTCCAGGTTCTGCTTGATGATCTGGGCGGCCTTGGGGTGCCAGGAGTCGCTGGCCGCCATGAGCCCGATCTCGCGGCCCTCCGCCCCGGCCTCGGCGAGCAGCCTCTTGGCCTGTGCGAGGTTCCTCTCGCTGAGATCGGCGAGGCTGGTGTCGTAGCCGTTCTGGCTCGGCGGGATGGCATAGCCCTTCGGTTCTCTGCCGACGCCGTAGAAGGCTTGCCGCAGGATCGCCTTGCGGTCGATGGCCAGGTTGATGGCCTTGCGCACCTTCAGCTCGGGGACGCGCCGGGCATCGATCATCAGGATCGCGTCGAAGCCGGCCGGGGTGTCGTGGACGGTGACCGCGGGGTCGGACTTCAGCTGTCGGGCGGCCGAGTAGGGGGTGAACTGGGTGGCGGACAGGTCGCCGCTGAGCAGGGAGCTGACGATCGTCGACGGGTCCTGCACCTGGCGCAGGACCAGTCGGTCGACCGGTGGGCGGCCGAGCCGGAAGCCGTCGAACGCCTTGAGGGTGATCGACTGGCCCGAGGTGGCCGAGGTGAGCGTGAAGGGGCCGGTACCGACGAGGTGCTTGCCGATGTCGGCGCCGTACTTGTCGAGGGCCGCCTTGGAGATGACTCGTCCGCCGATGTCGGAGAGTTGGGCGAGGACGGTGCGGTCCGGCGTCTTGAGGACCAGTTTGACGGTGAGTTCGCCCTCGGCGGTGAGCGAGGCGACGTTCGCGCCGAGCGAGGCGAGTGGTCTGGTGGCGCCCTTGGGCAGGGTCTTGTTCTCGGGGTCGAACTGCCGGTTGAGGCTCGCCAGGACGTCCGCGGAGGTGAGGGTCGTGCCGTCGTGGAACGTCACGCCCTCGCGGAGGGCGAAGGTGTAGGTGAGCTGGTCGTCGGAGATCGTCCAGCTCTTCGCGAGGTCTCCGGTGGGTTCGTTGGACTCGAAGGATATGAAGGTGAGGCCTCGGCAGACGCAGTCCACCGCCATCCAGTCGCCGAGCGTGGTGTAGAAGGCGGGGTCGTTGACGGCACTGGTGGAGTCGATGCCGAGGGTCAGGGTGCCGCCCTTGCCGGATCCGCCGCCGGACTTCCCGGACCCGTCGGCCACGCCGCAGGCGGTGAGCAGAGGGGTGAGTCCGAATCCCACTCCGACACCGAGGACACCCGCTCCGCGCAACATGGTGCGGCGCGAGACGTCCGGTCCGGTCGGCTGATGTGAGGGTGATCCCTGCGACTGATCCGGCATGAGGGCCTCCTTGGGGGCGCCATTCCTGTAAGGAATGGATCTAATCAACAAGGGATTGGATCCAAAGTATCGTGTCCGGCTCGCGCTTCACGGGTGTATCCCGGACGTTACGAGCTGATGAATCACGAGCTTGTGCGACAACTGCGGGCATGAGTTGACATCACATGGTTTGTGACGCCTGGTCAGTTCGCGCAGCAGTGGTCGCCGCTGCCGCCGGCGGAGGGGTCGGGGATGTCCATGGCGGGGTTGCGATCGAAGAATCCGTCGGGCTCGAAGACCAGCCTCACCTTGTCGACCGGCATGACCGGCCACTGCTCGGGACGCGGGAAGTGATGCGATCCCACGACCGGCCACAGCACCAGTTCCGCCCCGTCAAGCGAACGGTTCTTCCGCTGCCAGATATGTACGCCGTCCTCACCGGGCTCCGCCTGGTTCGGGTACTGGCCGCCGAGGTACTGCTCGGCCGGGTCCGAGACGGTCGCCCACAGATGCTGGTGAACGAAGGGCGCCCGGCGGGCCATCACCGAGTCGGGCCGCGCGAACGGCCGGGTGGTGTGGGGCAGCAGCAGCCGGTACGCCGTCGGGTCCCCGTAGCGGTTCGTCCGCTCGGCGCTCTCCACCCGCCAGTGCCGCGCCGTCGCCGGGCTTGTCCTGCGGGCGGCCTCGGACTCGGAGAGCAGCGGCGTACGCACCATCCGGACCGCGTTGCCGTACGGGTCGTGGGCAGGGTCGTCCTCGGCCTCGGCGTTCTCCTCCACCAGACGGTTGCGCGAGCCGTCGACCGCGACATCCAGGCGCAGACCGAAGTAGTGCTGATGCGTGGGGGTCTGGACGTTGCGCGAGACCACCCGGCCGTGGCGCACCTCCTCGCCCTCCTGAATGCCGGAGGCCGACAGCATGCCGGTGAGCTTGATCTCCAGCTCGATCCTGCCGTCCTGGTAGAGCGACCAGTAGAAGCCGTAGTCGTAGTTGGCCACCGTCTGGAAGCTGGAGATGATCAGCCGCCGGGAGCGGCGCACCTCGTTCACCCCGCGGCGCAGGTCGTTGTGCTTCCAGAGGATGCCGTCGTCCTCCTCGTGCATGCAGATCGCCTGGGAGATCTCCTGGGCGCTGCCGTCGCCCCCGAGGTAGGCCGCGTCGAAGTAGTGGATGACCCCCAGGCAGTCGCAGCCCAGTGCCAGGGAGTTGGTGAGCGGGCCCGCGCCGTACTCGCCCCAGTCGAAGAAGTTCTTGCGGAACTGGGTGGAGCTCGGGTCGAGATAGGGGACGTACATCTCGTTGCAGGCGGCGCGCTTGAGCACCGAGCGGTCCAGGAAACGCAGGTCGTACAGCACCAGGCCCTCGCGGTGGGTGAAACCGACCCGGAAGTCCCAGCCCTGCCAGCGGACCCGGTGGCCGTCGACGCTGAAGCTCGGGCCCTCCGGCTGCACCACCTCCAGCGGCTTGAGGCCCTCGCGGTCCGGGCCGAAGCCTCCGGCCGCCAGCGGGCCGGGCTCCTGCGAGACCGGGACGACGCCGTGGTCCTCGACCTCCAGCACCTCCATGGTCGCCATGTCGATGAGCGGGATCACGCCCTGCACGGGACGGACGTAGGCGTTGTCGTCCTCCTGGACCCGGTGCCAGACCGAACCCCAGGTGATCCGGCGGTCCTTGTACTTCTCCGGCACGAAGCCGCCGATGGACTCGGCGTCGATCACGGTCAGGGACACGTCGTGGATGCCGCGCCGGGCCAGCGCCTCGCGGAACGCCGGACTCTCCCGGCACGCCCGGGCCGCGGCGCGCGCCTCGGTCGAGGTGATGCCGGGGCGGCGGATGTCCACGGGCCGCCAGCCCAGGCAGCGCGGCTCGGCGCCGAGCTGGATGTCGATCTCCCACCCGCCGGGCAGGTCGTGGTCCATCGCGACCAGCCCGATGCGGAGTTCACCCTCGGGCTGCCCGCCGGCCATGACCTCGCGGGCGAAGTTCTCGTCAAGCACCGCGCCCCAGAACCGGGTCCGCTCGCCGAGCCGTCCGTCGGCCCGCGCCACCGCGACCGCCGCGTCGATCTCCGCGGGGGACAACGGGTCCATGGGGTGGGTGCGGTCCCGCCGCGCGGGCACGCGGGTACTGACACTCCCGGGACGATGATTCATCGCTTGCTCCATTCACTCGCGCGAACCGCGGATCCGATAGTGGATCCTGAAAGCACTGAACTGGATACATAATGGTGGTGGAGTCCGCCACGGGTTCCGCCCGCTGCCGGGGCCGGGGGTCCCGCTGTGGCTCCGCCCGCTTTCCGGACCGCCGATCCGCACCTTCCCGACCTGACGGAGGTTTCATGGACACCGCCCCAGCACCGGACGAGAGTTCGCCCGGAGGAACGGGCAAGGCCCTCGTCGACGACACGGCCGCCGCCATCAGGGCACGCATCCTCTCCGGCCTGATCCCCATCGGGGCCCAGCTCCGCCAGGCCGAGCTCGCCAAAGTCCTCGGTGTGAGCCGCACCCCCGTGCGGGAGGCGCTGCGGCAGCTCCAGGCCGGCGGTCTCATCGAGGTGCTGCCCAACCGGGGCGCCGTCGTCCGCGTCCCCGCCCCCTGGGAGGTTCGCGAAGCGTACGAGGTACGCGCCGAACTCGAAGGGCTCGCCTGTGTGCGGGCCGTGCGGGCGATCACCGCCGACGTGCTGCGGGAGCTGCGCCAGGCCAACGAGACGGTACGGGCAAAGAGCGGCAGACCCGCACCCGAGGACGGGGCTTCGCCCTCCACCTCGGCGAACGACTGCTTCCACACACTCATCCACACCACCGCGGGCAACGAGCGGCTCGCCCGGGCGATCAAGGACATCAACGAGGCGTTCCCGCGCAACATCTCCGCCCTCGTCCTCCGTGACAACCCCCGTCACCGTGAGGACAACCTTCGTGAGCACGAACGGATCGTCGAAGCGCTCGCCGCCGAGGACGCCGACGAGGCCCGCAGCCAGATGAAAGCCCATGTGGTCAATGCCGGCGAGCAGTTGGCCCGGTGGTACGAGCAGCGGTCGGCCACCGTCTTCCGGGGCTGACGCCCCGCCCGTGCGGGCGCCGGGACTCATGCCCGCGCCCCCCGCGTCGCTCCGCCGTCACCGGGGCGTCCGTGTTCCCCGGCCCCGGCCATCGCGGCCGGGGACAGGAAGTCGAGGTCGGCCCGCTCCTTGCCCTCCGCCAGGTCCGCGAGCGCGGCGCCCAGCGCCGGGCCGAACTTGAAGCCGTGGCCGGAGCAGGCCGCGACCACCAGGACACGCTCATCGCCGGGCAGCCGCCCGACGGCGAACCGGTTGTTCGGTGCCATGGTGTAGCGGCAGGTGATCGCCTCCTCCACCGGACCGTCGGCCGCCGGAAGGAACCGCGAGGCCAGGCCGAGAAGCCGGTCGCGCTCGGCCGCGGTGACCGGGGCCGCCCGCATGGACGGGTCCTCCTCCGGGCCGTGGTCCAGCCCGATCTTGACGCCGGCACCGTCGAACGCGGGGATGCCGTACAGCAGGCCCACGTCCGGGACCTCGACCGAGAACGGACCGAGGAGCGGCGGCTGAAGCAGGTGCTGCCGTGACGAGCCGATGTGCACGTTGACGATCCGTACGACGCTCAGCGCTCCGGCGAAGGCGGGCAGCAGTTCGCCGGTCCAGGGGCCCGCGGCGACGACCAGCCGGTCTGCCCGCAGCACGCCCAGATCCGTCTCGACACGTACGCCGTCGCCGTCCCGGCGCCAGCCGATTACGGCGCAGCCGTCCCGCCGGTCCACGCCGTGGAGACGGCCGAGCGAGGCCAGCGCCGTGAGCGAGGCCGCCGCGTCCACGACCCCGGCGGCCGGGTCGTGCACGGCGGAGAAGCCCTCGCACAGCCGCAGGCCCGGGAACAGCTCCGCGGCACGAGAATGGTCCACCTGCTCGCAGTCAGGGCCGCGCAAGGTGGTCGGGGCGCCGGCCGCACGGGCGTACAGACCACCGGTCCTGGTCAACAGCCTTTGTCCGGAGGCCAGTTCGAGTTCCTCCCAGGCCGCATAGGCGGCCTCGACCAGCGGGTCCCACACCGGGGAGGGGTACGCGCGTCTGATCATCCGGGTCCGGCCGTGCGAGGAGCCCTGAGCGTGCCCCGCCGGGAACCGGTCGAGGTGGATGACGCGCGCGCCCCGGGCCGCCAGTCGCCAGGCGGCGGAGGACCCGTGAATCCCGGCCCCGACCACGATCACATCGGCCCGTCCGCCACCGCCACCGCCACCGTGCCCGGTGCGACGCGCGGGACCGGGTTGGTGCTTCTCCACGACGGCGGCGGAGCCGGTGGCGGGGTTCTCCACGACGGCGGCCGGGCCGGGGGCGAACCCGGTGAGCGGCGCCCGGTCGGCGTGGGGCAGGGCGAGTGCCGCCGCGGTGTGACGTCGCCGTTCCCGTTCCGTCAGGAAGGCAATGAGGGCGTCCACGTCATCCTTGCTGTTGTATACGTGGAAGGAGGCCCGCGCGACGCGTGCCAGCCCGCGTCTCCCCAGATCCCACTGCCCGTGCGAGGCGGGCACCGTCGTCAGACGGCAGCCGGTGGCCCGCAACTCCCGTACGGTCTCGCGCGGGTCCTCGCCCTCCCGCAGGAAGGTGACGATCCCCGACGCCGCCGCCGGAGGATCGACGACCCGGATTCCCGGCACGCCGGACAGCCCGGCCCGCGTTCGTCCCGCCAGCGCGGTCACGTGGTCCCGGATCCGTTCCACCCCGAGGTCCAGCGTCTCCTGAACGGCCGTACCCAGCCCCAGCCGCAGCGCGTGGGAGGCTTCCCACGTCTCGTACCGCTGCGCCCCGGCCACGAGTTCGTAGCGGTGGGCCGCCGACCACTGGGCGCCCCGCACATCGGGGGCGGCGGGC
This sequence comes from Streptomyces sp. NPDC050433, assembly GCF_044458565.1. Classification (NCBI taxonomy): domain Bacteria; kingdom Bacillati; phylum Actinomycetota; class Actinomycetes; order Kitasatosporales; family Streptomycetaceae; genus Streptomyces; species Streptomyces sp. NPDC050433. Next base: position 56,916 of record NZ_JBITIB010000003.1, on the reverse strand, counting down.
CGGCTCCTGTCCCGCAGCTCCGGGCCGACATACAGCAGCCCGGTCCCGCGCGGGCCGCGCAGGAACTTCCGGCCCGTGGCGACGACGACACCGCAGCGCAGCTCGTCGACGCTGACCGGGAGCTGCCCGAGCGACTGCGTCGCGTCCAGCAGCATCGGCACGCCCGCACGGGCGGCCAGCGCGCCGACCTCGGCGACCGGTTCCACCAGCCCCGACGAGGTGGGCACATGGGCGACCGTGACAAGCGCCGCAGGCCTGCGCAGGGCCGTCTCCAGCGCGCCGAGGTCCACCTGTCCGCTCGCGTCCGCGGGCAGCACCTCAAGCACGATGCCGTGCGACTCCCGCAGTTCCAGCAGGTGCAGGGCGGAACTCACGTACGTGGACGAGGTGGCCAGGACCCGGTCCCCCGCCCTGAGCCGCAGTGCGCCGAGCGCGCGCTGCCAGGCCACCGACGCACTTTCCACCAGTGCGATGTCCTCGGGCCCGGCGCCGAGCAGCCGCGCCGCCGCACCGTACACCTCCTCCATGCGGGCGCTCAGAGCCTCGGCCGCCTCGTAACCACCCAGCAGGGACTCCAGGCGCAGGTGCTCGGTGACGGCGGACAGCGTCGCCAGGCTGGGCAACGCGGCGCCCGCGGCGTTCAGATGGCGGGCGTGCCGCATGCCCGGGGTCGCGGCGCGCAGCGAGGCGACGTCGAGGGCTCCGTGCCGGGCGGCGGCCGGGTGCGCCGCGGTGTCGACTGTGTTGGCGTTCATAGTGCGACGACCACCGCCTTGCGCTCGCAGTAGGACAGGAGGGCGTCGTCGCCCAGGTCCCGGCCCAGTCCTGAGTCGCCGAAGCCGCCGAAGGGCAGCGCCGGGTCGAAGACGTTGTAGGTGTTGATCCACACCGTCCCGGCCCGCAGCCGCGCCGCCATCCGGTGGGCCCGGGACAGGTCCCTGGTCCAGACCCCTGCCGCGAGGCCGTAGGCGGTGTCGTTGCCGATGGCGACGGCCTCCTCCTCGTCCTCGAACGGGATGACCCCGATCACCGGGCCGAAGATCTCCTCACGCGCGATCCGCATACCGCTGGTGACGCCGGTGAAGAGCGTGGGTTCGACGAAGAACCCCGCCCGGTCCGGCACACCGCCGCCGACCGCGAGGGTCGCTCCCTCGGCGACGCCGGCTTCGACGTATCCGAGAACCTGGGCGCGCTGCTCCTCGGAGACCAACGGTCCGACGGTGACGCCGCCGTCGAGGCCGTTGCCCACCGGGACCCCGCGCACAGCCTCGACGAGACGTTCTTCCATCTCCGCGAGGACGGAGCGCTGGACCAGCAGCCTGCTGCCGGCCGTGCACATCTGCCCCGAGTGACCGAACCCGGCCCGCATGGCGGTGGCGACGGCTGCGCCGAGGTCGGCATCGGCGAAGACGATGTTGGGGCTCTTGCCGCCGAGTTCCAGGGTGAGGCGCTTGACGGAGGGGGCCGCAGCGGCCATGACCTGTCGGCCGACTTCGGTGGAGCCGGTGAAGGACACCTTTGCCACGCCGGGGTGCGCGGTAAGGGCGGCGCCCACCGCGCCGTCTCCGGTCAGCACGTTGAGTACGCCCGCAGGCAGGCCCGCCTCCTCGCACAGGGCGGCGACGCGCAGCATGGTCAGCGGGGTCTGCTCGGCGGGTTTGACGACGACGGTGCAGCCTGCGGCCAGCGCTGGGGCCAGCTTGAAGCAGCCGGTCATGATGGGGAAGTTCCACGGCAGGATCAACGCCGCCACGCCGGCCGGCTCGGGCACCGTGAAGATGTGGTGCCCACTGTCGACGGGAACGACGGTGCCGGTCAGGCGCGCCGGGGCCCCCGCGAAGTGCCGGAACGTCCTGGCGCTCATCGCCGTGTCGGCGCGCGACCGTTCGACCGGTTTGCCGTTGTCCCGCGTCTCCAGCACCGCCAGCTCCTCGGCGTGCTCCTCGATCAGCTCGGCGACACGGTTCAGCACGCGGGACCGCTCCGCGGCGGGCAGGCCCCGCCAGCGGCCGTCCTCGTGCGCACGGGCCGCGGCAGCCACGGCGCTGTCCACGTCGTCGGAGGTGGCCTGCGCGACACGGGCCAGGGCCTCGCCCGAGGCCGGGTCGAGGACCGGGAACGTAAGCCGGTCTCCGGGGGCGATCCACCGGCCGTCGACGAAGAAGGGTTCCAGGTCCATGGGCTGTGCGGTGAACATCGTCATGAGATCTTCCGTAAGGGTGTCGGGTGGCCCGGGAGGGCCGGTTGAGGAAGCCGGCCGGTCAGAAGAGGTCGAAGTACTCGCGCTGCTCCCAGTCCGAGACGTGGCCCAAGTAGCGTGCGAACTCCTCACGTTTGATCCCCGTGAGCCAGGCCACGACGTCCTGGCCGAATGCCCGGGTGAAGACCGGATCCGCGTCGAGCGCGTCCAATGCCTGAGCCAGCGACCCCGGAAGTCGTGGGGCCTTCGCGTCGTACGGATCGAGGACCGGCGGGCCGGGATCCAGCTTCCGGGCCATTCCGTCCATCCCGCTGATCACCTGCGACGCCACGTAGAGGTACGGGTTGGCCGCCGGTTCGCCCGATCTGTTCTCAAGCCGTACGCCACCGGTGTCCGGACCGCCGACGACCCGCACCATGGCCCCCTTGTTGTCGACCCCCCACACCACTCGGTCCGGTGCCAGCGACAGCGGCAGGTACCGCTTGTACCCGTTGACGGTGGGGGTGGTGAACACGGTGGCGGCCGCGGCGTGCTCCAGCAGACCGGCCAGGTAGTGCCGGCCCTGCGCCGACAGCACCTCACCGTCCCCCGCCCGCGCCGCCGACGGGGCGAAGACGGCCTCGCCGGTCTCCCGGGAGCGCAGCGACTGGTGCAGATGCCAGCCGGTCGACGCGGTCTCCGCACCGGCCGGTCGGGACATGAACGTGGCGTGGTAGCCGTTCCTCCGGCAGATCTGCCGCACCGCCGCCCGAGTCAGCAACGCGTCGTCCGCGGCACGCGCGGCGCCCCGCGCGTCCAGCGTCAACTCCATCTGGTTGGGACCGAATTCGAGTTCGAGGGAGCGCAGCGGCAGATCCAGGCCGGTGAGTCCGCGGTGCAGCAGGGCCACCAACCCGTCCAGCCGGTCAAGTCCTTCCTCGTGCAGCAGTTGCGAGCCGCCGCTCACCGGCTCCACCTCGGGCGGTGGGCCGGGCGCGCCGGGCCTGCCCACGCCCACCCGTAGGGAACCGGCCGCCGGGCGGAACACATGGAACTCCAGCTCCACGCCGACCGTGAGGTCGTATCCCGCCCCTGCCAGCGCGTCCAGCCTGCCGCGCAGCATTCCGCGCGGGCAGAACGGCGCGGGCGTGCCGTCCGGGTGGAACACGTCGCACAGGATCCAGCCGGTGCGCTCGGCCCAGGGCAGCACCCTGAACGTCGTCGGGTCGGGCACCAGGACGATGTCGCCGGCGCCGGCGAAGTGCCGCGAGACCCGTGGGTCGCCGCCCGAGAACACCGGGAGGACGGTCCTGCCGGAGGTGTCCTTCAGCAGCAGTGAGGAGGGGGTGGTGACCCCGGAGCGCAGCGCGCCGGGCACCGCGTCGCGCGTCAGCGTCTTGCCGCGCAGCACACCGTGCTGGTCGGCGAAGGAGAACCGCACCATGTCCAGGCCGAGTTCGTCGATCACACGGCGGATCTGACCGGCGGCGGCGCGCTGCCGGTCGTCCCACAGCCCGTGGCGATCCACGAATCCGTCGGCTCCGGCGTCCGTCAGCGGGCGCGCCCCCGAGCCCTCGCCGCCCTCGGCCAGTGGCCGTTCGTCAGCGCTGCGCACGAGGCACGTCCCGCCCGGCCCACGGAGACCGTCCGCGCCGCTCCGACTCCCGCTCCCGCCAGGCCTGTTCCCAGCCTTCGACGGGGGTGAGGGTGTCGATGGCCGGAGGGCCGGTCAACTTCTCGGCGGAGTGCGGGTCGAGCGGCAGAGCCGGCACCGGATTGCCGTTCTCGAAGGAGTCGATCGCCTTCAGCAGCAGCCGACGGTTGGCCGTGACGGCACGGTCGGACACACCGAGCCGCTCAACGGTGCGGTCCTGGACGGGCCCCATGCTCTCCACGGCCCACTGGTCGTGGACGTTGATGTCCAGCCCCATGCCCGTATAGGTGAGTTCCCGCTGCTCCGTGGGGTCGAAGCCCCAGTCGTTCGTCCGGTTGCGCAGCGGGCGGTAGTCGGGCAACGACACTTCCCTCAGCCGCTGGGCCAGCAGTCTCTCCTGGTCCGTGACCTCTTCGAAGTCGTAGAGGATCATGAACCAGTAGTGGTTCTCGTCGTCGATGGGGACGTGCCACTGGCAGAACGACTTGCTGTTGCCGAAGGGCACCACGAAGGCGTTCGGGAACACCAGGTTGGTGATCCGCGCGTGCCGTACGTCCTCGGTGAGATCGCGCAGCGCGAAGACCCGGAGACCGTGCTCGGCGCCCTCCACCTCGATGTCCGGGCGGAAGTTGTCGCCGACCAGTTCCGACAGCTTCTTCCCGGTGCCGGCCACCTCCTCGCTGAACTGCTGCCCGTATGTCTCGCGGGGGTCCTCTCCGACGAAGCGGTGCAGGAAGGAGACATGGCTCGGGTCGATCCCGCCCTCCACCCCCTGGAGCCAGTTGCACTCCCAGCGGCCTTTGAAGGCGAAGGTGTACGGCTCGGGGGCGCGGAAGCAGTCGTAGGCCGGAAACGGTGGCGGGTCTCCGGCGCCAAGGTAGGCGAAGACGATGCCGTTGCGTTCCGCACACGGGTAGCTCGGGATGCGCACCTTCGCGGCGAAGGAGCTGTGCTCGGGCTCCGCCGGTTGTTCCAGGCACCGGCCGTCCGGCCCGTACAGCCATCCGTGGTAGAGGCAGCGCAGACCGCCGTTCTCCCGCCTGCCGTACGAGAGGTCGACCCCGCGGTGTGCGCAGTAGCGGCCGACCAGACCCCATTCACGTGTGGAGGCCACCATGGGGGATCCGTCGTCGCCCTCGTCGTGGATCTCGTCCCGACGGAAGAGGACGAGATCCTCGCTCATGATTCGGAGCGCCTTGACCGGGCGGTCCTCGGGCATCTCCGAGACAAGGGCGACGGGCTGCCAGTAGGCACGCAGGAGCCCGCCCAGCGGTGTGCCAGGGCCGCTGCGTGTCACACGCTCGTTCTCTTCGCGTCTGAGCATCGCTCTCCTCTTGTATGCGATCACTCCTGCATTGGATCCAATCTTTGCATATTTAGATCCCAGAATGGAAGAGCCCATGGTGACCGGCCGAAAGCCCCTCACGCTCCGTCGACCATTGCGGCCATGGCGGCGACCATGAGCAGGGCGCCCGACTCCTGGAGCAGGACCGCACGGCTTCCCGGGTGGGCCGAGGGAGCGCCGGGCCGAACCCCTGAAGGGACTCCGGGCGGCGGCCATGCCTGGGACACCAGCACGGCACCCGCGCGGGCCAGGGCCCAGCATCCGGCCAGGAGCAGCGCCGGCCACGGTGCCGTCATGGCCCGCTCCGGGGCATCGTGCCCGGCCGCACCGTGCCGCCCCGGCGGCAGGGCCGCCATCGCGGCCAGCAGCGCCATCGCGGCCAGGTTCACCACCTCGGCGCTTCGGCGGAACGAGCAGCCCGAGCGCGCGGTCCACAGGCAGGCGACGGCCAGCGCGGCGACTCCCGCCGTCAGCGACCACCGCCCCCCGGCCCAGGGCCCCATCGGCAGCATGGCCGCCAGGGCGAGGGCGTGCGGCCCCCACTGTCGCGCGGGCGTCGGCAGGTGCCCGGCGAGACACAGGGCGCCGCCCACCGAACCGGCCAGCCATAGCGCGTCATGCACGACATCGACCCAGGACATGGGGCCTCGCGTGACGCGGCGGCGGCACCTGCGTGTTTCGCGGCGGAGCGAACGGAGGGGGAGGTGATGTGCTCACAGCCATCGTGCTCCTGGTGCGATTTGCGCTGGTTGCCGCCTTGGTGGCAGGCAGGAACAACGTGCACCGTGCATGTTTCAAGTCGGGACGGCGCCGCGTTTCCCGCTGATTACGACTCCGGTCCGCACGGAGCCGTTGTCGCACGTCAGCGGCCCGGACGCCGCCCGGCCCGTCCACGCTCCGCTCCTGGACAACCGTGTCGTGGACATCTGCCAAGATCCCCGGCTGCACGCGCACCCGGCCCGGCCACTTCTGGGCTTGATCCGCTTTGACGGACATCCGAGATCAGGGGTTCAGCCCCGGGAGGATGTCCATCATGGAGAGCATGGGGAAGAAGAAGTCTCGCCCTCGCCGCTCGTTCACGTCAGAGTTCAAGGCCGAGATCGTCGAGCTGTGCCGGCGCGGTGACCGCTCGGCCGGTCAGATCGCCAAGGACTTCGATCTGACCGAGCCGCAGTGCGCGACTGGCTGAAGCAGGCCGAGGTCGACGCGGGCGAGCGCGACGGCCTGACGAGCAGCGAACGCGAGGAACTGGCCGCGCTGCCGGAGCCCCGCGCGTCCATGCCGTGCTCAAGCGGGAAGGCGCCGGATGCGGCCGCCGTCGCGTCGCCAGGTTGATGCGGGCCGCCGGAGGCCGTCATAGCCGACGACGGTACCTGACCACGATCCCCGGTCCCCGGGCCGCCTTGCGGACCGAGTGGCACGACCGGTGGTGGAACGCCCGCGTGGCCGAACCGCACACACTGCGCGGCGACGCCTCCAGCATCAAGAACCACGTCATGCCTACTGGGCGGACTGGGAGATGCGGGCCATCACCCGCATGGACGTCGTGCCGGGATGCCGCACACGGCGCAGCGGATCGTGGGAATCAGCAGCCTTCTGTCCCGAGTTCAGTCCAGCCCGCAGCGATCGAGTGCAGCACGAACATGGTTGAGCCCCGCCACTCTCCAGTGGTCCCGGTCAGGCATCTGGTCGGCCTCGCGCCAGCGCCAGGCCGAGAACATCGCCCAGTTCAGGGCGCGGCACTGGTGAATCAGGCCGTGGTCAGCCCCCTCATAGTGCTTCCCCACTTCTTCGGGCGCATGGGCGAGGTCGAACTCGATCGGCCCGCGGCAGCATGTAGCGAGGTCTACGAAGAGCGGCCCTCTCCGCGTGTTGAGGAGGTTGCCCGGATGCGGTTCGCCGTGCAACAGCTGGTCTCTGGCATTCTCGGTGCTGATCGCGGCGCTCAGTCCACTGAGTGTGCCGCTGAGGAGTTCCCGGTCAGACTCGGGCAGTTCGGGGGACTTCTCCCGGTCGTTCACCTCTCCGAGTGCCACGGCGACTCGATCGGTGAAATGCGGTGCGTCCAGATCGATCTGGCGCAGGGCGGCATGGTGCCGCAGGAACGCGTCTGCGTATGCGGCCGGCGCGATCTCTGATTGCGCAGGTTCGTAGTAGGTCCAGAGCGAGATGGCGAAGGCATCACGCAAAGAGACTCGCGGTTCCACCCGAGGATCGAGCTCGGCCACCGGAGCGCCGACGTCGGCAAGACGGCGAGCAACCGCCACCTCGAACTCGGAATCAGCCAGCTGCCCCAAAGGCGCAACCCGAGCCAGAACATCGCAAGGGACCAGGCGCAGCGCGACGCGATCCGAGTTGTGGATGACGACCACATCGTCGACCTGAAGACCCAGCTCAGAAGCGGTCGCCCGTCCGGCCTCAACTGCGCGGCGGAGTTGCAATGGCTCCATACCGTCCTCCCTCATTGTCGTGTAACACATATACGTCTGGGGACGACAGCGACGTCCCCATTGATTTCGCGAACATCATTCAGCGCCCAGACCCGGATCCGGCTGAGGCGGCCCTGGCCATCGCGCTCCGGACACGGAACAGTGTCCGGTGTCCCCGCCGCAGCAGGGCGGCCACCGGCTCCGGGGAACCGGTCTGGCCGTGGTCGACGAACGCGACGAGCGGGTGATGGCCGAAGGTCTTCTTCCAGGTCGGTGTGGCGTCCTGCTTCTGGGAGTGCGCAAGGACGAGCACGTCGTCGATGTCCACGATCACGTGACCCTCGGCGGCCGGAGCGTTCGCACCGGCCAAGTCCCAGACCTGCGTGGGTGCTTCGGCCCGCGCCGTGCGGATCGCGGTGAAGGCCCTCGGTCCGCCTGCGGCGAGGGCGTCGGTGTTAGATGTGGTGGAACTTCATCGGGCGCTCGCACGAGGAGATCGAGGCGGCCCGCAAGGACTGGATGGAGAGCACCCGCTTCGGCGACGTGACGGGCTACGAAGGTGATCGTCTGTCGGCTCCCGAGCTGCCTCCGACGCCCCTCAAACCGCGAGGAAGGGCGCGCGTTTGGTGACCCCCGACCATCGGCTTCAGCGCGAGACCGTCGTGGGTGTTGGCGGCCGACGACAACGCGGCGAGCGTGCGTGCCAGGGACCGCGAGCCCGGCAAGATCCAAACGACAGGCCCTAGCAGACAACCCCTCTGCCCGCGCTCGTTCCAGGGGGCCCTGTCACAACCCTGCTCCGCGCACCCTGGCACAGCGCGGCCTGCCACGATGCGGGACTTCCCAGCACACTGGGCCACACGTGCGGGGCGAGTGAACGAGAGCTGGCGGGAGGAGACGGGTGGCGGGAGACCGGAAGCAGTTGGTCGTGCTGATGCTTGTCGTCCTCCTGGTGATCCTGCCGTTCATCGGTGTGCTCACACTCGCGCCTGCGAGAGCGTCGATCTCGGTCGCGGAGACGTCCAACACCTTGCTTGTCGAAGACAGGGCTGACGCGATGGCCACCTGCGGCAACGCAGAGGAGATCGTGGACCCGGACGCCTGGCCGACAGGCCGTGATCGCCACCGGTCTGTCGCCGAACCCGACACCAAGGCTTCCGCGAGGGGACTCCGGGGGAACGAGTACACCGAGCTGCCGCCAGGCGGGCTCCCGGCGTCGCGCGTCTCATATGGAGCCGCATCAGCCGCCCAGTCGCCTGCGGCACTTCAGGTGTTCCGCTGTTGAGAAGGGCCACGGCGGCAGTTGCGCCGCCCGCCCTCTGAAACACCGGTGTCCCATCGGTACTTGGGCCAGTGTCCGGCCCCCACGCGCATGCGGAACGCCCCTTGCCCGTACCCCTCTCGGCGTTGAAGTCCGGAGTGCGGACGGGCCCGGACCCGTGCGCCGATCGTGCCTCCGGCCTGTCTCGTACGGAGGAGAGTCCAGCGCGAACCGGCGCACCCCCAGGCATCCCGCTTCACGAAACCAGGAAGAACCTCGATGAGTAAGAAGTCGAAACACAAGCTGATCGTGCTGATTGCCCTCGCCGTTCTGGCCATGTCGGCTCTCTTCTACGTCAACCTGCAACATGTACGGGACACAGGACCGCGCGGAGCCGTTTCGTCCGGTGGCATATCCGGGTGGAGTCTCAGCGGTGCTTCGTAAACTCATGTTCTGGAGCGTCACGGTCGTCTTTCCGCTTCCGCTGGTGCTCACTTACGATTCTGTGGCCACGGAGCCGGAACAACTGCGGTTCTACATCTTCCTCGGCCTGGTCGCCTACAGCTGGTGGTTGTTGGCCATCGCGCTCAGCGTGCGACCACCTTGGCTGGACCGGCTCGTAGGACTGAAGTCGATCTACGGCCTGCACGGGATGCTCGGCGTTCTCGCGATCTGCGCCGCTTATCTCCACAGCGAGAATTCGTACTCGCCGAGCCAGTTGGCGCGAGACCTCGGGGACTGGAGTTTCTACGGGGCGCTCACCGTGCTCAGTTACTCCGTGTTCTTCATGAGCGGGTGGCTCACCGACCGGTCGAGGCTGCTGCTCTCGGTGAAGCGGATGCTTGAGAAGGTCTTCCGGCATCAGCTCTCCGTGTGGATCCACCGGCTCAATCTGCTGATCGTGGCCATGATCTGGCTGCACACCCACCTCCTTCTCCGTGTGAACCAGCACCTTTCCCTCATGGTGCTCTTCGACTTGTACACCGTGGTCGTCCTCGGTGTTCATGTGTGGAAGAAGTGGATTGCGCCCGACACGTATCTCACGGGCACTGTCATCGGAAACGAGGCGCGTGGCGAGTCCACCCGCAAGGTGTCCGTGGCGCTCAACGGCACAGCCGCCAAACTGCGGCCGGGTGACTCCCTGTTCCTCCGCTTCGAGGGCACCTCGGCTGTGAGCAAGGAGTGGCACCCCTTCTCCGTGACCGACGACAGCCAGGAGACGCTGACCTTCACCATCAGTCAGCACGGCGACTTCACGCGCCGGCTCGGGAGGGTCGATCCGGGGGCCCTGGTGCGCCTTGAAGGGCCGTTCGGACGGTTTGAATCGATCGTCGAGGGCCGGGATCCGGACGCTCCGCTCGTCCTTCTCGGCATGGGAGCCGGCGTTGCGCCGCTGCTCAGCCTCACGGCGGCCCACCACGCCACGCGCGACATCCACCTGCTGTGGGCGGTGCGCAAGCCGCAGGACGCGTACTACCTGGAAGAGCTTGAGAAATACCGAGCGGCGTCCGAGGGGCGTTTGCAGGTCGCCACGAGCGTCGGTCGATTCCGCCGTGACGCCTTGGCCGGAGTCCTTACCGCCGAGGAGGTCGAGAAGGGCGAGTTCTTCATCGTGGGACCGAATCCCGCCGTCATCGCCAGTCGGCGCATGCTGCGGCGTATCGGAGTCGGCGTACGACGTATCCACGATGAGCGCCTGACCATGTAGACGGCGTGCCGACAGCAGGTCGGGACGCCCTTTCACCCTGCGTCCCGGAATGGAATGCACCATCCACGAAACGGAGACCCTGACATGACGAATACGACACGGACACGCACACGCCGTGATTTCCTCGCACTCAGTGCAGCCGCTCTGGCCGGGGCCGGTATCGCGGGCTGCTCGACGCTCGGGATCGGTGGTGATTCCTCCACCGCTTCGGGGCCCGCCAAGGCGCCCAAGCCGATCAACAAGGCTCGTACCCTTGTCGCGTACTTCTCGATGCCGGAAACGGACGAACCGGACGGCATGACCGAGGACGAGGCGAACAGCACGCACGTCGTCGACGGAAAGGTCCTGGGGAATACGCAGTACGTCGCACAGATTATCGGGCAGCGCACGGGTTCGGAGCTGTTCCGTGTCGAGACGGCGGAGAAGCTTCCCCGGAATCACGGTGCGCTCGAAGATCTCGCACTTGAGTGGCAGGAGGCCGACGAGCGGCCGAAGTTGAAGTCGAAGATCCGGAATTTCACTGACTACGACACGATCTTCATCGGCTACCCGATCTGGTGGTACGCGATGCCGATGCCGGTTCACACGTTCCTCGAGGAGCACGACTTCAAGGGAAAGACCGTCATTCTGTTCACCACCCACGGCGGAAACGGGCTTTCGGGAACCGTCGAGACGGTCACCGAGAAGCTTTCCGACGCCACCGTGGTCAGCAATGGGTTCACCATCTCGCGGGACGACATGGACGACACCGAAGGACAGGTGCGCGAGTGGCTCAGGAGCGTCGGCTAGCCGGTCGCCGTTACCGGTTGGGAGAGGGGCCCTGTCACACCCCCGTTGGCGGCTCCCCGGCAACACTCGGCCTGCCTGCGACAGACGGAACCGGCGAAGGTGGATCACATCGTCATCCCCCACCGCTCGCCGAGCAGGAGCATCGCCCCCGTGCCCACCACCGCCACCACGTCTCTCGCCACGGACCAGCCCGCGGCGGTACACCGTCTCCGTCCCGGCACCGCCGCGCTCGGAGCCGCGCTGCTGGGGTTCTTCGTCATCACCCTGGACGCGCTCGTCGTCAGTGTCGCCCTGCCCTCGATCCGGGACAGCCTGGGCGGCGGCATCACCGGACTGCAGTGGGTCGTCGACGGCTACACGCTGATGTTCGCCGCGCTGCTCCTGTCGGCCGGATCTCTCACGGACCGGCTCGGCGCCCGACGCACCTTCGGCACCGGCCTGGCCCTGTTCGCCATCGCGTCCGCGGCCTGTGGTCTCGCGCCGAACCTGGGCGTGCTCGTCATCGCCCGGCTCGTACAAGGCGCGGGGGCGGCCGTGATCGTGCCGTCCTCCCTCGCCCTGATCCGTGAGGCGTTCCCCGACGCGGGCAAGCGGGCCAAGGCGATCTCGCTGTGGGCGCTCGGCGGCTCGGCGGGCTCCGCGGCGGGCCCGGTCGCGGGCGGGTTCCTCAGCCAGGTCGAATGGCGGCTGATCTTCTTCGTCAACCTGCCCGTCGGCGTGATCGCCCTGTTCCTCCTCGCCCGCACCAAGCGCTCGCAACGCCAGACGCGGGCCGGGTTCGACTGGACCGGACAACTGTCGGCCGTCGTCACGATGGGCGCCCTGACCTTCGCCGCGATCGAGACCGGAGCGGTCGGTATCACCGCCCCCCACGTGCTGTTCTCCTACGCGCTCGCCGTGCTCGCGGCCGTCGTGTTCGTCGTGGCCCAGGCCCGCGGCAAGCACCCCATGGTGCCGCTGAGCCTGCTGGGCTCGCGCACCATGGCCCTGGCCGCCGGGATCGGCTTCGCGCTGAACGTCGGCTTCTACGGGATGATCTTCCTGCTCAGCCTCTATTTGCAGCAGGCCAAGGGCATGACCGCCCTGGCCACCGGCCTCGCATTCGTGCCGATGACGGTGCTCACCGCGTTCGTCTCCCCGACCGCCGCCTGGTTCGCCGCACGCTTCGGTCCTCGTATGCCCGTCATCGCGGGGCAGGCGGCGATGATCGTGGGCCTCGTCCTGCTCGCCCTCGTACCGGCGTCCGCGCCCACCTGGCTGCTGATCGTGCTGATGGTCCCGGTGGGAGCCGGCGGCTCGCTCGCCGTACCCGCCCTCACGTCGCTGCTGCTCGACCAGGTCCCCGCCGAGCGGGCCGGCACCGCCAGCGGCGTGCTCAACACGTCCCGGCAGGTTGGCGGTGCTCTCGCCGTCGCCGTCTTCGGCGCCCTGGTCGCAGACCGCGCTCAGTTCACCGAGGGCCTGCATACGAGCTTGGCCATCGCCGCGGCCGTGGTGCTCATCACCACCGCGGTGAGCTTCCTGCTCAGACCCCTGGCCGCACAGGACATGGCGAACCGGCCCTCGACGGCTGTTCGCCCACCGTCCCAGGGTCCTGGTCCCGCTTCGCCGGCCGCCGGAGCCGAGCCTTGGCCCCGCACCGTGAGAGCCCGCCGCACGAGGCAGGAGAAGCACCAGTGAGCAACGTGGAGACCGTCAGCCGCTTCGGCTTCGACGCGATCGGCACGCAGTGGCTGATCGAGACCGACGAACCCCTGAGCCAGGATCTGCGGCGCCATGTCCTCGACCGGATCGCGTGGTTCGACGCGACCTACTCCCGCTTCCGTCCGGACTCCCTTGTCTCCCGCATCGCCTCGGCCACCGACGGCGGGCGCTTCGAGTTCCCGGACGACTCGCTCGCCCTGTTCGGCCTCTACGACCGCCTGCACGCCGCCACCGACGGTGCCGTGGACCCGCTTGTGGGGCGGGAGCTGGAGCTCCTCGGCTACGACGCCACCTACACCCTCCGACCCGCCCCCGACGCGGTAAGGGCCGTTGAACACGCGCGGAGACGACCGGCGTGGGCCGCCGACATTCGACGGGACGGCCGAACCGTCGTCACGCGGCGCGCCCTGGTGATCGACGTGGGAGCGGTTGGGAAGGGGTACTTGGTCGACCTCGTCTCGGCCCAGCTGCGTGAGGCCGGGCACACCGGCTTCGTCGTCGACGGCAGCGGCGACCTCCGCCACAGTGGCCCACGCGCCACGCGAGTCGGTCTGGAGCACCCCTTCGACCGACGTCAGGTGATCGGGGTGGCCGAAGTACGCGGCCAGGCCCTGTGCGCCTCCGGTGTCAGCCGCCGGTCCTGGGGAGAGGGACTGCACCACGTCCTCGACGCACGCACAGGCGTGCCCGTCAACAAGGTTGTCGCCACCTGGGTCGTGGCGCAGGACGCGGCCATCGCCGACGGCCTGGCGACCGCGCTCTTCTTCGCCGAGCCGCAGCGGCTCGCGGAATCCTTCGACTTCACGTACGTGCGGATGCGGTCCGACGGGCGCGCCGAGATCTCGCCGGACTTCACGGGCGAGCTGTTCACCGACAAATGAACCGAGCCAACAAGCAAGGAAGTGCAGACGACATGGCATCTGTGAGGAATCGGTTCGCGCCAGTGCTGGTGAGCCTCTCCACCACCGCCGTGATCGCAGGCTGCTCGACCACGGGTGCCGGCGAATCCAACACGCCTGAAGAAGCGCCGAGTTCGGCATCGCGTCGTGGCCCGTACGCGGACGGTGAGTACACCGTCGACGGCGAGTACGGCGTACGAGGGTCGAGCATCGGTGTGCGCCTCACCCTTGAGGGCGGAGAGATCACCACCGTCGACGTCATCCCGCACGCGACGAATGAGACCTCCCGCGGGCTGCAGCAGCGATTCGCCGACGCGGTGCCGCAGCTCGTGGTCGGACGTGACATCGACGACGTGCGTCTCGACCGCGTGGCCGGCAACAGCAATACGCCCAAGGGATTCAACGACGCGCTTGAGGAGATCAAGGACGAGGCCAGGCGCTGACCGGCGCACCGTAGGCAGGAGCAACGCGGGTGGGCAGTGGTGGTCAGGCGACGAACGTACGGCGCGACGGTGCGGGCGCGGCCGGTACGGGCGGAGATTCAGCTGTCTCGGTGTGAGGACCGGCTGTGCCGGAAGGCTCGGTGGTGGACATGCTCACTCTCTCGAACACGGGGAAGAAGGGGCTCGCTCGTCGGTGGTGGGGGGCGCCTGGTCTCGCGGAGCAACTTCCGCTCATGTCCGGCGTGGAGGGCCGAGGAAACGCGCAACAGGCCGTGTTGTGCGGGGGAATGGCCGGCCAGGGTGCGACACGGCCCCTTTGGCACGCACCGGGGCGCGCCCGTACCTGAGTGGGCGGGTTGCCCGGCGGCTCGCTGCGACGGGGAGGTCCGCCGGGTCTTCGAGACCTCCCGGCGTCGATCAGGTCAGGCGCCGCTTGGCGAGCCAGCTGACGATCTCGGGGTCGTGATGGTCGAAGAAGAGGGTGGATCCGGTGTCCAGGGTGGCGATCCGGGCCATCTGCTCGTCGGTGAGCGCGAAGTCGAAGACGTCGATGTTCTCCGCCATGCGATCGGCTCGTACCGACTTGGGGATCGCGACGACCCCGCGCTGGATCAGCCACCGCAGGACGACCTGGGCCACGGACTTGCCGTGCTCGGCGCCGATCTCGCTCAGCACCGGGTTGGTGAACAGACCGTTCTTGCCCTCTGCGAACCCGCCCCAGGACTGGATCTGTACACCGTGCTCGCGCATCAGTTCCTGGTACTCGCCACGCTGGAAGAACGGGTGGGTCTCGATCTGGTTCACCGCGGGGGTGATCTCGTTGTTCACGATCAGGTCGACGAGCCGGTCGGGGTAGAAGTTGGCGACACCGACGGCCTTGGCGAGCCCCTCGTGCTGAAGAGCCTCCATGACACGCCACTGGCCGTACACGTCGCCGTAGGGCTGGTGCATCAGATACAGGTCGACGTGGTCAAGACCGAGCTTGTTCAGGGAGGCCTCGAAGGCGCGCAGGGTGTTGTCCTGGGCCGGAGCGTCCTGCACCCACAGCTTGGTGGTGACGAACAGTTCCTCGCGCGGGATGCCGCTGTTCCTGATGGCGCGGCCGACGGCTTCTTCGTTGCCGTAGGAGGCGGCCGTGTCCAGGAGGCGGTAGCCGGCGGCGAGGGCTTCGGAGACGGTCTGCTCGGTCTGCTCCGGCGGGACCTGGTAGACGCCGAAGCCGAGGGCCGGCATCTCGACGCCGTTGTTGAGGGACGTTCTGCATGACGTTCCTTCGGTGGAGACGGTGCGAGCCGGGGGAGCGGCTCTCCGGTTATTGCCTCGCTCCGCACGTGCTGCCGCAACCCGGCAGCCGTGCGGTACACGGCACCGGGGGCGCTCAGGCTGCGAGGACGACGAACAGCCGATGTCCTCCACTCTGCCGTCACCCGCGTCGCACAGGCAGGCCGAGTCGGACAGGGGGAACGCAGCCGGGGTGTGACAGGGCCCCCCTCAGCAGTGCCGTACGGGTGACGCCGGCGGGAGACTGGACGCATGGCACCCGAGCAGCACACCGGCGGCGACGAACTGGCGCGCTTCCTGCGCGCCCGCCGCACCCAGACCAGCCCCGAGAGCGCCGGCCTCACCCCCGGACCCGGCGCACGCCGTACGCCCGGCCTGCGCCGCGAAGAGCTGGCCACGCTCGCCGGAGTCAGCATCGACTACTACACGCGCCTCGAACGCGGCAAGGAGACCCGGCCCAGCCCCGGCGTCGTCGACGCCCTCGCCCGCGCGCTGCAACTCGACGACGACGAGCACCACCACCTGCGGGAACTCGCAGCCCGCGCGGCGCGGTACGCTCCCGAGCCGCCACCACCGCCGAGCCGGACGGTCCGCCCGCACCTCAAGCTGGTCCTGGAGACGATGCGGCCCAACCCGGCGTACATCCTCAGCCGCAGTATGGACATGCTCGCCTGGAACCCCGGCGGCCTCGCCCTGTACGCCGGGCTCTCCGACTGGCCCGCCAAGCAGCGGAACCTGGCCCGCTACCTGTTCCTCCACCCGACGGCACGCGAGCTGTTCCCCGACTGGGAGAACCTGGTCCGCTCCTGCGTGGCCCGGCTGCGCGCCGAGGCGGGCACCAACCCCGACGCACCCGACTTCACCAACCTCGTCGGTGAACTCCTCCTGAAAAGCCCGGACTTCGCGAAGCTGTGGGAGCGTTACGAAGTCGTCGGACGCAAGAAGATCCAGAAGACCTTCCACCACCCGACGGTCGGCGTCCTTACCCTCAGTTGGCAGGGCATGCACCTCGACGGCACTCTGGGCCAACGGCTCAGCACATACACGGCCGAGCCGGGCACGCCGGACCACGACGCGATGCTCCTGCTCGACATGAGTGCGGAGCCCGTGGACCGCACCCCGTCGACCGAGCCGAGCGCGCGGCGTGAGGCAGGATAGCCGTCACCGGCACCACGGCGGAAACGAGTAGCCGAATCGAGTACGTCCCCGCGTCCTGTGCGCGTCAGCTCGTCGGTCGTCAGCCTGTCGGCTCGACGGCCGAGCGCTCGGACCGGTGCTCGGCCATGTCGTCCAGCAGGCCGATCGCTTCGTAGTCCTGCGTGCCCGGCTCGGCGGTGAAGACACCGAGGCGCTGGCCGGTGGACCCCTCGATCTGCATGGACTGGTAGCTCAACGTGGTCGTGCCTACGTCCGGGTGGTGGAAGGTCTTCTGCCCGTCCATACGGCGGCCCTTGACCTCATGCTGCGCAGGTGCTGGTGTTCGTCGTGGCTGAGTTTCAGGGCACGCGCGAGGGCGTCGACGACGCCGGGGCTGGACCGGGTCTCCTTGCCGCGTTCGAGGCGCGTGTAGTAGTCGATGCTGACTCCGGCGAGCGTGGCCAGCTCTTCACACCGCACCCGGCCGCCGCCAACCTCGCTGGAGTAGGCGGCGACCTCAAGACGCGTGCGCAGGATCTGTTCCGGGCGAACTGCACGGCGTGGCCGGCCGCGATCGTCTACGTCGCCCGCAAGGGCGTCGACGCAGGCGAGGTGGGACGGCTCCCCAGCGGGCCGCTCAGTCGGGTGTCATGTACGGCCGCCGGAAGATTCTTGTCCGCTCGGCGCCGTCGGGGCGTACTGCCGTGGCCGCCTGCGCGACCGCGGCTTCCAGGGCCCCGCTCGTGTCGAGCGGGACAGCCTCGGGCCACGGTTCCGCTGCCGCCACCATCGCCTCGCCCACATCGGGACCGGCGTCGGACGGGCCCGGCGGACGGGTGGCGAGCCGGTGTGCGGCGACTTCAGGCGGGACCTCACAGCGCAGGGAGACCAGATCGGCACCATGGCGCCGGGCGGCCTCGGCGGCGGCGTTCCGGTACTCCCGGACGTTCCAGGTCGCGTCGAGCACCACGGATTCCCCGGCGGACAGGAGCGCCGAGGCCCGGCCGACCAGTTCGTCGTAGGTGCGTCGCGTCCAAGTGGGGGTGTAGACGCCTTTCTCGTACTCGGCGGGCGCGGGTCGCTCCGGCGGAAGGCCCGCCAGTTCTTTGCGCAGCCGGTCGCTGCTCAGCAGGGTGAACCCGAACCGGTCGGCCAGCGCACCGGCCACCGTGGACTTGCCGCTGGCGGGCAGGCCGCCGACGAGGACGAGCCGTATCGCGGAGGTCCGCAGGTGGCGGACGGCGATGTCTGCGAACCGTTCTGCCTCCGACCGGGCGGTGGGGACGCCCTGTCGCTCGCGGAACAACGAGACCTTGGCACGGACGAAGGCGCGATAGGCGACGTAGTGGTGACGCAGGGACGGCGGTGCGTGGTCGCCCGAGTATTCGCTGTATCGGGCCAGGAAGTACGCGGCGGCCTCCGGTGCCCCCAGCTGTTCCAGGTCCATGGTGAGGAAAGCCGCGTCGTCGAGGCCGTCGACGTAGCGCAGCGTGTCGTCGAACTCAAGACAATCCAGGACACGGGGCCCGTCGTCGAGGCAGAAGATGTCCTCGGCCAGCAGGTCGCCGTGTCCGTCCACCACCCGCTTCTCATCGACACGGGTGTCGAAGACATCTTTCCGGCCCGCCAGATAGCGGCGAACGAGATCCGCGATCTCGCGGCCGTACGGCAAGGGAGGCTGCTGCTCCTGCAGCGCCTGGATCTGTTCGAAGCTCGCCTCCCAGCGGGCGAGCAGCGCGTCCCTGGTTCCTTCGCGGGAGATCGCGGCAGTGTGCGGGGAGGCGGCGTGGCAGGCCGCGAGGATCCGAGCGGTCCGGCGCAGCGCGTCATCGACGGGGGCACCGACGGCGACCAGATGCGCGAGCCTGCGTTCGGCCGGCATCCGGCGCATCACCACGACCGGCTCGGGCGAACCGCCCCACGGCAGGGCCATCTCGGCGACCCCGTCGTACACGTCGGGAGCGAAGCGCCGGTTGAGCAGAACTTCCCGCTGGCACGCCGCGCGCCGGGCACGGGTGGTGCTGAAGTCGAGAAAGCCGAGGTCGACGGGCTTCTTCACTTTGTAGGCGTGGTGACCGAAGAACACCACGACCGCGGTGTGCGTCTCGGCGACAGCGGCGGTCGGCGAGACGCCTACTCCGCTTGTCGTTTCTACGGAATTCGAGGACATCACGTGCCTCTCCCGCGACAGCCGGCCCCACACCGAGGCCGGGGCTTGACCACTTCCATGGTGCGCGGCCACTGCCCCCGTTGCGTAGGGCCGAGTAGCCCTTCCACGTGCCCAAGCGGCTGGTCAGCACTCGCCGTGGACCCGCCCGGCCCACGGCCTCGGCCAGGTCACCCCAATCGTCTGGAGCAGATGCGCCGCCTCGACGATCTGCGCAAGGCGGGAGCGGTGACGGCGGGTGAGGTCATGTCCGCGCCCGCCGTGACGGTCCTGGAGGACGCCACGCTGGCTCAGGCGGCCCGGACCATGGCGAGGGGAAAGCTGAAGCGGCTGCCGGTGGTCGACGCCTCGGGGATGCTTCGGGGGATCGTCAGCCGCTCCGACCTGCTCAAGGTGTTTCTCCGGTCCGACGACGACCTCGCGGAGGAAGTACGCGGCGACGTGGTCGAGCCTCTCTTCCGCGAATCCGGGGGAGACGTGCGAGTTACGGTCGCCGCCGGGGTGGTCACGCTCAGCGGCACTGTCCGTGACACGGCCCTTGTCCCGGTGGCGGCCCGTCTGGTCCGCGCGGTCGAGGGTGTGGTGGACGTCGAGTGTGACCTGGTGGGACCGCGGACCGCGTGAGGGACTTCACGTCGCCCGAACCGCGTCCCGGAACCATGCCGGCCTGTGACGTGGGCTGCCACCCGCGAGCCCGCACGGATCAGGCCGGGTCGCGCTCCGGGACCCTCCCACCGGGGAAGCCGTCGGTCTGCCACGACCGGCCGTCAGGCAGCACCGCGAACCCTTCGTAGCCGTCGAGTGATTCCAGCCAGTCCCGTGCCGGCTCTCCCTTCGCGAAGGCGGCGGTGGCATACGCGTCGGTCAGTTCGTCCCAGCGACCGTCTTGTCGACGACCACCGTGTCGCCACACTCGACGGGGATCGTCAGGGTCTGAACCGCCTGCCGGGCGGTGAGCCGAGTGTCGGAGTAGATGCCGGGGCGGCCAACCACCCGCACCCGTGAGGCCGGCGCGATACGGATGTCGGACGTTCCGTACATCGCCGTCCAGGGCCGCTTCGACCTCCACTTCGCCCGCCCAGCCCTCGGCGGTGAACGAGGTGCGCTGCGCGGCCAGATGTGGCTCTCCCATATGGACCAGTCGGCACTGTTCCACGTGCGGTCGGCGGTCGCCGTCCTCCTCCGCCGTGTACACCGACCGCCTCGTGAGGTGCTCATCGTGGGGGCCGTCCCTTGCCGCCCTCGATCACGGGCTGCCATGTCCAGTCGGTCACCTCGGGAAGGTCGGTCCCGTGTTCCCGGATCCAGCTGTGGTGCCGGAGCCGGGCGTCCTCCATGGCCTGTCGCGTCGGGGTGGCCCGGACCGCCAGCCCGGGGACACGGTCGATGACGTCCATGACGAGCTGGTACCGGTCCATGTTGTTGAGCACCACCATGTCGAACGGGGTCGTGGTGGTACCGGTCTCCCGGTAGCCGCGCACGTGCAGATTCGGGTGGCCGGTACGGCGGTAGGCGAGACGGTGGATCAACCACGGATAGCCGTGGTAGGCGAAAATCACCGGCTTGTCGCTCGGGAACAGCGCGTCGTACTGGCTGTCCGAGAGCCCGTGTGGATGTTCTGTCTCCGGAAGCAGCCTGGCCAGGTCGACCACGTTCACCACGCGGATCGCGAGTTGGGGAAGATGGCGACGGATCAACTGAGAGGCGGCGAGCACCTCTTGCGTCGGGACGTCTCCGGCACAGGCGAGCACCACATCCGGCTCGCCCCCCTCCCGCTCGGTGCCGGCCCATTCCCAGACACCCGCCCCGCGGGCGCAGTGCGCGCGTGCCTCGTCCATGGTGAGCCAGTCGAAGGTGGGCTGTTTGCCGGCGACGACGACGTTGACGTAGTCACGACTGTGCAGAACGTGCTCGGCGACGGAGAGCAGCGTGTTGGTGTCCGGCGGCAGGTAGACCCGAACGACCTCGGGGCTCTTGTTGAGTACGTGGTCGACGAAGCCGGGGTCCTGGTGGGAGAAGCCGTTGTGGTCCTGGCGCCAGACGTGCGAGGTGAGCAGGTAGTTGAGGGAGGCGATCGGCCGGCGCCAGGGCAGGGCGCGGGACACCTTGAGCCACTTGATGTGCTGGTTGACCATCGAGTCGACGATGTGCACGAAGGCCTCGTAGCAGGAGAAGAATCCGTGCCGCCCGGTGAGGAGGTAGCCCTCCAGCCAGCCCTGGCAGGTGTGTTCGGAAAGGATCTCCATGACACGGCCGTGCCGGTCGAGGTGTTCGTCCACGCGGAGTGCGGTGGCCTGCCATGCCTTTCCCGTGGCCTTGTACAGCGACTGGAGCCGATTGGACGCGGTCTCGTCCGGACCGACGACGCGGAAGTCGCGGCGCTCGCTTGTGGCCTCCATGACCGATTCCAGCAAGTCGCCCAGCACCCGCGTCGGTTCGTGCGTGGTCGCGCCGGGACGGTCGACCTTCACGGCATACGGCTCCAGGGCCGGTACGGGCAGATCCCGCAGCAGCAGGCCGCCGTTGGCGTGCGGGTTCGCACCGAGCCGGCGCGCGCCCTCGGGGACGCACGCCAGCACATGCGGGAGCGGGCGGCCGTCACGGTCGAAGAGCTCCTCCGGCCGGTAGGAACGCAGCCACGCCTCCAACTGCCGCAGGTGCTCGGGGTTTTCGCGTACGGCGGGCAGCGGCACCTGATGGGCCCGCCAGGTGCCCTCGACCGGCAATCCGTCCACGGTGGCCGGTCCGGTCCAGCCCTTGGGCGTGCGCAGGACGATCACCGGCCAGCGGGGGCGTTCGGTGACACCGTCCTCCCGGGCGGTGCGCTGGATGAGGGCGATCGTGTCCAGCGCGGTGTCCATGGCCTCGGCCATGGCGCGGTGGACGGCGTACGGCTCGTCTCCCGTGACGTGCAGCACCTCGTGACCGTAGCCGCGCAGCAGTTCGTCCAGTTCCTGCTCGGGAATACGGGCGAGTACCGTCGGATTGGCGATCTTGTAGCCGTTGAGGTGCAGGATCGGGAGAACCGCGCCGTCGCGGACCGGATCGAGGAACTTGTTGGAGTGCCACGACGCCGCCAGCGGGCCGGTTTCCGCCTCGCCGTCGCCGATGACACATGCGACCAGGAGGTCCGGATTGTCGAACGCGGCGCCGTAGGCGTGGGAGAGGGAGTAGCCGAGTTCGCCTCCTTCGTGGATCGACCCGGGCGTCTCGGGCGCCACATGGCTGGGTACCCCGCCGGGGAAGGAGAACTGACGGAAGAGGCGCGCCATTCCGTCCGCGTCCCGCCCGATGTCCGGATACGTCTCGGAGTAGCTTCCCTCCAGCCAGGCGTTGGCCAGCACCGCCGGGCCGCCGTGGCCGGGCCCCCAGACGCACAGGGCGTTCTGGTCCCGCGCCTTGATGACGCGGTTGAGATGGGTGTGGACGAGGTTCAGCCCTGGGGAGGTGCCCCAGTGGCCGAGTAGTCGGGGCTTGATGTGCTCCGCGCGCAGCGGCCCGCCGAGGAGTGGATTGCCCATGAGGTAGATCTGGCCGACAGCCAGATAGTTGGCGGCCCGCCAGTGCGCCACCAGATCCGCCAGTTCCGGTGTCGTGTCGGTGACCGGGTCAGGCGCCGACGTACTCGCGTCTCGCATCGCATCCTCCCGCATCGCTTCCTCCGGGCCGCCGTGAAGCCGGGCGGCGAATTCCAGCCTCCCCCCGACAGGCGCTCCCGGCCAACGGACCACTGGCCTGTCCGGGACCCGTCGGCCGGGGCGTGGGGAGCCGGACGGGCGGCGGACCGTCGTTGGAGCCTCGCGGCCACCGGTGCCGACCAGGGGCGGAGCCGGAGCCCTCCGGCCGAAGCATGGACCCGTTCGGCCCTGGCCCGGCTCCCAAAGGTGGGTGAGGATGAAACCGGGGCTTGGTCCACCAACGGCGAAAGGGTCGAACATGACCGAGGCACGGGAGTTCTCGCCGTCGAATCCGATCCGGGTCTTCCTGCTCGACGACCACGAGGTCGTGCGGCGCGGCGTTACGGACCTTCTCGACGCCGAACCGGATATCGAAGTGGTCGGTGACACGAGCACGGCTGCCCACACGCTGGCCCGGAGCCCTGCCCTGCGCCCGGACGTCGCGGTGCTCGACGTACGGATTCCTGACGGTGACGGAATCACGGTCTGCCGGGAGCTGCGCTCCCTCATGCCCGGCCTCGCCTGCCTGATGCTCACGTCGTTCGACGACGACGACGCGCTCCTCGACGCCATCATGGCCGGGGCCGCGGGATACGTGCTGAAGGAGATCAACGGGTCGGACCTGGTCGCCGCGGTGAGGACGGTCGCCTCCGGCGAATCCATGCTCGACCCGGCGACCACGACCCGGCTGATGAAGAGTCTTCGCGGGGAGGAGGACGAGACGGCGTCCGAGCCGGACGCCCTGTCGCAGCTCTCCCCGCGTGAGCAGGAGATCCTCGCGCTGATCGGGGAAGGGCTCACCAACCGTGAGATCGGCAGACGGCTCTACCTGTCCGAGAAGACGGTCAAGAATCACATCTCGCGTCTGCTTGCCAAACTCGGTGTCGAGCGGCGCATCCAGGCCGCCGTGCTGGCCACGCAAGCGGCTTCCCGGCCGGACAGCCACGCCGGCCGGTCCGACCACCCCGGGGCGGCCGATTTCCACTGATCAGCCCACTGATCAGTGGAAATGCGCCGCCCCGGGACGGGACTGCACCGGCGCGGCGTGCCCGCCCTCACTCGATGGGCAACGAGCTTTCGCTCTCGTGCGTGGCGTACACGCCCAGAAGCCGGATCCGGGTCGCCTGCAGTCGGCCCGCCACCACTTCCAGCACGTGACGGGTCAGCGCCAGCCCGAGGACAGGGTCCTCGTTGCACAGGGCACGTACGGCACGGGCATCGAACTCGTCCGCGCGGACCATGCTGAAGGCTTCGGCACCCAGACGCCAGGTGTACGGCGGTACCAGCCACGACCATCCCAGCAGATCACCGTGGCCCAGCATCTCCAGAGTGCCCGCGTTCCGCCCATGCCCGTGCAGATCGAGATTGACCGCGCCTGTGCGGATGACCCAGAACCGGTCCGCAGGTTGTTGGTCCTCGAAGATTCGGGTGCCCGCCGGGAAGCACACCGGACGGGAGAATTCCATCAGACGCTCCCGTCCCTGGCTGGGCAGAGCGTTCAGCAGGGTCATGGCCATGGCCGTACCTCCCGGTTCCGATCCGGCGGTGACCCACCACCCCGCCGGACAGGTCTTGGTATCCAAGACTGCCTGCCGTGGCCGGGCACGGGCAGGGGCCGACCGGTATCCGTGGTGGCCCGAATGGCCCGTTTGCCGTTTCCGGCCCCAGGATCCGGAGAACGGGATCACCGCGGGACGACCGGCACCGTCCATACGAGCCGCGTACCTCCGTCGCCGGGTGCTTCGACCGCCATGGTGCCGCCCAGCCTGTCCGCCCGCTTGGCAAGGTTCCGCAGCCCGCTTCTGCGGCTGTCCGCCCCGATGCCCACTCCGTTGTCGGAGACCGACAGTGTCAGGACGCCGCTGCGGACCACCAGCGACACCGACGCGGAGGTGGCCCGAGCGTGCCGCGCCACGTTACTGAGAGCCTCCGCGAGGACGGCGACGACATGCTCGGCGGCCTCCGGAGGGACGTCGGTGTCGAGCAGACCCTCCATGCGCAGGGACGGCGTGAACCCGAGGGGGCGCACCGCCTGCTGGACCGTGTCGGTGACGCGACCCCTCAGCCCGCGGTGGGAACGCCCGGCTTCACGGGCACGCAAGCCGAAGATCGTCGACCGGATGATCTTGATGGTCTCGTCGAGGTCGTCCACGGCGCGCAGCAGTCGCTCCTGCGCACGAGGGTGGTCGACGAACCGGACGACGCTCTGGAGGGTCATCCCCGTGGCGAAGAGTCGCTGGATTGCCAGATCGTGCAGATCCTGGGCGATACGGTCACGGTCCTCCAGCACGGTCATCAGCTCGGAGTCGCGCCGGCGCTCGGCGAGTTCCATGGCCAGTGCCGCCTGCGCGGCGAACGTCTGCAGCGGCGCCGTCTCGGTCCGGGTGAACAGCGCGCCCGAACGGAGTCTGGCCAGCAGAAGCACGCCCCGCACCTCCTCGCTGGCGATCATCGGCACCGCCACGGCCGGTCCCAGACCGCCCCACCGCTGCGGGCCGGCGGTAATCCTGGGATCGCGCTCCACATCGGCGCTGATGAGCGGCCTCCCGGCGTGCAGCGCGGCACCGACGAACGAACCCTCCTGGGGCAGCTGCAGACCACGGTGGGCATCGGCGTCGACTCCGGCGGCGAGAGCGACACGCAGAGACGTGCCGTCCTTGTCGGGGAGGGCGAGAACCCCCAGGTCGGCGGAGAGAATGTGACGCGCCCGGTCGACGATCAGCCGCAGCACCTGTGTCTCGTCCGCTCCGGACAGCAGGTCGGCGACGACGTCACCATTGGCCCGCAGCCAGCTCTGTCTGTCCCGCGCGGTCTCGTAGAGCCGTGCGTTCTCGATCGCCACGCCGGCGGCCACGGCGAGAGTGGACAGGACGGTCTGGTCGTCATCGTCGAAGTCTCCGCCGCCGCGTTTCTCGGTCAGGTAGAGGTTGCCGAACACGTTGTCGCGGACCATGATCGGGACGCCGAGGAACGAGTGCATGGGGGGATGGTTCGGCGGAAATCCGTAGGACGCCGGATGACTCGTCAAGTCCGACAGCCGCAACGGCTCCGGGTGGCGGATGAGTTCACCCAGGATTCCGTGTCCTCGGGGAAGGTGTCCGATGGCGGCTGCCCGGTCCGCGTCGACGCCGACTGTCAGGAACTGGGAGAGGTGTGTGTCCTCTTCCACGACACCCAGGGCTCCGTACCCGGCGTCCACCAGCACCACCGCGGCTTCCACGATGCGTCGCAGAACCTGGGGGAGGTCCAGTTCCCGTCCGACGGACAGCACCGCTTGGAGCAGGATCTGTACCGCCTCGGGATTGCCGTGCTGTACGGCGCCGAGTTGTGCCCGCAGCTCTGCGGGCAAAACGTCTTGCCGTTCCGGTACGCCATCGCCGTACCCGCCCGTGTCGTCGCCCACGAGGCCTCCGTCGGGCAGTCCCTGCTGTCGGCCTGCACCAGACCGCACTTCCACGGTAGCGACTGCGTCCGTCACCGCATCCTGAACGCCGCCGCCTTCTCCAGGACGACCTTCAGGGCCGTGTCACCGGGGCCGCCCCGGCCCCGTTGAGGGCGCCCGTCAGCCGTGCGCGACGATCGCCACCGGGCACGGCGCGTGGTGTACGGCTGCCGCCAGCACGTCGGGCGTGCCGTCCAGGCCCACGGTGATCACACGGTTCATGAGACCCCCCGCCGTCCCGCTGATTCGGCCAGGCCGGTCTCTTCCGACGGATGTTCGAGGTCTTCGGAAACTGCCACGACACCGTCCACGCTGCCGCACAGCCGCACCAGTACGGCGACAGTGTGTTCGTCGTCCACGGCGCCGTGGAGGGTGACCTGCCCCTGTTCCACCTCGGCGGTGACGGCCGACGGTGCCAGCCGCAGAGTCCGCGCCAGGATGTCCCGTGAGATCTCCTCGTGGATGGCGCTGTCCCGCCTGAGAAACACGCGTAGCAGGTCGGACCGGCTGGCGATGCCCAGCAGCTTGTCCGTCTCGTCCACCACTGGCAGACGCTTGACGTGTTGCCGCGCCATCACGCGCGCTGCTTCCACGACGGTCCATTGAGGACGCGCGGACAGTGCCGGCGCGGACATGATCTCCGCGGCGACCACGCCCTCGGCCCTGGCACGCTCCCATGCCTCAAGATGAGGCAGCGGCAGCCTGCCGGACCTGTCGGATCTGTTCGCCGCCTTGCGCAGCAGGTCGGCCTCGGAGACGACGCCGACCGGCCGGCCCGCGTCATCCAGCACAGGCACGGCACTGACGCCGTGATCCGACAGGGCCCTGGCGATTTCCTTGAACGGGGTATCGAGCCGCACGCTCACGACATCGCGGGTCATGAGCTCACCGACGCTGCGCTGGTCCATGTCCTGAACTCCTTCCTGGGCCGTGGCCGCCCAGCCGCAGCCACACATCCAAGCCTGACTCCCGTCGGCACGGCATGGCATGTGCCACTCAGCCCTATCGGGCGGCGACAGGCCCTCGGACCGCCGCTCACCGGGGTCGACCAAAGGGGGTCCCAGTAGCACTCGCCGAAAAAACAACGCTAAGCCCGCGAGGCTGCCCCTGATCTGGGGTGATTTCGGGGGAGGCGGGGCGGTGGCCCGTTGCCGGGCGCAGGGTGGCTCGTCGGGCTGAACGAGTGGCGCTGACGGGAGGGGTGGGGGGATGGCGACGAGGGTTTTCAGTGATGAGGAGCTGGAGGCCTTGCGGTCGTTCCCGTCGATCGGCAAGGACGAGCTGATCCGCTACTGCACTCTCACCCCGGCCGACGAGGCGTTCCTGCGGAAGTTCCGCCGGGCCCAGAACGTGCTCGGCGCCGCTGTTCAGCTGTCTGCCCAGCCGTGGCTGGGCTTCGTCCCCGACGCGGTGCCCGCCGCTCTGCCCGCCGCTCTGCCCGCCGCTCCGCCCGCGGCGGTCGGCCGCTTGGCCCGCCAGCTCGGGCTCGCAGTGACTGATCTGGTGGGCTACGGCGAGCGTGAGCAGACCCGTACCGATCATCTGCGGGAGATCGCCGGGTATCTGGGGTGGAAACCGGCGAAGACCATCGAGCTCAAGGAGCTGGACGAGTTCCTGCTGGCCCGTGCGATGGAACACGATGCCCCGAGTCTGCTGTTCCGGCTGGGCTGCGAGTACCTGCGTTCGGCGAAGGTGATCCGGCCGGGTGTCGTCTCGCTTCTGGAGAAGGTCGCCACCGCCCGTGAGGCCGCCGAGCGGGAGGCTCCTACACCTACATCCGGCAGTTCGCGCCGAAGGTGCTTCAGGCGGTGCGGTTCGCCGGCGGCACCGACGCGCAGCCTCTGATCGAGGCGCTCACGATCCTGCGGGAGCTGAACGCCACCGGCGCCCGCAACGTCCCCGACAACGCGCCGACGCTGTTCGTGCCGACCCGGTGGCAGGGCTACCTGGACGAGGCCGCGGCCAAGGGTGATGCGACTGCGTACCGGCATTACTGGGAGCTGTGCACGCTGCTCGCGTTGCGTGACGGGCTGCGATCGGGGGACGTGTTCGTGCCGGGCTCGCGCCGTTACGACAACCCGGCCGCCTACCTGTTCAAGCCCGCCCAGTGGGAGACGCACCGCACGGAGTTCTGCCGCCTGGCCGGCAAGAGCCCCGATGCCTGTCAGGCCCTGCCACTGGTAATGGACGAACTGGACGAGGCCCTGACGGAGCTGGAGGAGGTACTGGGGCGCGGTGACGGGCCGGTCAGGTTGAACGCCGCCGGGGAGCTGGTCATCTCGCCGCTGACGGCGGAGGACATCCCGTCCGAGGCCGAGGAGCTGCACGCCGAGCTGGAGCGGATGCTACCGAACGTTCCGATCGCCTCGCTGCTGGTGGAGATGGACCGGCACACCGGCTTCCTGGACTGCTTCGTCCACGCCGGCGGCAAACAGGCCTGTTCCCCGCGGCTCAAAAGGAACCTGATCGCCTGCCTGATCGGGCTCTCCACGAATCTCGGTCTGCACGGCATGGCCGCGTCCTGCGGCATCCCGTATGACGTGCTGGCGTGGACCGCGGAGTGGTACATCCGCGAGGAAACGCTCCGCGAGGCGAACATCGTCCTGGTCAACTACCCGTGCT
Source organism: Streptomyces sp. NPDC050433 (assembly GCF_044458565.1). Taxonomy (NCBI): domain Bacteria; kingdom Bacillati; phylum Actinomycetota; class Actinomycetes; order Kitasatosporales; family Streptomycetaceae; genus Streptomyces; species Streptomyces sp. NPDC050433. The sequence goes on along the minus strand of NZ_JBITIB010000003.1, from coordinate 28,179 downwards.
GGACGAGATCCTGGGCAACGCCACCGACCTGCCGATCACCGAGCACGCCACGGACACGCACGGCGTCACCCTGGTCAACTTCGGCCTTTTCGACCTGGTCGGCAAGCAGCTCTCGCCCCGTATCCGCGATCTGGGCAAGATCACGCTGTACCGGATGGGCGCCAAGAGCGACTACGAGGAGCGGTTCCCGAAAGCGGGACCGCTGCTGACGAAGAAGGCCAACCTCGACCTGGTCGCCGATCACTGGGACGACCTGCTGCGTCTGGCCGGGTCGCTGAAGTACGGGCACGCCACCGCCTCCCTGATCGTCGGCAAGCTTTCGGCGTCTTCCCGGCAGAATGCGCTGGCCGCCGCGCTCAAGGAGTACGGGGCGATCCGCAGAACGATCTACGCGGCGAAGTACCTGTCGGACGAGGGCTACCGGCGCAAGATCGCCCGGCAGCTGAACAAGGGCGAGTCCCTCCACGCCCTGCGCCGTCAGCTGCACTACGCCCGCGAGGGCAAGATCACCCGGCGCCAGCCCGAGCAGCAGAACGAGCAGGCGTGGTGCCTGACGGTGGTGACGAACGCGGTGGTCTGCTGGCACACCGAGTACATGGGCCTGGCCGTCGGCGAACTGCGCAGCGCCGGCCGCGAGGTGGACGCCGAGGTCCTGGCGCACATCTCCCCGGCCCGCAGCTCGGTGGTGAACTACTACGGCTCCATCACCGTCGACTACGAGCACGAACTGGCCCAGCTCGACGACCAGGGCCACCGGCCGCTGCGGACCGTGGCCACAGACGAGCCCGGAGCCGGGCTGTAGAGCAGCGGATCGGCGCCGGCGAGGTGCCCGGCCCCCGCACCACTTCGGACATCAGCTCGGCTGAGGCGGGAGCGCCCCGGTGCCGCGCGCGTCCGGCCCCCTCGCCGAGGCCCTGTCCCGCAGGACCGTGCTCCTGGACGGCAGGCTGAGCAACCAGCTCGCCGCCCAGGGCTGCGACCTGTCCGGCGGGCTGTGGACGGGCCGGGCGCTCGCGGAGCGCCCCGACCAGGTGGAGGCTGCGCACGCCGCCTACGTCCGGGCGGGCGCCGAGGTGCTGATCACCGCGAGCTACCAGATCGGCCGTGACGCCGCGCTGCTGCGCCGCAGCGTCGAAGCCGCCGCCCGAGCGGCCGAGGCGGCCGACCACGAGGTGTGGGTGGACGCCTCCGTGGGCCCGTACGGGGCGGTGCTCGCGGACGGCTCCGAGTACCGGGGCCGCTACGGGCTGAGCGTGCGCGAGCTCGCCGACTTCCACCGGCCCCGCGTCGAGGCCCTGCTCGCCGCCGGGCCCGACGTCCTCGTCCTGGAGACCGTCCCCGACCCGGACGAGACCGAGGCCCTGCTCGGCGTCCTCGCGGACACGGGCGCCCCCGCCTGGCTGAGCCACACCGTCGCCGGGGGCCGCACCCGCTCCGGCGCCCCCCTCCCCGGCGCCTTCGCGCTCGCCGCCGCCTCCCCGCAGGTCATCGCCGTCGGCGTCAACTGCTGCGACCCGGCCGAGGTGCTGCCCGCCCTCGAAGCGGCGGCCGGCGTCACCTCCAAACCCCTCGTGGCCTACCCGAACGACGGCTCCGTCCGGGAGCCGGCCACCGCCACCTGGCACCCCCCGCGGACCGGGCCCCGCTGGCCCGTCGCCGCCTGGCGCCGCACGGGCGCCCGCCTCATCGGCGGCTGCTGCCGCATCGGCCCGGCCCGGATCGCGGACCTCGCGGCGGAGTGCGCTGGTCTGGATATATGACGGCGCATCAACTTCGGTCATTCGTAGATGACTTCTGGTCAAAGAGGTCTCCCGCGCGGCTCCCGGGAGCTGACAGGGGCGCTCCGGAAGGTCAGGATGCTCCGACATCCACAGGGGGGCGTCATGAGCACTGCTGAGAGCGCACCGGCAACCGAACCTCGGGGCGGGGAGGATCCGGACGCCGGAGCGGAACTGGCGCGGCGGGTCTTCACCGGCCAGGAGCGCTGGGGCTGGGAGTTCGTCCAGCCGTCCGCGCCCCCGGCACACCGGGACGCCCAGCATCCGCCCGTCTACTCCGAACCCTCCGGCGACGAGGTCCGCGCCATGGAGGAGCGCGCCATGACCGCCCGGAAGAACAGGGGCACGGGCTGTCTCCTCCTGCTCGCGGGCATCATCGCCTACGCGGCCGGCGGCCCGTCCGCCGTCGTGATCGTCGTCGTCCTCGTCATCGTCCTCATGGCCGCGACCTCCCCGGCCGCCAGGCTGAGGGCCGCCCGCCGGCGCCTGGAAGCCGCCCGCACCAGCGCCCAGCGAGACTACGAGCAGCGCCGGCGCGCCTGGCAGAGCCGGATCGACGCCCACCACGCGGAGCACCTGCGGCACAACGACACGCTGGACACCTGGTTCCCGCTCTCCCTCGCCTCCGGTCCCAGCCGGATCGACGTGTTCGGCGGCACGGGCAACGGCTGGGCCAGCCTGCTCGCCACGGTCGGCGGGCCGCTCCTCGGCGGTGGCGCCCCGCTCGTCGTCCTGGACCTCACCCAGCAGGCCGTCGCCCTCGAACTCGCCGGCCTCGCCGCGCGCCGCGACATCGCCGTCGCCCACGTACCCATGCCCGGGGCCCTGCTCGACGCCGACCTGAGCGCGGAGTTCACTCCCGAGGAGCTGGCCGAGACCATGGCCGAGGCGCTGGGCACCATGCGGCCGCCCGGCGCGGACGTGGACCTCCACACCATCGACGTGGACCTCGTCCAGACCGTCGCGGAACTGCTCGAAGGGCCCGTCACCTTCGCCCGGCTCGCCGCCGGGCTGCGCGTCCTGCTCCGCGTCTACGATCCCGCCCCCGGCGCGCCCGGGCCGCTCGGCCCCACCGAGGTCGAGTCGATCACCCGGGCCGTCGACCTACTGGGCCAGGGCGAGCGCGTCCAGAACGAACTGCGCTACGTCCGGGCGCAGACGGAGCTGCTCACGCCGAGGGGGCAGGAGGCCGCCGTCCCCGGCGGCGGCCGCGCCGCGGACTGGTGGCGGCCCGGCGGACTGACGATCGTCACGACCGAGGACTCCGTGCGCCGCCGCAAGGACCTCACCGACCGCTTCGTCTTCTTCCGGCTGGTCCACGCGCTGCGCACCCGCGCCGTGGCGCACGGCTCGGGGACCCTCGTCGTCGCCGGAGCCGACCACCTCGGCCGTGACGCCCTGGAATCGATGGCGCGCGAGGCCCGCACGGCCGGTGTTCGGCTCGTGTTCCTGCTCGAACACCTGCGGGAGGGCACCGTCCAGGTCGCCGGCGGATCGGACAGCGCGACGGTGTTCATGCGCATGGGCAACGGCGAGGAGGCCAAGGCGGCCGCGCAGTTCATCGGGCAGGAGCACAAGTTCCTCGTCAACCAGCTGACCCGGCAGGTCGGGGAGACCCTCACCGAGGGCCGCGGCAGCAGCTACGGCGGCCAGCGGGGCGTCTCGGACACGGACGGCTCCAACCGGGGCGGCGGCACCTCCGGCAGCAGCTGGGGGAGCTCCAGGTCCTTCTCGACCTCCCTCTCGCGCAGCTGGCAGGACTCGACCAACAGCTCCACCGCCCGGTCCACGACGACCGGCGAGAACCTCAGCCGCGTCTACGAGTTCACGATCGAGCCCACCCAGCTCCAGGCCCTCCCGGCGACCGGCCTGGTCCTCGTCGAAACCGGGCCGGCGGGCCGCCGCGTCGTGTTCGGGGACTGCAATCCCGGCATCAACTTCCTGCCCCGGCTCTCCGCCCGCCCCCGCGCGAGCCTGACGTGAGCCCCGGTGCCGGGTCTGGGGGCGCGGCCCGGCCCGCCGGACTCGGCGCGTACCGCTTCCACCGCCTGATCACCGTGCCCCGGCGGCCCGAGGACGGCCGTACGGAGGACCGTACGGCCGCCCAGCTCACCGCCGCCGTCACGGCGGCCCACGCCGTACTGTCCGCGCCCTCGGCCGGTGGGGAGCACCGCCCGGCGGGTCTGGCCGCGGCATGGATACGCCCGGGCCGGCACCGGCCGCTGCACTTCCTGGTGGGCGGAGCGCCCGGCTTCCCGCCCGCGGGCGACGAGCCCGCCGCGGACGGTGCGCAGCGCCCCCTGCGCTACCCGCCCGGCTCCACCGCCCGCGACGTCCCGGCGGGCGAGACGGTCGCCCTGCTGGAACGGCTGCCGTTCTGGATCCCCTGCCCCGGCTCCCACGACGCCCTGCGCCTGGGCGACGACGAGCGCGCCCTGCCGGGCGAACGCCGCGGCTCCTTCGACGACGCGGTCGCCCACCTCCCGGACTCCTTCGCCTGGCTCGTGCTGGCCGAGCCCGTCCCGTACGAGCGACTGGACCAGGAGCGCGCGGCACTCGCCGTCCAGCTGCCCCGGCTGCGCCAGCGCGAGAACTCCGCCGCCGACCGGGTGGCGGCCGACCGGGCCGAGGCCCGCTACCGCGAGCTGACCCGGGCCCTGGCCACCGGGGTGTGGAACGTGCGCGTGCTGGTCGGCGCCGAGCGGCCCGAGTCGGCGCTCGCCTCGGCGGCCCTGCTGTGCGGCGCCGGCGACCTCGACGAGCTGCCGTACGTGCTCGTACCGGCGCGGCGGCCGATGCCCTTCGCCGAGGCGCTGACCACCGTCACGCCGCAACCGGCGGCGGCCCCGGCCGCGGGCGCCGCCGGGCCGCCGGGCAGCGTGCCCTTCGTCGCCCCCGCCGAACTGGTCGCGGCGCTGGCCCGGCCGCCCGCGCGGGAGCTCCCAGGCATCCGTACGGTAGCCCCGAACCGGTTCGACGTCACCTCCGACGACACGGGACACGACGCCGACGCCTTCCTGATCGGCGACATCCTCGACGAGGCCCTCATGCCCGCCGACCGGCTCCACGTCTCCCGCTCCACCCTCAACCGGCACGCCTTCGTCTGCGGGGCGACCGGCTCGGGTAAGTCCCAGACGGTACGGAGCCTGCTCACCGCCCTGTCCACGCACGACCGGCCGATCCCCTGGCTGGCGGTCGAGCCGGCGAAGGCCGAGTACGCGCGCATCGCCGGCCGCCTCGCCGCGGCGGGGGGACCCGAGCGCGCCCGGCGCGTCACCGTGATCCGGCCCGGTGACGTGGGCGTGGCCCCCGCCTCGCTCAACCCGCTGGAGCCGGAGCCGGGCTTTCCGCTGCAGAGCCACGTGGACCTCGTACGGGCCCTGTTCCTCGCGGCGTTCGAGGGGCACGAGCCCTTCCCGCAGGTGCTGTCACGGGCCTTGTCCCAGTGCTACACGGCCGCCGGATGGGACCTCGTCACCGGCGAACCGCGCCCGGCCCACAAGCCGAAGTACGTACTGGAGGAGCCGGACGAGCCGCGGACGGCCCGCTATCCGACCCTGGGCGAACTCCAGGCCACCGCCCGGCAGGTCGTCGAGATGATCGGGTACGGCAAGGAGGTCACCGCGGACGTGCGGGGCTTCGTCGACGTCCGGATGGGCTCGCTGCGGGAGGGCGCGCCGGGCCGGTTCTTCGAGGGCGGCCATCCCCTGGACATCGCCGGGCTGCTCGCCGGGAACGTGGTCCTCGAACTGGAGACGATCACCAACGACCAGGACAAGGCATTCCTCATCGGCGCGGTGCTCATCCGCCTGGTCGAACACCTGCGGGTGCACCACGGCGCCGGCGGGGTCCCGCTGCGCCACGTCCTGGTGGTGGAGGAGGCGCACCGGCTCCTGAAGAACGTGGAGGACGGGCCGGCAGCCGCCGCCGTCGAGCTCTTCGCCTCCCTGCTGGCGGAGATCCGGGCGTACGGCGAGGGTGTTGTGATCGTCGAGCAGATCCCCAGCAAGATCCTGCCCGACGTCATCAAGAACAGCGCGCTGAAGATCATGCACCGGCTGCCCGCGGAGGACGACCGGCGGGCGGTCGGCGCGACGATGAACCTCCAGCCCGAGCAGAGCGAGAACGTCGTCGCCCTGCCGCCCGGACGGGCCGCCGTCGCCGCCGACGGCATGGACCGGCCCGTCCTGACGGCGATCCCGCACGGGGAGCACGCCGAGAGCGCCGAGGACGCGTCGACGGAGCCGCCGCTGCTGAGCAGCCGCAGCCCGCTGTGCGGGACCTCCTGCCGCCGCGAGCCGTGCACCCTGCGCACGATGAACGACTCCCACCACCGCTCCGTGGAGCCCCTCCAGCTGATCTGGACGGACGTGGCGGCCTCGGCCCAGGCGATGGGCAAGGACGCGCCGGGCCCGTCCGACCCGGTCCGGGCCGCGTTGACGGCGCTCCCGGACCGCGATCTGGAATGCACCCTGGTGTACGGGGTGGAACGTGCGGTGTCCGCCCGCGAGTCCCTGATGCGCGACGAGGTCGACCCGGGCGACTTCGCCCGGCGCCTGCTCGCCGTGCTCCGCGCCGAACTGCTGGGCACCGACCCGCCGGGCGGCGACCCGCGGCGCTACACGTACGCGAACTACCGCTTCCGGGACGTGATCCGGGTCATCCACCAGACCAGGACCTCCGTTCCGGACGGCCCGCACACCTACCCGGACCACGAGGCCCAGTGGGCCTCCCGGGGCCTGGTCCTGACCGGGACCTCGGGGGCGGACCACCGCCTCCAGATCCACGCCCTGCCGGGGTACCGGCAGAAGCGGGTCCACGCCCGGGTCGGGGACGTGGAACGCAGCGGGCTCCGCGACGCGGTGGCGGCGATGACGGGCGGCACGACGGAGGAGCACGTGACGCGGGCCTTCGCGATGGCCTGCGCGGCGGGACCGCGCCTGCGCGCGGTGGTGGCGGAGACGGCGGTACGGGTGGCGCTGGAGTGCGCCCGCGAGAAGGGGACCCGCCCATGAGCGAACTCGGCGGCCCGACCGACGCCCCGCCCCCACCCCCGCCCCCTCCGCCCCCGGAGCCGCCGACGGACGCGCCCCGGGACGGCGACGAACCGGAGGAGGAGGCGGGGGCGGCGGACGCCGAAGCGGCCACGGACACGAACACGGACTCGGAGACGGACCCCGTCCCGCACGCCGCCGAACAGCCGTTGGACGGCGACCACGTCCCGGACCCGCCGCCGATGGACGCACCGCAGGAGGCCGAGCCCGGGAGCCCGTCCGAAGCGAAGCCGCCCGCGGCCCACCAGGAACCCACCACGCCCGGCACCCCCCCGGACCCGGCCACGCCCGAAACGCACGAGCCCACCCCCCAACAGCCCGAAACCCCCTCCCCGGAGCCGACCGACACCCCACCGGAAGAGCCGACCCCCGAGGAGCAAACCCCGGAACAGCCGGAGCCCCAGAAACAGGAGTCAGAACCCGAACCGGAGCCGGAGCCCGAACCGGAACCGGAACCAGAACCAGAACCAGAACCGGAGCCTGAGCCCGAGAAGCAGCCCGAGCAGGAACGGGAGCCAGAGCCCGAGCGGGAAGCGGAGCCCGAGGCGGAACTGGAGCGCGAGCCCGAGCCGGAGGCTGACCCGGAACCGGAGCGCGAACCTGAGCCAGAAGCGGAGCCCGAGTCCGAACCGGAACCGGAATCGGTGCCCGACCCCAACCGGGAGCGTGACGCGGACGCCGGACCGGAATCCGAAGCTGAGCCGGAGCCGGCCGCGGAACAGGACCCCGAACCCGAAGGGGAACTCGGACGCGAACGCGAACTCCGACCCGACCTCGAACGGGAACCGCACTCCGAGGCCGAGCCCGACGCTGCTCAGGACACGGCTGCGCAGGACACGCCCCCGCCCGACTCCGCGACCTCACCCGAAGCGGAACGCACGGACCACGACGACCCGACGGGCGCCGACCAACAGGCCGCGGAGACAGGAGAAGAGCCGGCCCCCGGCAACGAACTCGCCCAAACGGTAGGCACCGTGGCCGAAGGCACGGTCAAGGCCGGAGTGGCCGTGGCCGAAGCCGGCGTGGCCCTTATCGGGGCCACGGTCGACGCAGCGGACAGGGCCACCGCGGAAGGGCCCGCCGGCGCCCGCGCCGACGAGGTCTCCCAGGGCGTCGACGGCCCGCCGTCGGAGGGGCCGGACGAGGCCGGTCTCCCGCAGGAGTCGGAGTCCGGCGAAGCGGCCGACCACGATCCTGACCGCGATGCCGATGGGTTGCCCGACACCGAGTCCACCGACGCGGAGGCCACCGACGCGGAGCCCGATCTGCTTCCCGACGCGGACGCTGCTGATGCCTCAGAGACGGAAGACGAGGGCGGAGAGGGGGGCCGCGTGGACGGCCCCGAACGCGTTGGCGGAGGGGGCTGGGATTTGAGCGCGGGTGACAATCCGATGTCTGTCCTCCCGGCTGACGCAATCAATCTCGGCTTCAAGCCCGACCCGGACGGTGGACCGAAGGTCGGAGTCAACTACAAATGGACGGATCCCGAGACAGGAAATACTGCTCGCCTGCGCGTTCACGAGGCCGACGGAACGGCCCCCGAGGGGTCGAATTCGGCGAGCGGGGATATTTACCGCATACAAGTCGGCGGTAAATATCAGGACGAATCGGGAAAGCTTTACCACCGGCAAGTTTCCAACCCCGACAGTCCTCATTATGATCCTGCTGCGGCCAATGCGACGCATATACCATGGCCCGCCGGCCACAGTCTGCCCTACCCGAGTGAGGGAACCGAAGCATGAGCGTGAAGCCTGCTCAGATGGTGGAGTTGATCCGACAGGTGACAGACCCGGATCCCCGCCGGCGAGAGCTCAGCGCCGACTCGTCGGTGGACTGGCTACGTCATTACTCGCGATCCGATGTCATGCTGCTGGCGGGAGCGCTGTCGATCGCGGCGGCCTGTGAACAGGATCCGGCCGCCCTCGAATCCCAACTGAACGCTCTGCTGGAGCTGGGTTCCGGCGGAATGCTGGAGGCTGCCTCCCTGGAGCGCCTCCGTGACATCGACAAAGGCTCGCTTCCGGGAAACCTGGTCGAATATCTGGACGATCTGCTGGAACTCTAGTCTCGATCACGCGTGCGTGCGGGGGATTGAATGAACGCAGGTGAGGGCCGCTTTGACGCAATAGCAGACGGGGGTGTTTCGTGGGGTAGAGCGCTGGGGGTGGGAGTCCGTTGTGCCGGGTGGGGTGGTGGCGCATCCTGATGCGGGGAATCCGCCCGTGTGGGTCGAGCCGTACTTTCCCGAGCTGGCCCGCCTGGAGGAGCGGAGCTCCCTGCGGTTGAGCGCCGGCCAGATCGTGGGGGTGGTGTTCGCCATCGCCGTGCTTGGGATGATCACCGTCGGCTGGATCTCCCTCATCCTGGCCGGGGTGTTCATCGTCGTCGTGTCCGTCACCGTTCCGACCGCGCGCGGGACGCCGCGCAGCGGCGGGCCGCCGAGGAGCGGGGGCGCCGGTGGGAGGCGCACCAGCAGCGGGTCGCCACCTGGCAGCGGATGCTGTACGAGGGGCATGACCCACCGCCCGCAAGAACGGCAAGGCCATCGGTGGCGTCAAGGTCTCCGACGACGACATGCTCGCCACTGCCGTCCGACTGCGCGACCAGGAACACCTGTCCCTGCGCGAAATCGCCTCCCGCCTCGTTATCCGCACCGGCAAGAAGCGCGGCCAGCACCCAGCCCCGGCCACCGTAATGCGCATGCTGCGCGAACACGACGAACAGACGGCCGCAGCCACTCTGCAGCCCACGGCCTGACCTGGGGCTCAATCCTTGGCGTTGTTTTTTCGGCGAGAACTACAGGGACCCCCAAAGGGTCGACCGGGCTCTGCGATGGGGACGGTCGGCCCCTGCCGTTGAATGCCGTCGAGCCTTCACGCTGGGAGGAGGACAAAGCCGGGAGGCATCGTGTCCGTAGAGACGCTCGACGAGCGAACGGTGAAAGGGCTCGTGTCCGACGCCACCAGGGCACCGTCGATGCACAATGCACAGCCCTGGCTCTTCCGGTACGCCCGGAGCACGCGCACCTTCACCTTGTCCGCCGACTCGGCGCGTGCCATGCCGCACGAGGACCGGGACGGACGGGGTCTGCACGTCGGGTGCGGGGCCGCGCTCCTCAACCTTCGGGTGGCACTCGCCCATCTCGGCCGGGGCTCCGGGACGACTCTCCTGCCCGATGCGGCCGTCCCACGTCTTCTGGCGACCGTGAGCGTCGGCTCTCCGACGACGGTGGATGCGCTCGCCGATCTGTACCCGGCGATTCGCGAACGGCACACGAGCCGATATCCGTTCTCGGAGCGGGAGATTCCCACGGCTGAGCGGGACGAACTCGGGCAAGCCGCCCGTCTCGAAGACGCCGAGTTGACGTTTCTGTCTCCGCCACACCTTCAGGCCGTGCTCGACCTGACCAGGGACGCCGAGGGTTACAGCCTCATGGACCCCTCCCGCGAGGCGGAGAGAGCCCGGTGGACCAAGGACTCGAAGGCCGACGTGAGCACCGAAGGGGTGCCGGAATACGCCTTTGGTCCGCGTAAGCGCGGTGGAACCGCCCCCACTCGCGACTTCGCCGGGCTCGACGTGGTGCGAGGCCGGCCCACGGCCGATTTCGAGGACCGGCTCCAACTGGCGCTGCTCAGCACGGCGGCGGACGGACCGGCCGACTGGCTGCGAGCGGGACAGGCGCTGGAACGCCTGCTCCTCGTCGCCACGCGGCACGGACTGGCGAGTTCCTTCGCCACGCAGGCGCTCGAATGGTCCGACCTGCGGTGGCTGCTGCGCGATCCGGTCTCGGGCTCAGGGCATGTCCAGATGGTTCTGCGGCTGGGCTACGGGCCCTGGGGGCCGGAAACACCACGTCGCCCCGTCGAGGAGGTGCTGACATTCGACGACTGATCGATACGGAGCGTCACCGGCACAGGCAGAGAGAGGTGGTGGAGAGTGGTTGAGCTTCCACTGGTTGGGCGGTGGCCGAGGCGGAGCACCGCGGCCTGCCGCTGAGATCGTTCACGCGCATTGCTCCGGACACCCGCCGAGGGCTGTGTCGCGGTTGTCGACGGCGGAGCCTCGCTGCACAGCGCACTTCTCGGAGATCTGATGGCCGAGAGGGCGCGTGTCAACGGATGGGCCGGCGACATCCTGCACGCCGACCAGGACGGAGTCGTGCTTCTGCCGACCACTTGATTCCCGGCGTGAGGGTCGAGGCTACGAAGGTGATCGTCTGTCGGCCTCGGAACGTGGTGCGGGGCCTGAGCGCGATGCGTCGCCGCAGAGCGTGGCGGCGAGGCACAGGTCCTCTTTCGCCCGAATGGGAACGCCGTTCGAGCGCAGCACCTTCCGAACGTCGAGGATCAGCGGGAAGACCTCCTGGTTCCAGTCCGAGCCCTGTTCGTCCCAGGCCCGCTGCTCCGATTCCACCGCCATCCGGTCCTCCGCGAACACCCGCTCGGTGAAGCGCCGGATCAACGGCCAGGCGAGGCGGAGCGCACCGGGGACGGGCGGCTTCTGGATCATGAGCAGGCCGTAGACGTGATTGGTGCGCTGCTCGGCATCCTCCGGTACGTACGCCACCCACAGCGAGAAAGCCGGGAGTTCGGCCTTCTCCGGGACCACCTGAAGGGTCTGGTACGGGTACTCCGTACGGATGGTGACGATGTCCGGCGACTTGCTGCCGCCGAGACCCTCGGCGGAGAGCAGACCCGCGCCCCGGTCCTTCTTCCCGCCGGCGGGAGTGAACAGGTACCGGGCTTCCACGGAGTGCGGACCGGTGTCGTAGCCGAGCAGTTCCGGCCGGATCCGGCCGAGGACGCCCCGGTGCAGGAACTGGTGGTTCATGTCGAGCAGGTTCTCGTGCATGAACGAGTAGTGGCAGTGCACGGTGCGCGAGAACGTCATGGTGCTGTGCTTGGCCGAGGCGTACGCGGGCAGTTCGGGAAACGGTGTCTCGGCGGCCTTCTCCGGGTCGCCGGGGAAGACGAAGACCAGTCCGTACGCCTCGCGGACCGGGTAGGCGCGTACGCCTCGCGGCGGCCGGTCCACTCCCTTGGGCAGATACGGGATCTGCGAGATCCGGCCGTTGCCCCGGTAGGCCCAGGCGTGGTAGCAGCACCGCAGGGACTCACCCTCCACGACACCCATGCTCAGCGGTACCTGGCGGTGGGCGCACCGGTCCTCCAGTGCGTACACCGTGCCGCTCCCACCGCGGTACAGCGCGATCCGCTCCCCTGCGAAGGAGGCGGCGAAAGCGCTGTTCTTCCGAACGCTCCGTGATTCGGAGACCGGATACCAGAAATCGGGATTGATCCCGACACGGCGAAGGTCGGCCACAGCGGGGGTGGGGGCGGGGGATGAGGGGCCGGGGGTGGGAGTACGCACGGCGTGTCGCTCGTTCGCCGTTCCGTGCCCGCCGGTCTCGTCCTGTGCGGACTGCGTCTCGGTCATACGATTCTCCCTCGCCCGCAGGTCGTTCCAGTGGTGGGCCGCGCTCGGGACCGCGACACGATCGAGAACCGCGCGGGACCGGCGATCTCGGGCAGTCTGTCCTATACAAGAGATTTCTGTGTGGGATAGCACCTTTTGCGCACCCGGTGGAGCGGTGACGGAGGGGAACGGTCCCCTCCCCAGAGGGCCATCTGAGGGTTTTCCCGGGCGCTGCCGACATCCGACGGCACGAGGCGAGTGGTGGAAGATGACGACAGAAGAGACCGGGTCGCCCGAGCCGCGGCACCCGAGTACGGGGGAGCGGGTCGCTGGCTGGGCCGCCGTCCGCCTCGGCCGGCGAGGCCCCGGCAAGAGCTTGCCGCACCGGGTCTTCCCCGACCACTGGTCCTTCCTGCTCGCAGAGATCGCGCTCTGCGCTTTCGTCGTCCTCCTCCTCACCGGCGTGTACCTGTCGCTGTACTTCCACCCCTCGTCGGAGCAGACCGTCTACAACGGCAGCTACGCCCCGCTGCGTGGCCAGATGGTGTCGGAGGCGTTCAGCTCGACCCTGGACATCTCCTTCGACGTCCGCGGCGGCCTGCTCATCCGGCAGGTACACCACTGGTCAGCCCTGGTCCTCGCCGCCAGCCTCCTCGCCAACCTGATGCGGGTGTTCTTCACCGGCGCCTTCCGCAAGCCGCGCGAACTCAACTGGACATGTGCCTTCCTGCTCCTGGTCCTTGCCATGTTCGCCGGCCTGACCGGATACGACCTGCCCGATGACGGACTGTCCGGAACCGGGCTCGCCATCGTCAACGGCACCATCCTCGCCACGCCGATCGTCGGCACCTACGTGTCGATGTTCCTCTTCGGCGGAGAGTTCCCGGGCGACGACCTGGTGGCACGGTTCAACACGATCCACATCCTGATCATCCCCGCCCTCATGGCGGCACTCTTCGCCGCCCTGGTATTCCTGTCCTCCCGCCTCCAGCGCCCGCAGTTCCCCGGTCCGGGACGCACGAACAACAACATCGTCGGGCTCCCCTTCTCCACGTACGCGGTGAAGTCGGCGGGATTCCTCGCCATGGTCGCCGGCGTGCTCTTCATCCTCGGTGCCGTCGCACAGATCAACCCTGTCTGGCTGTACGGGCCCTACCACCCGAACCAGGTCGGGGCGGGAGCACAGCCCGACTGGTACATGGGTGTCGCCGACGGTCTGCTCCGCGTCATGCCGGGCTGGGAGCTCAACTTCTGGGGCCACACCCTCGCCCTGGACAACTTCCTCCCGCTACTGGCCGGCGTCGGCTTCTTCCTGGCCCTCGGCCTCTACCCCGTCCTCGAAGCCTGGGTCACCGGCGACCACCGCGAACACCACATCCTGGACCGGCCCCGCAACCGGCCGGTGCGCACCGCCCTCGGAGCCGCATGGCTCAGCGTGTACGCGGTGGCAATGGTCGGTTGGGCGAACGACCTGATCGCCACTCACCTCCACGTGTCCATCAACGTGGTGACCTGGGCAGTCCGCTTCGGCCTGTTCGTCGTACCGCTCATCGTGTACGTCGTGACGAAACGGGCGGCGCTCGGTCTCCAGCGGCGGGACCGCGAGAAGATCCTGCACGGCCGCGAGACGGGCACTCTCACCCGTCTCATCCACGGCGAGTATGTCGAGATCCACGAACCCCTCAGCCAGGCGCAGCTGTACGCCCTCACCCAGCACGAGCAGTACACACCGCTGACGGCGGCGGACAACGGCAGCGGTACGACACCCACCCGTACGCAGTTGCTGCGCGCCAGGATGAGCCGCGGTTTCCACGGCGAAGCCACGCAGGTCCCCAAACCGACCGCACGGGAGTACAGACAGATCAACGACCGGCACCACCGGTGAACCATCGGCGAGCCACCAGGCGCTCGATGAACGCACCCGACACCCACGAGGTCTCTTTGGGCCTATATCTAATGGATTATCCGGGGCGCGAAAAGGGCACCCAGAGTCCATGACTCCCCCCTCGCACCCCGACTCTGATCCCGACCACACCCCCGACCCGGAGCGTGGTGGTGGGGTGCCGCCAGGTGAGGCGCCGCCGGCCGAGGGTGGCATGTCGGAGGCCGGGCCGAGAAACGATCCGCCGAAGGGGTGGGGTGCGGCTCCGCTGATTGTGATCGCAGTGCTGACCTTGCTGGTGGTCATCGGCATGGTTGGGTACGCGGTGCTCGTGCACGACTGAGCGCGGAGCTGGTCCTGCCCCCGGAGCCATCCCACGCGGTGCGTGCCCAACGCCCGATTTCATACCGCGCGAGGCAGCAGGTTTCCCGCTCACTCAAGGGACCGGGCTGAATGCGCGTAATACTGGCCCGAGACCGGAACGTGATACGGACTGGAGCCCCCCACGATGTCCGCGACGACGACCGCAGCGACGTACGATCCCGCCCACGCGGCACAGCTGCCCCACGGCCACGGTAAGAGAGCGGCACGCGAGCAGGACGGTTTTTAGACCGGCCGGAAATCGATTCAGCCGGCGACGGCGACGAGGGCGTGCGGATCGCGCACGCCGAGTTCGACGCGCCCGGCGGTGATCGGTTTTCGGGAACCCCCACCCCCGGCCTTCGGTCCACTTCCCATCGACTTTCCCCTGCTCTCCGCAGATGACGGCCCGAAAGGCAGTTGAGGTCAATGCGCTCGGATGCGACAAAGAGCAGTACCAGTACGTCACCGATGACAGCCCAAAGCATTGGCGGATACCGGCTGCCATGGCCGATTCGGTCAATCAACCGCTTGCTCGATCCGGTCGGAACCCGGTTGTGGCCCGTCGAGCCCGCCATACTCATCGATCAGGCCCGAGCCAAAACCGGACTGTCCGATTTCGGAGATCTGGCTCCTTTCGAGGCGCCGCTGGAGATCCTGTGCCGTTCGGCCAACCAAGAGGTCGACCTCAGCGTTTTCGGCCGCCTGATGGTCCGTCGACTACTCACGCAACCGATGGTCCACCGGCTGCGGTTGACCGAACTCGCGGCCCAGCAGCCCGAACTGTTCGAGAAACCGGTCAGCGCACCGCTGTTCGTGGTGGGCATGCCCCGAAGCGGCACCACCTTTCTGCATCGCACCATGGCGCGGGACCACGCCTGGTACCACATGCCCTTCTGGGAATCGCTGGAGCCGATCCCGGCCGGCGGCACCCGGCGGGACAGTGAGCGAGGCAACGGGCGCGTCAACGGGCCCGATCCGCGGGTAAGGGCGGGCGAGCGGTTCGTGCGCGCCATGTCCTGGTCGTTCCCCGGATTCGTGGACAGCCATGAGATAGCCAACGACGAGCCCGAAGAGGAAATGCCGCTGCTGGACGCCGCGCATGTGTCGCTTCAGTTCGGTTTCGGCTATTTCCCGGAATACACGCGCTGGTACACCGACGCCGATCACTCCGGCGGGTACCGGCTGCTCCGTCAATACCTCCAGGCAATGCAGGCCGAACGGCCGGACGGTGGCCGCTGGCTGCTCAAAACACCCACACACCTGGAGATGCTGCGCCCCTTGCTGACCGTGTTCGACGACGCGACAGTGGTGCAGACCCACCGCGACCCGATCTCCTCACTGGTCTCTCTCGCCGGGCTGAGCACGTTTTCGACCGGAATGCTGCTGCGGAACCCCAATCTGCACCGTATCGGCCAGTTGTGCGCCGACTACATCGAACGAGCCCTGCGTTCGATGGTGGATTACCGCGACAGCGCCGAGGGGACCGAGAACGGGGACCGGTTTGTCGATGTCGCCTTCGGTGAGCTGGTCAAAGATCCGATGGGCACGGTGACCCGAATATCGTCGGCGGTGGGCCACGAACCGGACGACACCGCCATGGAAGAAATGCGCGCCTTCACCGCGAGAGCGGACGGACATCGCAGCAAGCAGCGCTTCACCATGGACGACTTCGGGCTCGACAAGAACGAGCTGCGTGAGCGGTTCAAGTTCTACTACGAGCGATTCGACGTTCCGATGGACCGCGGTTAGACGTTCCAAGCGAAAGCGATTCTCAGCGGGCAGACCCGGCCGGCCGGTGCCGCCGGCCGGATGCTGCCGCGTCCCCTTGTCACGAGTGCTACCCGAGAGAACTCTGATGACTGAATCTGAATCCTCTTTGGACCGGGACCCGATCGCCGTTGTCGGTATGTCGTGCCGACTACCGCACGCGGCCAATCCGGCGGCCTTCTGGACCCTGTTGCACGACGGCGTGGACGCCATCTCGACGACTCCCGCCACTCGTTGGGACACAGCGGACGGACCGAGTCCCGACGCCGCCGGCACCGAGTTCGGCGGCTATCTGGAAGGCGTCGACCTGTTCGATGCGGCGTTCTTCGGGATCTCACCACGTGAGGCCGCCGCGATCGACCCGCAGCAGCGGCTGATGCTTGAGCTGAGCTGGGAGGCCCTGGAAGACGCCGGGATCGTCCCGGATCAGGTGCGGGGCGAGCCCGTCGGTGTTTTCGCCGGTGCCAACAAGGACGACTACGCGGCACTCCTGCACCGCCGCGGGCTGGACGCGATCACCGCACACAGCAACACCGGTGTGCAGCGCGGAATGATCGCCAACCGGGTCTCGTACACGCTCGGGTTGAGCGGCCCGAGCATCACCGTGGACACCGCGCAGTCGTCCTCTCTGGTCGCCGTGCATCTCGCGTGCGAAAGCCTGCGCCATGGGGAGTGCTCCAGCGCGATCGTGGGCGGGGTGATCCTCAATCTCAGCCCGCACGCCGGGGTCGAGTTGTCGAAGTTCGGTGGGCTGTCGCCCGATGGCCGATGTTTCACCTTCGACACCAGGGCCAACGGGTTCGTCCGCGGTGAGGGCGGCGCGGTGCTGGTGCTCAAGCCGCTGCGGCAGGCGCTGGCCGACGGTGACCGGGTGTACTGCCTGATTCGCGGGAGCGCGGTCAACAACGACGGGGTGAGCGATGGGCTGACCGTTCCCAGCGCAGCCGCGCAGGAAGAGGTCATCCGGCGCGCCCACGAGCACGCCGGCGTGAACCCGGCCGAAGTGCAGTACGTCGAACTGCACGGGACCGGCACCCCGGTTGGCGACCCGGTCGAGGCCGTCGCGCTGGGTGCGGCGGTGGGGGCTCCGGTGGGTTCCCCGTTGGGTGAGGTTCGGCGTGCGCTTGGCCCCCTGCGGGTCGGATCGGTCAAGACGAACATCGGCCACCTGGAGTCGGCGGCGGGGATCACCGGCCTGCTGAAGGTGGTGCTGGCGATCAGGCATCGTCTGATCCCGCGGAGTCTGAACTTTCGCGAGCCGAATCCGCGGATCCCGCTGACGGATCTGAACCTGCGCGTGCAGACGGAGACCAGCGCGTGGCCCGATGGCGAGCGGCCACTGGTGGCCGGGGTCAGCTCCTTTGGCATGGGCGGTACCAACTGCCACATGGTGGTGAGCGAAGCGACCGGTTTCGGCAGTGCTGAGGTAGCTGAGATACCGGATGTGGAGCCGGTGGAGGGCTTGGCGGGTGGGGTGGTGCCGTGGTTGCTGTCGGGGAAGTCGGCGGAGGCGTTGCGGGAGCAGGCTGTTCGGTTGGGTCGGTGGGTGGCTGAGCGTCCGGGGGTTGATCCGGGTCTGGTGGGCCGGGCGTTGGTGTTGAGCCGGTCGGTGTTCGAGCATCGTGCGGTGGTGGTGGCGGAGGACGTACGCGGGTTTGTGACGGCGTTGCGGGATTTGGAGACTTCCACGGCGGTGGTTCGTGGTACGGCGGGGCCGGCTGCGTCGGGGCCGGTGTTTGTGTTTCCGGGGCAGGGTGCGCAGTGGGTGGGGATGGGTCTGGAGTTGTGGGATTCGGAGCCGGTGTTTGCGGAGTGGATGGAGCGGTGTGGGGCGGCGTTGGGGCCGTTGGTGGACTGGTCGTTGCGTGATGCTCTGGGTGATGCGGGGTTGTTGGGGCGGGTTGATGTGGTGCAGCCGGTGTCGTGGGCGGTGATGGTGTCCCTCGCCGGGCTGTGGCGTTCGGCGGGTGTTTCGCCTGCCGTGGTGGTGGGTCATTCGCAGGGGGAGATCGCCGCTGCGACGGTGGCTGGTGGTTTGTCGTTGGAGGACGGCGCTCGGGTGGTGGTGTTGCGGAGTCGGGCGATTGTGGGGTTGGCGGGCTCTGGGGGGATGGTGTCGGTTCCCGCTGCGCTCGCGCAGGTTGAGGAGTGGATTGCCCCGTGGGCCGGTGGTCTCTCCGTGGCTGCGGTGAACGGTCCGGGGCAGGTGGTGGTCTCGGGTTCCGTGGTGGCGTGTGACGAGTTCGTCGCCCGGCATTCCGGTGAGGGTGTGCGGCGGATCGCGGTCGACTACGCGTCGCATTCGGCTCAGGTGGAGGCGATTGAGGAGCAGTTGGCTGCTGATCTGGCCGGCCTCACCCCGGCGAGCGGGGGCATACCACTGCATTCCACGGTGGACGCGGAGGTTGTCGACACGGCGGGGCTTGATGGTGGGTATTGGTATCGGAACCTTCGTGAGCGGGTGCGTTTTGCCGAGGTGGTCGAGACTTTGGTGGAGGCCGGGCATCGGTCATTTGTTGAGGTGAGTGCGCATCCGGTGCTGGCGATGGCGGTTGAGCAGGCCAGTGAGGGTCTGACGGTGACGGGCACGCTGCGTCGTGATGACGGTGGCCGGGGTCGGTGGTTGCGGTCGCTGGCCGGTGTTCACGTCGCCGGCGCCCACGTGGACTGGGCCACACAGGTCGGTGACGCGGGCCGCGTCATGGACCTGCCGACGTACGCCTTCCAGCGGAAGCGCTACTGGCTGCCGGATGCACCAGCCGTAAGTCCGGCCCATGAAACGCCTCAAGGCACCGAACTCGACGCGATGCGGTACGAGGTCTGCTGGGCGCCGATCGGCCCCGTACTGGAACGGACACTGACCGGTCGATGGGTCGTGGCGGTACCCGCCGACCAATGCCCGGAGGAGGACGTGGTCGGCCAGGTTGTCGCCGCGCTCTCGGACGACCCGGATGAGTCCTTGCTCGTTCGTGTGGACCCTGCCTTTCCGGAAGCTGCCTTCAGCGACATGGGACGGGTCGCCGGCGTGGTGTCGTTCCTGCCACCTGACGTTTCAGCCGGCATGGTCGCCGACGTTCCGGTGTGGTGCGTGACGACCCGCGTAGCCGGTGATCTTTGGGATCGGCCGTCGGCTCCGGGCGGTGTCGGCGGCCGTCTTGAGCTTCCTGCTGTGTGGGACGCGACAACCTCGCGCAGGCTGCGCGCCGTTCTGGCCGGTGAGTACGGCGAAGACCGCTTGGCTCTGCGCTCCACCGGAGTGTTCGCCTGGCGGGTACGGTCAGCGCCGGTTCCGACAACGGCGCCGCAGCGGGACTGGCGTCCCTCCGGCACCGTACTGCTCGCCGGTGGTGGCACCGGCCAGTCGGCCGACGAGCTGGTCCGCTGGTTGGAGGGTGGCGGTGCGCGCGTCGTCCGGGGCAGTGATCTGCCGGCCGATCCGGACCTCACAGCGGTCCTGTACCTTCCGGAACCGGCTGGCACGCCTGATCCCGAGGCCGTCTGGCGTCTGCACGAGCAGAGTGCCGACCGCGGGTTGTCCGCGTTCGTGGTGGTGTCGCGTGCGAGTGCGCAACTGGGCTTGAATCCGGACTCCAATGGTCATGCCGAGGCGCTGATCCGGCTGCGCCGGGCGAACTGCCTGCCGGGCACTCTCGTGGCCTGGCACGACGAGGAGATGCCGTCGGTCGAGGGGATGCGCCCCACTGATCCCGCCCTGCAGATCGAGGCGCTGGTCAGTGCTGTTGAACACGACAACCCGAGCATCCTGGTCGCCGACCTGAGCAGCGACCTGCGAGAGACCGTTGTCGACGGTCCACGCCGGGATGAGCGTCGGCGCGGTCGTATAGGAGTCGTTGCGGCGCCTGGCGTGGCCGGCAGTGTGCCGTACCTGCTCGACCTGGTCCGCATGCACGCGGCTGCGGTGCTCGGTCACGGTGGCGCATCGGACGTCGACGCCGATCGGAGCTTTCGGGAACAGGGCTCGGATTCCTACATGGCCGTGGAACTGCGTAACCGGCTCATCGCGGATGTCGCTCTTGATCTACCGACCACCGTGCTGTTCGACTATCCGACACCCGCACGGCTGGCCGCGTATCTGCACCGCCGCATATCAGGAGCGTCCGAATCGGATCTGACGCCATCCAGTACGGCCGTGGCGACCGGTGCGTTGGATGAGCCGATTGCGATTGTGGGGATGGGGTGTCGTTTTCCGGGTGGGGTGGATTCGCCGGAGGCTTTGTGGGAGTTGCTGGCGGCTGGTGGTGAGGGGGTGGCGGAGTTTCCGTCTGATCGGGGTTGGGATGTGGAGGGTCTTTATGACCCGGACCGGCTTCGTCCGGGTACCACTTATGCCCGGCATGGCAGTTTCCTGGCCGAGGCGGGAATGTTCGATCCCGAGTTCTTCGGGATCAGCCCGCGTGAGGCGACGGCGATGGACCCGCAGCAGCGGCTCGTGCTGGAGACGGCGTGGGAAGCGCTTGAGCGGGCCGGGATCGTCCCGGATTCGCTGCGTGGTTCGGACACCGGTGTGTATGTGGGTGTCGGCGGATCTGACTACGGTTCGGTGCTGGCGTCCGGTTCGGACGAGGTCGACGGACATGTGCTGACCGGCAACGCGGTGAGTGTGGCTTCGGGCCGAGTCGCCTACACGCTTGGCCTGGAGGGCCCGGCGGTGACGGTGGATACCGCGTGTTCGGCTTCACTGGTGGCGGTGCATTTGGCTGCGCAGGCGTTGCGTTCTGGTGAGTGTTCGATGGCGCTGGCTGGTGGGGTGACGGTGATGTCCACTCCGGACATGTTCCTGGAGTTCTCCCGTCAGGGTGGGTTGGCTGCTGATGGGCGGTGTAAGCCGTTCGCGGATGCTGCGGATGGGACGGGTTGGGGTGAGGGCGCCGGGGTTCTGGTGCTGGAGCGGTTGTCGGATGCTCGGCGGCGTGGGCATCAGGTCCTGGCCGTGTTGCGTGGGAGTGCGGTGAATCAGGATGGTGCGTCGAATGGTTTGACGGCGCCGAATGGTCCTTCGCAGCAGCGGGTGATTCGGGCGGCGTTGGCGAGTGCTCGGGTGTCTTCTGCTGATGTTGATGTGGTGGAGGCGCATGGCACTGGTACTCGGTTGGGTGATCCGATTGAGGCGCAGGCGTTGTTGGCTACTTATGGTCAGGGGCGTGCGGAGGGGCGGCCGTTGTGGTTGGGGTCGGTGAAGTCGAACCTCGGTCATACGCAGGCGGCTGCTGGTGTGGCTGGGATTATCAAGATGGTGCTGGCGATGGGGCACCGGGTGTTGCCGCGGACGTTGAACGTGGACGTGCCGTCATCGCATGTGGACTGGTCGGCGGGCGCGGTGGAGTTGCTGACCGAGGCGGTGCCGTGGGAAACCGATGGTCGTCCGCGCCGGGCTGGGGTGTCGTCGTTCGGTATCTCCGGAACGAACGCCCATCTGATCCTCGAAGAACCCGAGCCGGTATCGGCAACCGAATCCGATGAGAACCCGGTGGTTGGCGTGGTGCCGTGGTTGCTGTCGGCCAGGTCGCCGGAAGGTTTGCGGGATCAGGCGTCTCAACTGGCTAGTTGGACCGCCGAGACCCCGGAAACGGAACCGGTGATGGTGGGGCGTTCACTGGCCACGACGCGTTCGGTGTTTGAGCATCGGGCGGTGGTTCTGGGTGGGGACGGGGAGGCGTTGAGGGATGGCCTGCGCTTGCTGGCCGAGGGTCGGTCGGGTGCGGGTGTGGTGAGCGGGTCGGCGGGTTCTGGGCGGTTGGCGGTGGTGTTTTCCGGTCAGGGCAGTCAACGGTTGGGTATGGGTTCGGAGTTGTATGTGTCGTTCCCGGTGTTCGCCGAGGCCTTCGACGAGGTCTGTGCGGAGCTGGATCGGCATTTGCCGCGTCCGATCAAGGATGTGATCAACAACGACTCGGATCTGCTCGATGAGACGGTGTTCACGCAGGCGGGGTTGTTTGCTGTGCAGGTGGCGTTGTTCCGGTTGACTTCGTCGTGGGGTGTGGTGCCGGAGTGGGTGGCGGGGCATTCGATTGGTGAGTTGAGTGCTGCGTATGTGGCGGGTGTGTGGGGTCTGGCGGATGCGGCTTCGGTGGTTGTGGCTCGGGGTCGGTTGATGCAGGAGTTGCCGGCTGGTGGGGCGATGGTGGCGTTGTCGGCGGGTGAGGCCGAGGCGCTGGACTTGATCAGCGAGCACACCGGCGTGGGACTCGCGGCGGTGAACGGTCCGGAGTCGACGGTGATTTCCGGTGCTGAGGATGTGGTGTTGGAGCTGGCGGAGAAGTGGCGGGAGCGGGGTGGCAAGGCGCGGCGGTTGCGGGTCAGTCATGCCTTCCATTCGCCGTTGATGGAGCCGATGTTGGAGCCGTTTGAGCGGGTGCTGGAGGGGGTGACGTGGCGTGAGCCGCGGTTCCCGGTGGTGTCTGGGGCTCCGGATGCGGATGTCTGTGATCCCTCGTATTGGGTTCGGCATGTGCGGGACACGGTTCGCTATCACGACACGGTCCTCAAGCTGCGGGAGCACGGTGCGGACTTGTTCCTGGAGGCCGGGCCCGCCGGGACGTTGAGTGCGATGGCCACAGCCGACAGCAGCGTCTGGCTCCCCGCTCTCCGTCCCGAACGCGACGAGCCCGAAACCCTACTGACCGCAGTGGCTGGGGCCCACGTGCACGGCGCCGGAGTCGACTGGGCCTCCCTGCTGGGTACCGGCGGGCGGTCGGTGTCCCTGCCGACGTACGCCTTCCAAAGGCAGCGGTACTGGCCCACGCAAGGCGGAGTGCGGCCCGGGGACGTTCGGGCATTGGGGCAGGGCGAGCCTGGGCATCGGTTGCTCGGCGCGGAGGTGGCGCTGGCCGGCGGGGACGCGGTGGTGCTGACCGGCAGGTTGTCGCTGGCCACGTACCCCTGGCTGGCCGACCACGCCGTGCTCGGGTCGGTGCTGTTGCCCGGAACGGCGTTCCTGGATCTGGCGGTGCACGCCGGTGACCGTGTCGGGTGCGCGGTGGTTGACGAACTGACGTTGCAGGCCCCGCTGTTGTTGCCTGAGCAGGGTGGGGTGCAGGTTCAGGTGCGGGTCGCCGAGCCCGATGAGGACGGGCGGCGGGAGATCGGCATCTTCTCGCGCGCCGACGATGACGACGAGTGGGTTCAGCACGCCGACGGTGTGCTGAGTGCCCAGGCCGCTGTCCCCGCGCCGGTGTGGGCGGGGGCATGGCCTCCGCCGGGTGCGCGGCCGGTGCCGGTCGACGGTGCCTATGAGCGCCTGGCCGAGGACGGCTACGGCTATGGACCGGCCTTCCAGGGGCTTCGTGGAGTGTGGCAGTCCGGCGCGGATGTCTTCGCCGAGGTGGCACTGGCCGAGCGGACCGAGGTTGACGGTTTCGGTGTGCACCCGGCGCTCCTGGACTCGGCCCTGCACTCGATCGGCTTGACGGCTCAGCCCGGTGGGGACGGGGTGAGTTTGCCGTTCGTGTGGAATGGCGTTCGTTTGCACGCCACTGGTGCATCGGTGCTGCGTGTGCGGTTGTTGCGGCGTGAGGACGGCGGGGTTGGGGTCGTGGCGTTCGATCCGGCCGGGCAGCCGGTGTTCAGTGCCGACTCGCTGATGCTGCGACCGGTCACCACCGACCCGGCTGCGTCAGCGGCGGGGGAAACGGCCCGGTCGCTGTTCGGGGTTGACTGGCTACCGCTGTCCGATCCCGGCACACCCATGAATGTGGACTGGGCCTGGCACGGCCAGGTCAATGGTGGCGTGCCGGCGGTGGTGGTCGCCCAGGTACCGACTGGCAGTGGTTTTGAGTCGGTGCAGACGGTGACGGCCACGGTACTGGGCTGGCTCCAGGAGTGGCTGGCCGAGCCGAACACGGACGACTCGCGCCTGATTCTGCTCACCCAGGGCGCGGTTGATGGCAGCGATTTGGCCGCTGCGGCGGTGACCGGCTTGGTGCGTTCTGCGCAATCCGAGCATCCAGGACGATTTGTTCTCTTGGACGTCGATGTCGATGCCGACGTCGACATCGAGCGTGTTTTGCCACCGGTGGTGCGCAGCGCTGAGCCGGAGATCGCACTGCGCGCGGGCATGTTGTGTGTGCGGCGTCTGGTGCGAGCTACCAGTGCTGGTCAACCGGTGCCGGATCAGGTGGCTGAGGGCACCGTGGTCATCACCGGGGGCACCGGAGTGCTGGGGGCGCTGCTCGCCCGGCATCTGATCAGTGCCTACGGCGTGCGTGACCTGCTGCTCCTCTCACGCCGGGGCATGGAAGCTCCAGGCGCGGATGAGTTGGTCGCCGAGCTGGGCGGCCTGGGTGCGCGGGTGTCGGTGCGGGCTTGTGATGTGTCTGATCGTGGTGCTGTGGCTGCGGTGTTTGCCGAGTACGCGGTGTCGGGTGTGGTGCATGCGGCTGGTGTGCTGGACGACGCGGTGGTCGAGTCGTTGACGCCGGATCGGCTGTCCGTGGTGTTGCGGGCGAAGGTGGATGCGGCGTGGCATTTGCATGAGCTGAGCCGTGAGCTGGATCTGGATTTGGGTTTGTTCGTGGTGTATTCGTCGGCTGCGGCGACGTTGGGTTCGGCGGGTCAGGGGAGTTATGCGGCGGCGAACGCTGCGCTGGACGCTCTGGTGCAGCAGCGGCGTTCGGCTGGGTTGGCCGGCCAGTCGTTGGCGTGGGGGTTGTGGGAGCAGAGCTCGGGAATGACCGGGCGCCTGGGTGAAACGGATCTGGCCCGGTGGGCTCGGGCCGGGGTTCGGGCGCTGTCGGATGAGCAGGGGCTGGCGTTGTTTGACGCGGCGGTGCGCGTGGAACGGCCGCTGGTGGTGGCGGCTCGGCTGGATATGGCGGCGATGCGAGCTGCCGGATCTGTCTCGCCGTTGCTGAGTGGGCTGACTGGTGGTCCGGCACGTCGGGCCGCCGCGACCACGGCTGGTGAAGGTGATCTTGCCGCCCGTCTTGCCGCACTGCCGATCGAGGAACGCCACTCAGCGGTGCTGGAACTGGTACGTGCTCAAGCGGCCACCGTCCTGGGACACGACTCGGCTGTTCGGGTCGATGCCGATGTGACCTTCCGTGATGTGGGCTTCGATTCCCTGACCGCGGTGGAACTGCGTAACCGGCTCACCGCCGTAACCGGCTTGCGCCTGCCGGCGACCCTGGCCTTCGACTACCCGACTTCGCGGTTGCTGGCCGGGTTTGTGCTGGCGGGCGTACTGGGTGAGCAGGCGGACGAGGTTCCCGCGCACGGAAGCGTGGCGACCGGTGCGTTGGATGAGCCGATCGCGATCGTGGGGATGGGGTGTCGTTTTCCGGGTGGGGTGGATTCGCCGGAGGCGTTGTGGGAGTTGCTGGCGGCTGGTGGTGAGGGGGTGGCGGAGTTTCCGTCTGATCGGGGTTGGGATGTGGAGGGTCTTTATGACCCGGACCGGCTTCGTCCTGGTACCACGTACACCCGCCACGGCGGATTTCTGGTGGATGCGGCGGAGTTCGATGCGGGGTTCTTCGGTATTTCGCCGCGTGAGGCGGTGGCGATGGATCCGCAGCAGCGGCTGGTGTTGGAGACGGCGTGGGAGGCGTTGGAGCGGGCGGGGATCGTGCCGGATTCGCTGCGTGGCAGTGCGACTGGTGTGTATCTCGGGTTGATGTATCACGACTACGCGACTCAGACCGCGTTGAATCCGGGAGACAGCGACGGATTCAACGGCACAGGCAACTACGGGAGTGTTCTCACAGGCCGAGTGTCGTACGCGCTCGGCTTGGAGGGCCCGGCGGTGACGGTGGACACCGCGTGTTCGTCGTCGTTGGTGACGGTGCATTTGGCCGCGCAGGCGTTGCGGTCCGGTGAGTGTTCGATGGCGCTGGCTGGTGGGGTGACGGTGATGTCCACCCCGGAAGTGTTCGTGGAATTCTCCCGCCAGGGCGGATTGGCCGCCGACGGCCGGTGCAAACCCTTCTCCGAATCTGCGGATGGGACGGGTTGGGGTGAGGGTTCCGGGATCCTGGTTCTTGAGCGGTTGTCTGATGCGCGCCGGCACGGACATCAGGTGCTCGCGGTGTTGCGTGGGAGTGCGGTGAATCAGGATGGTGCGTCGAATGGGTTGACGGCGCCGAATGGTCCTTCGCAGCAGCGGGTGATTCGGGCGGCGTTGGCGAGTGCGCGGTTGTCTTCGGCTGATGTTGATGTGGTGGAGGCGCACGGTACGGGGACGAAGCTGGGTGATCCGATTGAGGCGCAGGCGTTGTTGGCTACTTATGGTCAGGGCCGGCTGGAGGGTGCGCCGTTGTGGTTGGGGTCGGTGAAGTCGAACATCGGTCATACGCAGGCGGCTGCTGGTGTGGCGGGCATTACCAAGATGGTGCTCGCGATGCGGCACGGTGTTCTGCCGCGGACGTTGCATGTGGACGTGCCGTCATCGCATGTGGACTGGTCAGCGGGTGCGGTGGAGTTGCTGACCGAGGCGGTGCCATGGGAGACCGATGGTCGTCCGCGCCGGGCGGGGGTGTCGTCGTTCGGAATCTCCGGAACGAACGCTCACCTGATCCTCGAAGAACCCGAATCTGCCCCTGCGGTGGAGTCGAAGGAGGCCTCGACCCCGACCAGTGGGGCGGTCCTGCCGTGGTTGTTGTCGGCGAAGTCGGTGGAAGCGTTGCGGGATCAGGCTGTTCGGTTGGGTCGGTGGGCTGAGGATCAGCCGGGGATCGATCCGGTGGTGGTGGGGCGGGCGTTGGCTACCTCGCGTTCGGTGTTTGAGCATCGGGCGGTGGTGTTGGGCCGTGACCGGCAGGCTTTGGTGGAGGGTGTGCAGGGGTTGGCCGAGGGTCGGTCGGGTGTGGGTGTGGTGAGCGGGTCGGTGGGTTCTGGGCGGTTGGCGGTGGTGTTTTCGGGTCAGGGCGGTCAGCGCCTTGGTATGGGTTCGGAGTTGTATGCGTCGTTCCCGGTGTTCGCGGAGGCGTTTGACGAGGTGTGTGGGGAGCTGGACCGGCATTTGCCGCGTCCGGTCAGGGATGTGATCGATGGTGAAGCGGGCCTGCTGGATGAAACGCTTTATACGCAGGCTGGGTTGTTTGCTGTGCAGGTGGCGTTGTTCCGGTTGACTTCGTCGTGGGGTGTGGTGCCGGAGTGGGTGGCGGGGCATTCGATTGGTGAGTTGAGTGCTGCGTATGTGGCGGGTGTGTGGGATCTGGCGGATGCGGCTTCGGTGGTTGTGGCTCGGGGTCGGTTGATGCAGGAGTTGCCGGCTGGTGGGGCGATGGTGGCGTTGTCGGCGGGTGAGGCCGAGGCGCTGGACTTGATCAGCGAGCACACCGGCGTGGGACTCGCGGCGGTCAACGGTCCGGAGTCGACGGTGATTTCCGGTGCTGAGGATGTGGTGTTGGAGCTGGCGGAGAAGTGGCGGGAGCGGGGTGGCAAGGCACGGCGGTTGCGGGTCAGTCATGCCTTCCATTCGCCGTTGATGGAGCCGATGCTGGAGCCGTTTGAGCGGGTACTGGAGCGGGTGACGTGGCGTGAGCCGCGGATCCCCGTCGTGTCGGGTGTTCCAGATGCAGATGTGACAGATCTGGCCTACTGGGTTCGGCATGTCCGGGACACGGTTCGCTATCACGACACGGTCCTCAAGCTACGCGAGCACGGTGCGGACTTGTTCCTGGAGGCCGGGCCTGCCGGGACGTTGAGTGCCATGGCCACAGCCGACAGCGGCGTCTGGCTGCCGCTGCTGCGGGCTGAGCGCGACGAGCCCGAAACCCTGCTGACCGCTCTGGCCGGGGCCCACGTGCACGGCGCCCACGTGGACTGGGCAACGCTGCTCGGAACCCAGTCAGGCGACCCCCTCCTGTCGTTGCCTACGTATGCGTTTCAGCGGGAGCGGTTCTGGCCTGTGGTGTCTCGTGTGCGTGGTGGGGGTGTGGTTGATGGTTTGGGTGCTGAGTTCTGG